>DNGG01000494.1:0-15244 GCA_003486675.1 Cyanobacteria bacterium UBA11372
TCAGTTTATCGATGTAAATTTTTTGGGAAGTCTGCTATGATATTAAATCGGCAGTGCCGGTGTAGCTCAGTGGTAGAGTAGTTGATTCGTAATCAATTGGTCGTGGGTTCAAATCCCACCATCGGCTTTTTTAGGGGTAGAGTGACGGATGATGAGTCTGAACCATCCACTAACCAAACAAAACCAGCTTATCTCTCAAATTTCTCTCAACTACCACCATAAACATACTTTTTGGAGCAAGTCAAGTGGGTAACTGTTACCCATTACGACCCCCGTATCAAGTCACTAACAGCAAAACTTTCTATTATAACCCCAGGAAATGGTTTACAGATACAACGTCCTGTATCCGGCTGTGGAGCCGGATAGCGGCATAACTAATTAGCTATATAGTGGTCAAGGCTGTAGGTAAACCAAAAGTTCAGACTTACCAAAAGCGCTTTAAACGCGAAAAGAACCATTGAGGCAACAAGTTGCAGATATCAGCGATCGCTGGTCTTCCTGGTGCTTGGAGCCTGTTCTAGTACTTATGTCGAGTTCAGACAATTTTGGGTTAAAATGCAAATGCCCCCCAAGATTGATTCCTGGGGGGTTGGACATCTGGAGAAGGAATTTAATTAATTAAATTCCTGGATATAGATGAGGGGGTAAGCTAAAGCGGTTCAACGACCTTATAAAGCTTGCGCCCTCTGTATCCATTGGTATCGATCGAGACAAGAAACCCGTCCGACTCCAAATCCCGAAAAATCCTTGCCACGTAACTGACATGTAAATCCAGTTCCCTGGCGACTTCTGCTGGGTAAAACACCTCCTTCTTGACCCTTAAATAGTTGACAATTTTGTACTTTACAGGAGGCAACGACATCGTGTTGAAGGCTCCAAGTAACTTGCTCGTCACAGGGCGATCGCCTGAAACAATAACATCTCCGGGTTTAATGGCGTTGCTGTCTGGTGGTGGGTCTTTTTTCAGTGAAAGTCCTTGTGAGTAGGATAAAACCTGTATTTGACGCTTGATACTCTCAATTTCACCGATAGGTTCCTGGAGCTTCTGTACGTCCGCTGTCAGCTTTTCGATTATCAAGCGGTGTTTTTCTATCTCCGAAGCTAATTTTATAGCTTGCGTATTGAGTTCTTGATAGGCGCTGACGGTTTGTTCTGTATGTCGATCCGAGGGGGGTTTGTCGGTTTCTTTGGCGAGTTGAATGAAATTTATTCGGTTTAGTGCCTCCAGCAAAGATTGATAACTACGCTCGGCGATCGCCAGTTGTTCAGCAGTTTCGGTAGCCCCTCGCAATAGCTCGCCAACTTTCTGCCAATAACTATCATTCTGCATTTTCATTATCTCCCAGTGCCTTCCGGCTAAATCCATTCAATGCTTTGTTCATTGCTGCGTTGAAAGCTTCGTCAGTAGGCTCTGATATCATCCCTATTGCACATAACCAACGCAACTGAATGTTTCGTCCTCCACGACAAATCATCTTGTTGTTAGCAGTATGGCAGAGGTGCTGCCCTTTACCGCATAAATTATCGATGAAGTGCTGATAACGCTTTGGAGACACCGCGACTGGATTGGTTCCCTCAAAAGGACAGGTCTTGCAGGGTTTAGGTTGTACGGTGTATGTGCGTAAATCAAGTGATTCCATTTTTAGGGGCTTATAAGGCTGAGTCATTAGTTTTTGATGGAAAAGGTGGAAGGGTATCACAAAGCCTGGTTAAGGCGAGCCAAGAGTTCAGTCCGTTCATGCGTTAACTGTCTTATCTGTGCAGCCTGCATATCCCCGGCTATTTCCAGGGCTTTAACTTGTTCAATCAGTTTTTCGGTTTGAAGTACCGACCCGCGCAGTTGGGCAGTTAACTCCTTAACTTTTTCCTGTAGCAGACGACATTCCCCTATCGTCCGCCTTAACTGAATCTTCTCAACCGTCCCAGGTGCATAAAGATGGGGATATTGTTCAGGCGGAAAAGTTTTTGGGCTGGGCTGATCTGCTTTCTTAGGTCGGCACTCCCTTTTTTTGGGACGATTAAGCCATTCCGTGCGAGAAGGAAGAACCATTGATTTGGCAAAATCAATCAATATATCTTCAGAAGGTAGAGTTGTGCCGACATAGGCACAACGGCGTTGTTGTTGAACGGTAACCGAAGCAGTAATGCCTCGATTTTTGCTTCCATGTTTAATCTGGTAAAACCCTACCGTATGGTTTCCGATTTTTACTTCGGCGATTTTGCTCTTGTGAGGTTTATCTTGACTCATTTTTAGCCTCATCAATAGCTAGGGAAGAAACAACGGCAAATAAGCAAGAATACTCTATCGCTGCAAGTATTAAATTCGTGAGAGCATCCTTCCTTTCTTCTTCGTTTGCAAAATCAGCGATTAAGCAATTATGAATCTGATAATCAAGAGCTTCAGTCGCTTCTATCAATTCATTACTGCCATTCAAAGGGTCAGTTATTTGACCAGTTGGTAGAAGTAAATGAATATTTCCATCTAAATAATGCGTCCAAAAAAATTTAGCAGAAAGATCGCATACTTTAGCTGAATAAGCTGAAATTTGAAAATAAATTCGGTACATGATTTCATTCTCCTGAGTTGTTTAACGAACTTTGTTCCTTGGACTTACTGACCAATCCACTTCCAGACACCTTTTGCATCTCGTGTTCGCATAAAACCCAAGCTTTTAAGGGCTTCAGCTAATTCGTAACTTGATGGATTGTTGTCAAGCCAAGCTTGTTGAACTGCGAACACGAGAAACTGCTTTAAAGCATAAGGCTCAAGAGTTGTTAATCGCAATCCATTTCGCTCAGATACCTCCTTTTGTTGCTGAATGAAATTCCTTAAAACTTCGACTAAAGGAACGGCTTCTGTATGCTCAGTACGGCTACTCCAATAAGTCTCTAAACAACTTAAAGCATCGTCGAAATTATGCCAAACACCTGCCACGATAGCCGAAGCAATCATATCCAAACAGAGAGACAGATATGCTGTTGAAATTGGAGTATTAATCTTTGTCGGAATACTGTCTCTGATAACGAGAAACCGACTTAAATTGTCTCTGTTTGACCAAAACTCTTTATACTGACTAGCCAGTACAGACAAATCCCACTGTCCAGGATCGTTCTCTCTGGTCATTCTGTTAGGGCTGTCAGCCTTTGTAAGCCGTTCAATAGGCTTCATCGAAATATACAGACATCTCCGACCTAATTCGCGGTAGCGAGGCTCTGAGAATAAACCATGAATAGAACTAAGAACCTTTGGGCAGAAAGTACTGAAAGTTCGATTTTTTCCTGTTTCAACAGAAATAATGGTGTTAGAACTATGTCGGTTATACCCAGTAAGAAGCAGAGTATATAGTTGATCGTTGCTCAAAGTTTCCTTGTTGAGGTTATCTAATACCAAGCAGAAATTCTTTTCAAGTTTCTGCTGGAAATCAGTACCATCTACATTAAAAAACTGAAACCTTTTATTGTCTATCTCGTTACGAATTGAGGCAAAGGTTGAGCTAGCAGCAAACACTTGAGTTTGATGAATTGCTGCATAAATACTACTTAACTCAGTCTTACCACAACCTTCAGCACCATAAATAAACAATACCGGCAACTTATCGCACAAAGCCGATGGAATACATGCGTAAGCAGTCAACAATGGTATTTGTATCTCTGCATTTGGAACACAAAAACATTCATCTATCAGACGTTCTATATTTTTACCAAAAGGTACTGAAACATCCCAGGGATAATCCTTGCTCCGCAACAGTTTTCTAATGGCTGCATAATCAATGGGTTCAACCATGCTAAATTTAGGGGCGGGTAGCCCCTTTACCTCCCTAATTTAATTAATTAAATTCCTAGCCTTAAGAACTGCGAAGGAGAAGCTCTAGCAACCAACGAACCTCTTTGTAGATTAATTTCTCGAAATCATCTTCACTGGCAGCCAGTCCCACCATTACTGAGATGATTGACGAAAATTCTAACTTGAATTCGTCAGGGTTAGGAGCATATGGCGCAAAAGCTTTATACACAAGATTTAAGCGATGCTCTAGCCGTTGCTGCTCTGATTGACTGCTAAAGCTACCAACTCTTTTACCTTCAGTAGCCTTTGATAATGACTCAGAAATTTTGTCGGGTTTTACAGATTGAACCTCTTTAAAAAGGTATCTGTAGAGTAGATCGTTTTTACCTTGAATTAAATCAAGAACAACAGACGATGACGAATATTGGAAGGAACCTTTGAAGTTTCCTTTTAGCACTCCTTCATCAATAAACAAGAATTCCTCTGGTTCGTTTTGAACCTTATCCAAAAAGCTACACAATTCTATCTGCATTTTCGATGGTGTTGTTTTAGCACTTGGGTTTTCGCTATTGACATATCGCTCATACTCTCGGTTAAAAATCTCAAACGATATCGCTGTCCCTGGAATGTTACTTTCAGGTTTAACGTCAGTCATTGAATTAATAACCGCCAACAACACATAGCCACCATCGATTTTAAAAAACCGACCCTCAGCAACATCAAAGGTTATCTCACTTTTATGAGGGTCATACATGACCTCAGCATATTTTGGGTATTTTTTGTTTCTTTCGGGTTTGTTTAGCCAAGCCATAATTACCTCAATCCTGCATTTTCGAGCAAGTATGCAATATCGTTAATCGTGTAGCTGTGGATGTATTTGTCAATCTTCTGAGGTCTTTTAGTTATCAAAATTAAACGAGAATACTCAAGATAACTAAAATACTCAAGGTATTTAAGCGTATGCTTAAATTCAGGCTTAACAAATCCTTTGACCTCAATATTCAAGAATTTGTTAGGGTAGATTACGTGTTCAACTCGAAAATCACAACGCCAAGTGATTCGTGAGTAAACGTTTGTAGCGTCTTTTACAAGTAAAGGATGCTGACGATATACTACGATTGAGCTAAATTCAGTTAAACGCCGGTAAACATCTAACTCAAAAGGAGAGGCGAAATACTCAGAATCATCAAATACCTTTACTGGCGTTTCTCGATATTCTGATTGTGACCACCATAGACCTCTTGAGTTATAGCGGTTTCTTCTGAATGGTAAAGGACAGTTGGGCTTCATTAGGACTTCTGCTTTCTTCGTGGTATTGCTTAGTTAGGCAATAAAGCCTATCAATCGCATTAGCAAAACCCTTGATTGTAAGGTGAACCTTGTAAGTGCGTTTTTTGGAACGATTGATAGGCAAAACTTCAAGAATGTTCCACAGGTCATTGTCATAATCGCAACAAATTAATGCATAACCTGTGGCATAATTATCAAATTTCCTCAGCATCCCATTCTTTGTCTATTTCGTCATCCAAAGAATCTATTGGTTGAGATACCTTCCAGTCGTAATAAGCGTTAGCAAGGTCAGCAGCACTCATTCCTAATGGACTCAGGAAAAGCTGCTCAAATCTTTTCATGACATAAGAAGTGTCATAACGAATTAATGCCGCTTCGGGTAGCCCATCCTTTTTTTTTCCTTTTTTGTACCACCGTGAAAGTACTAGACCCTAATGGTCTAGCATTTGACGCACTACAGATTGTGTCCAACGGTTTCCAGGATTGTCGGCATATTGCCAATCAATGATTTTGGTAATTGCTATTACCAAAATTTGATTGTTTTTTTTTATACACGCTATCGAATAGGTCTGTCTAGAGGAATAATTAAATTATTTCTAAAGAAAAGATTAAGAAAATTTAGGTTTGACAAAAAAACTGAGATACTAGAAGTTAGGAAAATATACCCTAAAGCCAGCTAATATCTCAGTAATTTAATTAATTAAATTCTGTTTAGGTAAGGGGGGGTAAAGGTAATCAGTCGGGACGGCGATCGCACTTTGACGCCCCAATCAAAACCGATAAAAATCCCAGAAGGGCAGATACCGTCTCAACGTCTTGAGCTTGAACCTCAAACATTACCTCATGATTGGATGATTTGTAGGTAAAACTACCTTTCGTCATACCACAAGCAACTGCGAAAAGTATAAAAAAAGCTGCGATCGCATAAAACGATTTTTTCAATTAACTCCCTCCCTATCCTGTAGGTACATTTACCTTCCAAACCTTAAAACTGTACATCCTTAGTCGAGGTTGACCTTCACCTAAATCAGTAGTGCAAACTCGAATATATCGTCCATTCGTCCAAGAGCAGATTGTCGAGGTTCTTTCGGTTGTTCCTGGACGAAGCCTAGCTTGCCAGACTGGTATGAACTCAACTCCAGACGGGGATGTTTCTATTGAATACTCCACCAGCGCATTAGGCCATCCAGGGTCAATCTGAATCCCTATTTTTGCTTCAATGTAATACCGACCTTCAATACCTAAATCAAACTCAAAATGACCCTTGTTCCACATACCACTTAATTGACCCCATCCTGTAGCAGTGTTGAGGTTGCTATCAACAATTGCAGATAAATCAGTGGGAGTGGTTACGCTCCAATTAGCTGTAGTAATCGTACTACCTAAAAGAGGGTAGGCTTCAAGTAATGAGGTCACTTGTGGCATAGAGGGTGGTGAAGATGATGTTTCAAGTAGAGATTTAATTTCAGTAAGCAACGTAGAGATTCCAGTAATATCTACTGGTGGTGATGCATTTTGAATGTTTACTGGTATAGGGTTTGTAAATTCTGGTAGATTTACCGGAATGGTATTACGAATCTGTACTAACTCTGTTTGAAGGGTGGTAACAGCAGTTTGTAACGTATCAACCCTATCAGTTAAAGCAGAAATATTGACAGTAATTTGATTGGTCATGGTAACCTTTGAGCTATTACATTAAGACTGGTTTGAATGTTACGAAGTGACTCAGTAGTAGTATCTGACACTACACCATTGTATTGATACACCATGACTTGAATTTCTTGATACCAAGGATAAAAGTCAAGGCGCAATGAATACTCATTGGTATATTGACTAAACGCTAATAGCGTTGGAATACCTTGACTAATAATCCTTGTCTCTGTTATTGCGCCATTACGTCCTGCAATGGAAGCACCTATAGGAGTTACCTGACTTACCTTACATCCTCTCTGCCATTTTCTGTCTTCCGCGAATGGACTAGAACACCAAACAGCGGAAACAAAATTAGTAAAAGTAAGAGGCACGAATGCATGAGGTATTGGGATTGGACGCCTTCCAACGAATCCACTCGATCTGTAGACTGTATTGTGTACCTCTTCCCATAAATCGGCTCTTCCTAATTGAAGAATGGGCTGAGTCACAACAAAAACCCTGCGTTCATCAAATTAACTTCAACAACATCAGCGTATTCGTCCATGTCTACTTCAAATTGATAAAGACTTTCTAACAGATACTCTCCGTCAAATGTGTTGCCAAAAACATCAACAATTATAGATGCGGCAACACATTTATCAATGTTCTCGTTATCAACTTCATCGTCACCAGAAAACAGCACTTGAATACCAAGTAGCTCTTTTACATCCATCATCTTATTGATTGCTAAACAATAAGGTCTTCTGGTCTACAGCTTGCACCAACAACAGTACTTGCTGCTTTAGCTGCTGCTATTAGAGCTTTAGCTGCTTCTCCGTAAGTCGGATTCGTGCTAGTTTTACCAAAAGGTAAAGTATAAGTCTTGGCTTGAGTCCGACCTTTATACGGTTTTCCGGTGAGCTTACTTGGGGTAGAAGTAGTAGAACGCGCACCACCTGTATAAACAGTGATTTTTGCTGGAACGTAATTTCCTAAGAAGTTAGCGGCAACAGTTCCATAGCCCAACGCTGTTGGTGATAATCCAATGTTGGTAACAACATCTCCGGATCGTTTTGAATACTTAGCGGTTGCTTTGTTGTTTGTTCCTCCAATAGTAAATAACTCAATAGTCGTAGACTCTAGTTTTCCCGGGTTACTTGCAGCAACACGTGTATAGCTTACTTCTCTAGCTCCTTTTCTCCAGTCTTGGTAATACCGAAGTCGAGTGCCAGCAGGTGCGTCAGGAGTCTGTCCACTTTCACCCGCTGTACCTTGCGGACGAAGTAAGTTTAGCGCTCGCTGTAGTGCGCTAAATCGTTTTTTACGAGCCATGGTTAATTTCTTTTGTTGTTCAACATTGCTAACTTAGCATTACAGCGAGCTTTTAAATTGCGTGGACATCCTATGGTTTCCACACATAAGGCAGCAAGCAGGACAAGACTTTTCGTTTTGAACCAAAGAATACAGCTACTTGAAGGTTGGCACAAATAAAATACTTAGGTCGTTAAAAATCAGCGTACTCTACCGCTCTCCTAAATCTATATCCAGCGTTAACTAAAATTATTGGCTTAGTAAGCTTGTACCAACTAAATTGAGCATATTCAAACTTCACCTCACCTATAGCTCTACGACGCCTCTTTTTCTGTTGTTTACCCAATACCATTTCCGTTCCTGGGTTTACCGGGAAACTGCGATTGCTGGTACTGTGATTAATGCAGTTGTCATCATAAGGGCGATCGGCTAGACGACAGATATCCTTTATCACCCGAATACCCTCTGCTTTGTTGGCGACATAAAGTCTTAGCTCAAAGCCATCGGAGGGTTTATAGTAAGTAACAATCTCTGTACCTTTTCTCCATTGATATCGCGGTGTTGCAAACCTTGCTTTAATCTCTGTTGCAAGGGACTTAAGACGAAGCTCCGTTACTTGGGATTCTTCCCAAAAAAGTCTAAAACTAATTTCAGCACTAAGTATGCCTGTATCTCCATCTTCATCTTCTTTGTTTCCCTGGAAATACAGCAGTAATTGAGGCTTAAATTCGTTGCTTTCGCTGTGAAATCTTGCAACAGGAATAGCATAAAAACTTGAGTCACTTTTAGCAATGTAATCATTAAAGAGCCACATCTTGAACTGGACTATGTCAATCGTGTCTAGTGGGTCTACCAGACAAGCTTGCCTTGCTAATGCTCGTCCATTTTCTAATAACTCGCCTTCAAAATCATCGATATTAGAAAAATATCGTTTAACCCTAGGGTTATGTTCAAGTAATGCAAAACGTCTGATAATAGCAGTGTTAGTAGAAGACATTTTACTTTAAGAGGTTTACTATGTCTAATTGTATAAAAATAGATGACATTTTAAAGATACTTCCTTTGTTGGGCGATCCGATGACTGCCCCTCGTGGAGTTCCTTTCACTGTTGGAGTATGCCCAGAATTTGAAGTCCCAACCAATAGAAATGGAGAATTGTTTCCTTTACCAGGTGGAGAAAGAATTAGAGTTGAAATGCAAATGACTGGACAAGAAACAAGGACATTTCGTAATGCACCACCCTACAATGCATCCGTCAACGAACGAGTATTGGTTGCTTCAAATACATCAAATGACTTTAGGCTGATTCAACCAGATGTTCTCGTTAATACCATGACTGGAGAGAGAGATTTCTACTTCCCAGGCAGAAGATGGTTTTACGAATCGCGAAACCAACAATTTGCAACTCTTGAAAATAGTGAAGGAGTCAGGGTTTATATTGGTCAACTTATCTTTATAGGTATTGTGTCTTGGGATGATGGAGGCACTTATAAATACGAAAACGGAAGTCGCACTTTAATTATTAATGGAATACCACAACAACCGTTTAATCCACCACCCGATCCACCACCCGATCCACCAGATGACCCACCACCACCACCTTGCGACATTCCCATTAGTAGTGATTTTGATTTAGGATACTTTTGTATGACTCGTCAAGAGTACAGCAGATTTATTAATGATATTGATAGAGTGGAAGAAAACTTGAGGAGATTTCAGTAATGACAGGACGATTCCCCCCGAATGGTGGTAGCTCAGAGTATGGAAACTTGATGAACAGATTAGGAGGCATTCGTACATTATTAGATGAAGAATTCGCTAAAAAACTTCAGAGTGGTGATTTAAGCAGTTTTGCCGCTACTGTTGCGAGTGGAAGTGCAGTCACTACCGCGATGGTTAGTGCAGGAACATTACCAGGATTTACACCTAGCCCCATTGAGTCTCTCATTCAACAACTAGGAACTGTCACTGATGACATTGCAGTAGGAGCAGGGAATATTCTCAGGGGTGGTATTGGTGGCCTAGTAAATTTAGGGAAGGCACTCCTAGGAATGCTCTTAAAAATCATTGCTGTTACTTTTGCTATTTTGATGGCGATATTCTTCATCGAGACAGAGATACAGCGGATCAGCGGAATCATTAATGAGTTACTTTCGTTGCGCGATCGCGTAACGGCATTGGAGGAAGAACTAATGGGATTAAGAGATGTTGTTAATCAAGGATTTCAAGCAGTTAACAATAATGTTGTTGCGGTTAATAATAATCTTGAGCAGGCACAAAGTAATATTGCTAGAGGAATCAGAATCGCAACAACTTCTACTAATGAGCTAATTAAGACCGAGACGTTTGGAGTTAGAGAAGCTGTCAACGCTACCAGGACTCAGTTAAGCAGTCAAGTTGATTCTTTTCAGTCTGAAGCTAGGGCTGAATTTAACAGGATTGAGCAATGGCAGTTTGATAATCGTGCAGCAGCAGTAGCAACACTAACAGTAGCAGGGGTAAATGCGCCGAATGGCTTGTTAGATAGGACTCACACAAACACCAATACTATTAAGCAAGTAGTTGCTGAAACCGCTAGCAAGATAGAGGATGGTTTTGAGAACATGAAGCAAAAATTTAAGAAAGTTGGACAAATGATAAATGTTGGACAAATTCTTGATGTAATCACTCTTATTGGGGTTATCCACAATGCAGCGATGCTAAGTAGGGGATTGCTAGAAACGTTATTTCAAGTAGTAGACAATGGTTTAAATGCCGCTCTTAATGCATTTGGAGTAAAAGGTCTTGAGGATGAAGGTGTAGACAGTCGAAGAGCATTTACTCAGACAGTAGACCAAATTGGACGAACTATATTTGGGGTTGAAACCTGGACTGAGTTAAAAGCTAAATGGGCAGCAGCCAACAGAATCGTCAGTACTGGAAGCACGTTGTTATGGTCACTGAGGGACTTACTGGATAACACGCAAAACCTTGCAGAAATTGCAGCAGAAAATAGCGCCAAAGTAGGTAATTCATTACGGCGTGCTGGTCAAGTATTTGATGTTGGTGCATGGTTCCCTGAGAACTACAGCCATCGCACGTTGCTACATCGCAAGCTCACAAATTTGAACCAAGGTATCGGAAATGCTACCAACCTGGCGCAGGTGTTTGAGGAGTTAACCAGTACCACGCTTGAAATTCAGGAGAATATTAGCCAAATTAACGAAAATAACGAGAACTTTCAAAAAGCTCTTAAGGATGGAGAGAAAAAGCTTAGGCCAGACAACGAACCTGTTAAAAAAGAAGAGGATGAAGCCGCCAGGAAGCCAAAACAAGTGGAATCTGTAAGTCCTGGCGATTTAAATGAGACGAATGACTAATGTTAAGGTATCAAAAAGAAACATATGTATTGACACGAGTTGGTCCTTTGCAGGATAGGTGGTCAATCTTGTTGATGAGAAAAGTTGGGTATAGGTTTGAATTAGCGGAGGTTGTTTATGATGGGATAGGGAAAGATGTAGCGCTAGAAATATTTGAAGAATTGACCAATAAAAAATCAAACGAGTGATGGGTATGAGTTACATGCTTACGTTTTTTATGGATTTACGTCCCTCTAATACTTTGTTAGAAGGTCGAATGATATTAACTAAAAACGGTGAATTGATTGATATTTATCGGGCTACCAGTGGCTCGGTAGGTAATCAAGACCGAGATGATACCGACTCAAAAGGAAGGGGCGCTATACCTGCGACAATGGAGGTAGGGTTAAAAAATTATTGGGTAGAAACCAAAGCTATTCCTATGCCAAACAAGAAAGGCATTGAAGGTAATTTTTACGCGATTAAGCCATTTACGGTGTCTGTTGGTGGTGTACAACGGGGTGATTTTGGCGTCCATGCTGACGCTAATGTGCCAGGAAGTGCGGGATGCATCGTTTTACCACCTGATGGCAATGGATGGAAAGTTTTTCAGGAGCGGATGCGAGATATTTCCAAGGAAGGGGTAGGGCGAGTACCGCTTCAGGTGGTTTACTGGTAAGTTGGCGATCGCTGATGGCTCACCCCTTCCCCTATGCCAGAATTTAATTAATTAAATTCAGCTATAAGAGAACCCCTCTGAGATTGGCTCCCGGAGGGGTTTTTAGCGTTTTGGGCTAAATTTGAAGAATTTAATTCCGCAGCATTTCCGTTATGGCGTCGGCACTTTCGTGATAGATGGCGGCTAAAAGGTCAATGACGGCTTTGTGTACCACTTTAGACGGATGTTGCGTTAGCAGAGTTTTAGCCACCTCTATAGCGCTTGTAAGCCCCAATGGCTGCTTTTGTGAATTGAGCAGTAGGTCTATTGTGGTTTTGGTGGCTTGACGCTTAGTATACACGTTTTCGTTCGTCTGAAGGGAATGCCCTAATGATTGCGCTAGCGCTGTCGGATTGACTCCAGACATTCGTCCATTCATGTTGGCAAGGTGACGTAATGCATGGGTTTGGGTTTTGTCAAGATGCCATTTAATGAGCTTTTTGATGGCTGTATGAGGATAAAAAGCTGCAATCGTTTCTGGTTTGCTATCTTCCCGTGGTTTATTTGCTGGTTTTCGACAAGCCTTGATTTCTAACCGCTCAATCAAATCAGGGTATCGTGGATGCGGTATTGGTGCTGCTAGTCGGTAACCAGTTTTGGTTGTTGTGCCGATGTCTGTATACATCCCAATAGCTATCAGGTTAGTTTTATTGGTGGGGTCGTTCAATGGCGGTATTGTTACACCATCCGGTGTTTTGAACGACTTGGTTAAGTTTAAGATGGCAAATACTTCGCCGATACGTAAGCCGTAAACCATCTGAGTTGAAAATACCCACATCCAATCCTTACGGGAATCTAAGTTAGCATTGCGATGCAAATCTTCCGTGATACCCAATACTTTATCTCGTATTGCAAGAAATTCGTCGATATCTATAGTTTGAAGGTCATCACGAAACTCTGTCTGTCTTGAATCTATTTTGTTCAACTTCTCAATGCAAGCAGAGTTTTCAGCTAATCGCGCTAGTTTTCGCATTGCGCTGACAGCATCTTTGTATGATTTAATCCCCGGCTCCCACCGATCAAGCGCTTCCATGAAGTCAGACGCATTCATTGTTTTGTCAGATGGAAGGTGTTTGTAATATTCCCAATAAACCCTATCCCACGATGCTTGGTCACTTGGATTATTGCGATCGCGCTTACGTTTCGTTGTCCGAGATTTACCACGCCAAAAGTCATCCTCAACCAGTTTTATGGCTTCGCCAAATGTGATGAGGTCGTTTTTGATGCGGTTCTTCTCTAGGATTTCAGAATCGTACCATACCAGAAACTCAGATTCGGTGGAAAATTTTGTTAAGGCTTCAGCTACCTTCTGGGCCTTCAGAACCGCATTTCGGATACCATCTTCGGTGAAGGTACAGTTGCACGCTTTAGCGACCCGTTTACCACCTATGGTGAATTGAAGTTGAAGGTAAGATTTACCGCCTTTGGTTTCCCGCTTAAGCCCTACTCCCTTTGGTGTACTTGCTTTCATCGTTTCATAGAGCGCTATCAATGCTTCGTAACCAATCAATTTACCTGAGTCTGTCATTTTCTTCTCTCAATCTTCTCTCAGTGGTTTGGATAAGCGAGAGAAAAGTGAGTGAAAAGCTTGGTGTTGCGTGGATTAAAGGGTTTTCCGTGGGTTCAAATCCCACCATCGGCTTTTTTAGGGGTAGAGTGACGGATGATGAGTCTGAATGCGCTCCTGATGATACCCCTGTTGCAGAAATTAAAGCGAGTTTAAACCGGGCTTTACAACAAGTAAAAACCGTAGAAACGCGGCCTATTTCTAAATTATGGGATAGAATAGATGAATAATAATCTAATTATAGTCAGATTTGCTAACTCATTTTCAAATGAGTTGGCTCGCTTATAAAAAAAATAGCTCAAGGAAAATAGCGATAAAATTACTTTTGGTGTATTACCCTGTAAAACGTAACTGTTTAGCCATCAAATACAACACCGATGCGATAGTCGCCTAATCGAATTCGATAAGCATTTTCATATCCCTTTAGCTTTTTCAAGTTGGCGATATCTTCAAATTTAGTTATGTTAGGTATCTCTGCAAAAACCAGTGCTTGAATAGGTTCAAAAACCGGCGTACTTTTAAGCGCTTTGAGGTCTTTAATAAAACTAGGTAGATACTGTGTATTCATTCTTTTTCAAGTTCGGCTAGCGCTTCATCTAAATTAAGGGGGGTTTCATCTTTTACTTCTTTCATGGCAAGTACGAGTCCTTCATCCTCCATCGCTTCTAAAAGGCGCTGATAATCACTAAAATTAATAACGACTTTTTGGATAGTACCCTTAGTGTCAATTATCAGTTCTTTAACGAATGGATAATCTTCAGCTTTCATTTGAGTTTTGGGCGCGCTCGTCATATTATTAATGTAGCGCGATCGCTTGAATAACTACAATTAATAACTTTTTTGTCTAAGACACTCTACCAGATCTGAATTTTATGGGGATTAGTAAAAGCGATCGCATCCCGTGAAAATCAAGCCTAATTCTCTTGAGTCATCATTGACTCTTCAATCGCTTCCACTAACTCTGCTTCGGTGCATTGATACAGATCCCGCAGGCGGAACACCTGCCACACTTGCATTCTTGGCATTGTTCTTCCCTTTTCCCAGTTCCGGATTGAAGAAAGCGCACATTCCAATTCAATTGATACATCCATAATCTTCAGTCCTGCACGTTTTCTTAAATCTTGCAAATTCATAAATGACTAATGGTTAAAACTCAGTTAGCGCTAAGTTTTAGCGCTAACAATTGACAATTGACAATTAGCGTGATATCAGATTCAATCTTTATAGAAAAGGCGTTAGCGCATCCCCGCCAAGAGACTGAACTAACGCCCTTTCGTTTACCTTTTACGGATAAACACATCATGCCACATAATACTGATTTCAATGCTTATCGAGCAAGGTTGAATCCTTGGGCGATCGCGCGCCTGCTTCCGAAAATGCAACGGACAATTGTAGGTCGCTTCCGCAGTCGGTCTGATGCAGAGGGTCACTTGCAACGCTTGCGGCAGTTGATACCTCAAGCTTCTTTTGTCCTAGTGTTTGACTTACAACCTGACCTAGAAGCACCTGTAACTGGGGAAGAAGTAGCAATCTAAGGATGATTGGAAGCGATCGCACCGCTTGACGCTTGACCTCTCCCCCAACCCCTCTCCTGCAAGGAGAGG
>DNGG01000494.1:15447-16881 GCA_003486675.1 Cyanobacteria bacterium UBA11372
CTGCAAGGAGAGGGGAGCAAGAAAACTACTCCCCCTTCCCTTGCAGGGAAGGGGGTTGGGGGGTTAGGTTTTTTGGCGTGGGGAGAGGGTGCGATCGCATCCAAATATCGCTCTCTACTACCGCCTCAGTATTGCCCCAATTGCATCAATCCAATCACCATTTTCCTTATAAGCTTCTCTATACGCTTGCAAAACTTGAGTGGGGTTATATCTTCTAATACCCGATCTATTTCCAGGGCGAATTAGTTGATTTATTCGCTCGTGAATTCCACCACTACCCATCCTTCTGCTGTGTTGTTCTCTGGTCAAGAGTACGGCAGGCATATCATTTCCATTCATACCAAATATTCTGGCAAAACGTCTTTCTATCAGATGGTGAGCCTGAACATCTTGCCCCTGCAATTCTCGCCGCAGCCAAGCTCGTCGTTGTGGATGATTTGCCAGCGAACTGTAAGGGCCAATAATACTACCTCTGTTGGAGCGATAAATACCCTTTTCTTCGTCCAGCCATTGTCCTCTACTTCCTCTCGGCACTCTCCCCACCCATGCTGGCAAGCTTCGGCGAGGTCTTCTAGCTAACAGAGTTTCCGAGTCTGAAAGTAAGTGGAATTCTGGATGGATTGTATCTGTGGAAGTGCTAAATTTTTTAGCTGCTTGTGTTTCGCTGTTAAACAACAGGCACGAAGCCGACAAGAGAATTACTGTAGTTGAACTAAAGACAGACTTTTTCATCAGTTTCTCTCAAGCAAATTTGACTTCAACGATGATATTTCGGCGCGGCTGACCACCAGCTTCAACAATTAGCTCAACATTGCCACGTCCACCCCGACCTGGTTGAATTAACTCATAGCGAGAAGTCACTTCACCCAAGACTGTGCGATAGTTTTGGAAACAAACATTTCGGTTTCCGGTCGCATCAGGGAAACTATCTCCTTCCCAACTACACCAATCATCAAATTGTGAAAGTACGGGTAAAAGAGAATCCGCAAGCTCATTAGGAGGAAGTCCTTGTTTGGCTAGTACTTGAGTAGCAACGTGAATGCCTGTCAGTGTAGGGCCAGTAATTTTAGCGGTGCTAGTTTCACCTTGATACTTCTGAACAAAGCCAAAACCCACATTTGGCCCCCACTTATCTTGTCTTTGTTGCCCCCATAAAATAGTGGTTTGAGCGCGTGCAAGTTCGGTTTTGTTTTCTCTGAATTGACGCTCAACAAAATCGCGGTCAGCTAGTTGAATTGCCAAAAGTTCTTCTTCAGAAGGGCCAAATGCGTCGGATAATGCACCTCGAATAATTCTGCCAGCAGCAAACCGCAATAAGCTACCAAAAACAGCACGGGATGTTAATGCTCTAAGAATAAAGCCGATGATAAATGCTTCTGCTGGTTTAGGGAAAAATATACCAGATGTAGTCGCCAGAGAAGCGCCACCTAAAAC
>DNGG01000378.1:0-3656 GCA_003486675.1 Cyanobacteria bacterium UBA11372
GCTTACACCTTAGCTTTGCAAGTTTACACCCCTGATGCCTTTCCCCAAGATTGGGCAGGGACGCAAAATAATCTTGGGAATGCGTACCGTAACAGAATAAAAGGGGATAAAGCTGACAATCTTGAGTTCGCGATCGCCGCTTACACCTTAGCTTTGCAAGTGAGAACCCCTGATGCCTTTCCCCAAGATTGGGCAACGACGCAAAATAATCTTGGGAATGCGTACCTTAACAGAATAAAAGGGGATAAAGCTGACAATCTTGAGTTCGCGATCGCCGCTTACACCTTAGCTTTGCAAGTTTTCACCCCTACTGCCTTTCCCCAATATTGGGCTATGACGCAAAATAATCTTGGGGCTGCGTACTCTGACAGAATCAAAGGGGATAAAGCTGACAATCTTGAGTTAGCGATCGCCGCTTACACCCTAGCTTTGCAAGTTTACACCCCTGATGCCTTTCCCCAACATTGGGCAATGACGCAAAATAATCTTGGGACTGCGTATATTAACAGAATAAAAGGGGATAAAGCTGACAATCTTGAGTTCGCGATCGCCGCTTACACCAATGCTTTGCAAGTGAGAACCCCTGATGCCTTTCCCCAAGATTGGGCAACGACGCAAAATAATCTTGGGAATGCGTACTCTGACAGAATAAAAGGGGATAAAGCTGACAATCTTGAGTTGGCGATCGCTTCCTATCAAGCTGCTTTGCAAGTTCACACTCCCGATACTTTTCCCATTGATTGTTTTAAAGCAAGTCGCAGTTTAGGCAACCTAGCCTTTAAGATCGAAAATTGGCAGCTCGCCATCGAAAGCTACGAAAAAGCCATTGCATCCGTTGAACGAAGCCGCAACTGGGCAACTACCGACAAACACCGCAACGAAATCCTCAAAGAAGCGATCGAAGTTTATGAAAAAATGGTGCAAGCCTGTATCAACAACGGTCAACTAGATAAAGCAATTGAATATTCCGAACGTTCTCGTTCTAAAACTATCGGCGATATCATGGCGAGTAACCGCTATTTCGAGCAGGGAGAAATTGACCTCGAAGTCGAAAAAGCTTGGCAGAAATACGACGCTCTGCAACAGCAAATTAACCTGCTTACCCTTGCCTATCAAACTACAGAAACACAACTGGCAGGCACGAGGCGCATCGCCACGCCGGAAAGTTTGCAAGCAGACGAGGAAGCCATCAGACAATTAGAAGCCCAAAAACAGCAAACCTGGGAAGAACTCCGTCGCCGCGATCCGGTTTTGGCGGGACAACTCCAAGTCGATCCGTTAAATTTATCCCAGATTCAGGGGTTAATTGATAGCGACAAGACGGCGCTGTTGAGTTTTTATTTGACTGGAAATGACACCCATGTTTTTATCTTGTTGAAAGAGCGGTTGCCTCAACTCTTCACCTGCGAAGGACAAGGGTTGAAAGTGTTGCAATTTTGGTTGCAGGATAACTGGTTGATTCCCTATCTGGAATTCAGAAATACAGGAAACAGGGAATGGATAGACAAGATGGGGAGTGTTTTGGCTGAACTTTCTCGGCGGTTGCAAGTGAATGAGTTGATTGCTAAGTATTTGAATGGGATTGAAGAATTGATTATCGTACCGCATTTGATGTTGCATCAGATTCCGTTTGCGGCATTGCCTGTTGCTGTTGGTGGGATGGGATGGGGGGAGGTGGAACCTCCCGGAATGGGTTCCCAGGTTGAACCTGGGAACCAGAGACAGAGATCTCGTTCCCAGGTTCAACCTGGGAACGAAAATCTAGAGGCTCTGCCTCGCCAAGCTACCGATACCAGATTTGAATCCAACACACGCGGTATCTCTATCCCGACATCTAAACCCAAAACCCAAGCAACTTCGCCCCCAACCCAATATCTAGGCGATAAATTCCGTCTCCGCGTTGTCCCCAGTTGCCAAATTCTCAGCTATTGCCACAATCGCCCGCCACTGCACCCGCAACCGATAATGGGAATCGTGGAAGATGCCACCGAAGACTTGCCGTTTACCCGTTACGAGTGCGAAACCCTGGCAAAAACCTACCAAATTCCCCCCACGCGGCGACTGCAAGGCAAAGAAGCCAAAATCGACAGCGTGAAACACCTGTTGCAGCAAGTGCAAATCCTCCACACCAGCCACCACGCCGCCTCCCACCTCAAGGAACCTCTAGAATCCGCACTGCGACTGGCGGATGGTGAGTTGAAGCTGGGGCAATTGCTGTCCCCCGGTTGGCGGATGCCGGAATTGTCGGATGTCTTCACCTGCAACTGCGAAACCCATTTCTCTGTCACCGATGTTACCGATGAGATACTGACGCTTTCCACCGGGTTTCTCTGTGCTGGTGCCAGGAGTGTAGTCAGTACCTTATGGTCAGTGGAAGATTTGGCAAGTGCGATGCTGTCTCTGTTCTACTACCAGGGGCGCGAGGATGGTTTGTCGCGCAGTTTAGCGTTGCAAAAAGCACAGCAAGACTTACGCAATCTAACGGGTAAAGCCTTTGCCGAGCAATATCAAAGCCCGTTGGCGCAGCATCTCGGAAGACTGCATAAAGCGATGATGGAAAAACATTGGCAGGCGGCGAATGAAGAAGAGTCTCAAAAGTTACTTGAAGCGGCGCGGAAAATTGAAGCTCAACAGCAACGGTTAGAACGATGCGGTAATGAAAATTTACCCTTCGATCATCCTTATTATTGGGCGGGTTTTGTTTCCCAAGGATTGTCTTAAAACAGTAAGGCGGGGCGGGTTATATCGTGTCCGGTGGCATCGGTAGCCTAAGCCGGGGCGGGTTTATTTATACTTGGCGTTGGTAGCAAAGATCTCTCGTAAAACCCGCCCCTACAGTATCAAAAACCATACACAACCAAAGCTAAAGGACATGATATTATTTATACTTGGCACTGAGTTCAAAGATCTGTCGTAAAACCCGCTCCTACTCTTGTGGGATGGGCATCTTGCCCGTCCAAATTCCAATGTATTCCACAACACAAATTAGCTTAACAAAAATTCTGCCCTGTGAAGAAATTACCCTATCCTATCGGTAGACGTTTGTTAGAGTGAATCGCATTTATTCTACTTTGTAATAGACCTCTCCAAAAACTACCTTCAAAGGCGGGCAGAATGCCCACCCCACAAGAGTTATTGGAGAAGTCTAATATTATTAAATCGCACTTCTAGTCCTGCATATGGATAGAGATGAAATTTTGAGACGATACGCAGCCGGAGAAAGAAACTTTAGCGGCTTAGATTTAACTGGAGTCAGGCTAAGTTACGCAGAAATTTCTCATATAGACTTGTCAAAAACCAATTTAAGCAAAGCCCTATTAAATGGCGCAAATCTACATCAGGCAAATCTTAGCGAAGCCAACCTGCACGGCGCCGATCTCTGCCATACAAATCTCAGCGAAGCCAATCTCTCCAGCGCCGATCTCAGAGCTGCAATTTTAGTGAGAGCCAACCTCACTAAAGCGAATCTGCAAGGTACAAATCTCCAGTGGGCATCTTTGACGGAGGTGACTCCATTAGACATCGATTTGAGTTGCGCGATCGCCAGCCAAACCATTATCCCTGCTGGTTATGCCTCTGATGGTTAGGCATCTCATATCATGTCCGGTTGCATCGGTAGTGTCAGCAAAGGAAGGGTTTAAAAAAATTTCTCGTGA
>DNGG01000378.1:4040-6726 GCA_003486675.1 Cyanobacteria bacterium UBA11372
CTACAGCATCAAAAATTATACGCTACCGTTGCTAGCGGAAATCATCTCACAAATATTACCTGTCAACTGTCAACTATCAACTGTCAACTGTTGAAGGACTTCAATGGAAACAATTTACGGCAATATTAAAGGATTAAAATCGAGTCATATCAAACAACTACAGCAACTTTGTGAGGAGCGACAGCCAAGCGATCGCTTGTTAGTTCCCGAATTTGCTCAACACTTAACCGCGATTAGTACAGAAATCGATCGCCCACTTTGCGCCTATATAAATCGACGCGGGGAGGTAGTCCGAATCGGAGTTGGTACGCCGCAAGAAACTCAAATTTCACCCCAAGATCTGCCTCGCCATAGTGCTAAACGCTTGAGCGGGATTCGTTGCGTTGCGACTCAACTTAAAGGAGATGCACCCGATGTACCAGCACTGATGGCAATGCCACGTCAACGCTTAGATGCCTTGGTGTTGTTAATTCCAACTAGCAATGGTGATGGGGATGTTAAGGAAGCTTATTTAGCTCACCTCGTACCGGATTTAGAGACACCTTGGTTGCTTTCTCCTCCTCTCAGTTTAGATGACCTAATCGAGGAAGATTTCGATGATTTAGTTGAAGAATGGGAAGCAGAGTTAGAGGAAGCAGGATTTGAAACCGATCAATTTCAAGATGGAACAAAGAGCGATCGCGTGTTGCTAGTGGGCTTGATGACCGACGATATGACCGATCGGCAGTTTCAAGATCGCTTAGATGAACTCGTGCGCTTAGTTGAGAGTGCGGGAGGAGAGGTAGTTGAGACGGTGAAACAGAAGCGATCGCATCCCCATCCTCAAACCGTTGTCGGGCAGGGAAAAGTAGAAGAAATTGCTCAGTTAGCTCATCAAGTTCGCGCCAATTTGATTGTTTTTAACCGCGATATTTCACCCTCTCAAGCGCGAAACTTAGAAGATACGATCGGTATCCGAGTCATAGATAGAACTGAAATAATTTTAGATATTTTCGCTCAACGCGCTCAATCTCAAGCCGGTAAATTGCAAGTAGAACTGGCTCAATTAGAATATATGCTACCTCGGCTGCGGGGTCGAGGTCAGGCGATGTCGAGATTAGGGGCGGGAATTGGTACTAGAGGGCCTGGTGAAACTAAACTAGAAAGCGATCGCCGAGTTATCCAACGGCGAATTGCACAACTTCAGCAAGAAGTCAACCAATTGCAAGCCCATCGCGCCCGCTTGCGACAACAGCGACAACAGCAAGAAATTCCCACAATTGCTTTGGTTGGTTATACCAATGCCGGGAAATCTACCCTGTTAAATGTGTTAACTCATGCTGAAGTTTACACAGGCGATCGCTTGTTTGCCACCCTCGATCCAACAACGCGAAAGGTGGTAATTGTAGACCAGAAAACCCAGGAACGGCGATCGATTCTTTTAACAGATACAGTTGGGTTTATTCACGAACTGCCGCCGCCCCTCATGGATGCATTTCGCGCCACTCTAGAAGAAGTGACAGAAGCGGATGCGCTGCTGCATGTGGTCGATCTTTCCCATCCCGCTTGGGAAAGTCATATCAGTTCGGTGGAAGAGGTTTTAAAAGAAATGCCAGCGCTTCCAGGAAAAGCTTTGATTGCCTTTAATAAAATCGATCGGGTAGATAGGGAAACTCTGGCTTTAGCCCAGCAACAGTATCCCGAAGCCGCGTTTATTTCGGCAACTGAACGCTTGAGGTTAGAGAATTTACGGCAGCGATTGTTGCAACTAATTGACATACATGCTGTTTCTCGGCACTAGCGGTTGGGTTTATAAACACTGGATGGGTATTTTCTATCCAGAAGAGTTGCACGGCGAGCAGCAACTTGAATTTTACGCGCAACACTTTTCGACTGTAGAGGTAAATTATTCCTTTTACCGTCTGCCAGAAAAATCTGTGTTTGAAACTTGGCGCGAGCAAAGTCCCCAAGACTTTCTTTTTGCGGTTAAAGGTAGCCGCTATCTCACTCACATGAAAAAATTAAAAGACCCGGTTGAGCCTTTATCTCGGCTGATGGAAAGGGCATCTGGCTTGCAAGAAAAGCTTGGCCCGATTCTGTTTCAATTTCCCCATACTTGGTCTGTTAATTGCTCGCGGCTTGAGTTTTTCTTAGAGTTGCTGCAAACGTATCCACAACAACGATATACGTTTGAATTTCGTCATAATAGTTGGTTGAATCCACAGGTGTATAAATTGCTAGAAAGCGCCGGTGCAGCCCTTTGTTTACCAGTTAGTCCCACAGTTCCCCTCGATATCCGCCTCACCGCACCTTGGACTTATATCCGAATGCATAGTGGGCGATGGGGAATTGGCTACAGCGATGAAGAGTTATCAGTTTGGGCAACTCGAATTCGCGAGTTTATGCAACGGGGAATTGATGTGTATGTTTATTTCAACAACGATTTGGAAGGTCATGCTATTCGCGATGCCAAACACCTCTGGGCAATGCTTGATTCTGGCGTTTGAGTAGCCGACACCCTAATACCCTTTTCCCATGAATGCGCCACACTTGGGGGCGGGTTTAGAGAAATTGTTTGTTTTCCTCCAACGGAGCTGGTAAAACCCGCCCCTACGATCGTTAAATGTTGATATGTAGCATTTTCAAAGGAAATTTGTATAAAGCGTGTCGCTACACGAGACTTTGCCTGCCAGAGCAGGCTTTAAAA
>DNGG01000379.1:0-1068 GCA_003486675.1 Cyanobacteria bacterium UBA11372
TTAAGTTTTTATAAGTCGAAAGTTTTTGACTGAGTAATTTTCAATCCTAAGCCATTCCCCTGACATATATTGGATTGCTGCCCAGAGCTGGGTTTTATGGCCGATCTTCCTCCACAGGACTCACTAGCAGCAGGGCTGTCCACCGATCTTCTGGATGCACCTGCAATGCTGCGAAAGCACCCGATCCCAGGTAAGAAGCCATACCCAGGTCAAGAATTCGACTGGGAATCTCGTGGGCAGCCAAGATTTGCTGCATTAATTCGGCTTCCCAGCGCTTACTTGTTGTCAACAGCGTAATCCAAGACACAGATAAATTTTATCAGACCTTGACCTCTCAACTAACCTGTTGCAACCAAGCCTGCTGGTGAATTGACTGCCGCACTGGAATTTCAATAATGAACTCCGATCCCGCAGCAGGTGCTGAAATACACCTTAATTGACCCCCGTGTTTTTCTATCACAATCTGATGGCTAATTGACAAACCTAACCCAGTGCCTTTGCCTACAGGTTTTGTGGTAAAAAATGTGTTGAAAAGTCTGGAGCGGACTTCCTCGCTCATGCCAGATCCGTTGTCGGCAATTCGGATCGCTACCCAGTCGCGGTTTATGACTTCAGTGGTGATGCGAATCGTAGGAACGTGGCATAAAGCCAGCGCCAGCGGGCATTGGGTATTGAGCCAACTCGAATCTTCTGTGCTTTTTAGGGGCTTTTTTGCATCTATCTCATTCCCCATTTCTAGGGCATCGAGCGCATTAGTAATCAGATTCATAAACACCTGGTTCAACTGCCCTGCATAACACTCTACTAGGGGCAAGTTGCCATAGTCTTTAATAACTTGAATACCTGGCCAATCTGACTTGGCTTTTAGTCGGTTATGCAAGATGAGGAGCGTGCTATCAATGCCTTCATGAATGTCTACCGGCTTCATTTCTGATTCATCGACGCGGGAGAAGTTACGCAAGCTACGCACAATGTCCCTGATTCGATCCGAGCCTACCTTCATTGAACCCAGCAATCGAGGCAAATCTTCAATTAAAAATTCTAGGTCGATCGCCTCTATTTCAGCTT
>DNGG01000379.1:1231-2239 GCA_003486675.1 Cyanobacteria bacterium UBA11372
GTCGATCGCCTCTATTTCAGCTTTAATTTCCGGACTCGGATTGGGATAGTGCTGGTTATAGAGGTTGAGCAGTTTAAGCAAGTTTTGGGTATAGTCATTCGCATGACTAAGATTGCCATAGATAAAGTTAACCGGGTTATTAATTTCATGAGCTACACCAGCAACCAATTGACCCAGGCTGGACATTTTTTCGCTTTGCACCAACTTGGCTTGGGTTTTCTGGAGTTCTTGCAAAGCTTTTTGTAATTGTTCTGCTTGCTCTTTGGCGTATTTTTCCGAGCGCTGCAATTCCTGCTCTTTTTCTTGCCTATACCGCAGGTTTTCTTTGAGTTCTCTTACATGTTCTAAGGTTCTTTTGAGCGTAACTTCTAAGTCCTGAAAGTCTAACGGCTTCGTCAGAAAATCAAATGCTCCCCGGTTCATTGCCGTTCTTATTTTTTCCATATCGCCATAGGCAGACATAATGACTGTTTTAATCGTCGGGTCGATCTCGTTGATTTTTGTCAGCAGAGATAGACCATCTAACCCTGGCATATTAATATCGCTTAGCACCATATCTATTGGTGCTTCTTCTTGCAATTTTTTTAAGGCTTCCACTCCATTGCTCGCATACACAAACTCAAAGTATTTGCCCCTAATATTCTTTCGGAATTTTTGGCAAATCAACCTTTCTAAATCTCTTTCATCATCCACCACAAGGATTTTAGCTGTCATTTTATACCTCCCAAACAATGATGCTGAACCTCGAACTAAAATCGCTGATTTTTATTTAAGCTATATATTCCGGTTTTTGATTAAAAATCGTCTATTTGGCAACTAGAGAGCTACACATAAACCAGGTTTCTAGGCTTGTCGTGCGGATGTCTTGTCACTATTAATCTTGGGCAAAACAATGATAAACTCCGTACAGATTCCGGGTTCGGTTTCCACTTTAATTTCCCCGCTGTGTTGCCCGACGATGATATCGTGACTGATAGATAAGCCTAAACCAGTTCCTTCCCCAGTTGG
>DNGG01000379.1:2485-8327 GCA_003486675.1 Cyanobacteria bacterium UBA11372
TCTGGCGGTATGCCAAAACCGTTATCTTTGAGTCGTATTTCTACAAAATCACCCATATTTTTAGTTTTCACGGTAATTCGCGGTTCAAATTCTTGGCATAGTTTGAGTTTCTTTTCTTTCACTGCATAGCAAGCATTGTTAATGATATTGATAAAAACGCGGCTAATATCTTGCGGCACGATTTCCACCAAACTAATCGAATCATCATAATCCGTCTCTAGGGTAATATTAAAGTTAATGTCCTTGCCGCGCATTCCGTGATAAGCTAGCCCAAACGCCTCAGACAATAAAGTGTTGAGGTCGGATAATTCTCGTTTACCGCTACTATCCCGCGAGTGGGATAGCATTCCCCGGACAATACTATCAGCTCTTTTGCCGTGCTTGTTGATTGTTTGAATATTTTGCTCTAAGTCGTTTAAAATACTCTCGATATATTCAACAGTTTCATTCTCCAACAATTGGGATTTTTGGTTGTTAATTTCTTCTGCTAGTTCCTGAATTAGTTCAGCGGAAACCTCGGCAAAGTTGTTGACAAAGTTTAAAGGATTTTTAATTTCATGGGCAATTCCTGCTGTTAATGCTCCCAGAGAAGCTAGTTTTTCTTGGGCGATAATCTGATTTTGCATGGTTTTGACCTGTTGCAGAGTCTTTGAAAGCTGTTCGTTTTTTTCTTGTAATTCCCTAGTTCTATCTAATACTTTTTCCTCCAACGTGTGATATAATAAAGAATTTTCTATAGAGATAGCAACTTGGGAGGTCAATAATTTTAATAACTTTAACCGCTCTTGATTAAATACTCCTGTTGCCAGATTGTTTTCCAGATAAAGAATAGCAATCAATTTTCCTTGATACAGAATTGGCGCGCATAATAGAGACAGAGGTTGGTAGTTGAGGATATAGCGATCGCTAGTAAATAAGCCTTCTTTCGTTGCCCGAGCTAAAACGACATCTTCTTGAGTTCTGGCAACATAATTGATAACCGAAATGGGTAGCTCGTCGCTGGTTTCAACGGGAATAGATTGCAAGACAACTACTTCATCTTTTCCGGCTTCTGCTGCTGCTTCTATAGTCAGTTTATCGGATTTGGCTAAAATCAAAAATCCTTTTTGAGCGGCGGCGTTTTCTATCAAGATTTTTATCAGTTTTTCCAGCAATTTTTCCAGAACAATCTCGCTAGAGATAGCGTGTGTTGCTTTCATCACCGTGGCTAAGTCTAACAAGCCGCTACTGGTTCCACTGGTGGTTGTAGTGGGATTGATATTGTTTTCAAAACCCGCAGTTTCTTTGACTACTGTTCGGGAAATTAATTGGGGATATTTTTCATCTAATTGTCTCACTTTTGCCTGACTGCCCCAGCGAATATATCCATAGTAGGCATCGGTCATATAAGTCTTAGAAATCTTTTTTCTGCCGCGAGATATGTAAAACAATGCGGCTAGTTCGTTGGCGAGTGCTTCTTCTTGGATATACCCCTGTTCGTTGGCTCCCTGAATGGCTCTGTCATAATACTCCATTGCTTTCATATTTTGCGCTAATACTCGCGCTTTTTCTGCCTCGACTAGCTCGTATTTGTGCTTATAGTTATAGGGAGAATATCTCGCCCAAAACCGCATTTTTTTCTGGTTAGCTTGCACTTGTCTCAGGACAAGGTTTTGCTCTGATTCTGAATAGGAATTATACATTGCCAGCCGCACCAAAGAATCGTAGAAATAGAAGTGAGGCACAATTGGTTGCGCTGGTACGCTGGTTACATACTTGGCTGCCAAAGTAGCATTTTCCAGGGCTTGAGGATAGTTGCCAAACAGATAGCAAAGGATCAGTTTGTGCAAGTGCAGGTAGTAAAGTGCCTGCATATCATGAGCTGCTAGATGTTGTGGTAGCGATCGCTCCTCGTTATACGCTTCCCCGATTAAACGGCAGGGATCGGCACAACGCCCCATCAAGTTCAGAATTACCTGCCGTAATAGCTGATTATCGTTTAACGGCAATTGTTGCTTGAGTTGGCGAATGGCATGACTATATGACTCTATTTTGCGCTGCAAACTTGTGAGTTCCTCACCTATCAAGTATGAAGCTTGAGATTCAAAATAATAATTCCAAGCTGTAGTTTCTAAATCTCCACTTTCTATTCCGCTTTGATATCCTGCCTGAAAAAGTGATAGAGATTCCTTGAGATGACATTTCCAGTGCAAAATAAAAGTTGCAACAGACAGTAATACCTTGACTTTGGTTGACTTATCGCCCAGCTGCGACAACAAATTTAGCGCTAGTTGTCCAAATTCATATCCTAATTCAATGTTATTCGCGATCCCGCAAAGAATGAGGCCATAAGCAGAATAAGCATAAGCAGAAACGGGGGCATTACCGTGGGCGATCGACAAATTCACCTGTGACAATACAATCAGCAGATATAGTTTCGGGGCAGCATGGTAAGCCGCAGGAATTATGCTACTCAATATCTGCATAGCTGCCAGGGAATAGGCATCGGTCATTTGCGGCAAGTTCATTAAGTCTTCAATGCCGTTTTCAGTCATCAAGGAAGCGGTTTCTGCCAATGCCCGATTAATGTCTTCTTCTGTAGGTTCTTCTGGAAAGTTCACTCCCAGTAATTTCAGCGTTTGTAGCGCTATTTCTATCGCTTCCAGCAGTTTTCTCTCGGCTGTGCAAGCTAGAAATTTGCATTCATAAACTTTGATTTTATCGAGTAAGGTATTAGCTTTTTGCACTACAATTTCAGCCAGTTGTTGCATCGGCTCAAACTCACCGCTGAGGTAGGCTGACTCTGTTGCTTCAACATACAATGCCCATGCCAAATCGTAGTTAGTATCCCAGGCATTTGCACTTAAAAGTTCTAAACCGGCATTCAAATATTTAAAAGCTAGCTCATAAGCGATCGCTGCTTTTGCTTTGCGTCCAGCGATTAAATTGAGCCGCGCTAATTCATCTTTTTCCGATTGTTGAGTGAGAATGTCAATCCCCAGATTCAACTGATTGACAATATCAAAAATATTGGCTTCTATTTCCTCTCCTGGTGCGTTCTTCAGCAGCAATCGACCAATTTTTAGATGAGTGGCTTTTTTCTGAGATTCTGGTATCAAAAAATACGCTGCTTGTTGCACGCGATCGTGTAAAAACTTATACGCAACTCTATAAATTTGGGATGGTTCTACATCAAAAACTAAAGGAATTTTGTAAGCTTCGCTCAAGGGAAGAATTAACCCTGTTTTTAAAGCTGAGTAGAGTTCAATTGCTGTCTCGCTGGGGGATTTTTCATTGACAATTGAAAGCACATCTAGGGTAAATCTGTTCCCTACGCAAGCTGCTAGCTTGAGTACTTCCTGTGTAGCTACGGGAAGTTTTTCAATTCTAGAAGCTACCAGTTCAACTGCACTTTTATCGGCGATACCAATTGCCTGAATTTCTTCTATATTCCACTGCCACTCCCCCTTTATTTCCCCTGTTGGTAAGGAGGTAAAGTTAAATATTAATAAGTTTTCGCTCTTGAGTTCCTGGAGCAATTGCGTTAAGAAAAATGGATTACCGCCTGTTTGATTAAAGATTAATTCTGCCAGGGAATTGACTGCTTCTGTTGTGGTTTTCAAGCTATCGGCAATTAACTGCGTCACGTCGCCTAAATTTAACGGTTGCAGCACTATATTATTAACAACAATCCCGGTTTTATGAATTTCTTCTATTGTCTCAATTAAAGGATGACCAGAACTGACTTCATTATCCCGATACGCGCCAATTAATAACAGATATTGACTCTCAGGATCGGTCATCAGCAATTGCATTAACTTTAAGCTAGCTGAATCTGCCCACTGTAAGTCATCTAAAAATATTACCAGTGGATGTTCTTTTTGGGTGAAAACACGAATGAATTGTTTAAACACCCGATTAAATCGATTCTGGGCTTCCGTGGGTGGGAGTTGGGTAATTTCTGGCTGTTTACCTACGATCAGTTCGACTTCCGGAATTACATCGATAATCACTTGTCCGTTTTGTCCTAAAGCGTCTAAAAGTTTGTTTTTCCAAATTTGCAATTTATCTGTAGCTTCGGTTAACAATTGCCGCATTAATGACTGGAAGGCTTGAATTATAGAAGCATAGGGAATATTCCGCTTAAACTGGTCAAATTTTCCGGCAATAAAATAACCACGCTGACGTAAAATCGGTTTATGAATTTCTTTAATAATAGAAGTTTTCCCGATACCTGAGTATCCGGAAACCAGCAATAATTCAGTTTTTGATTGTTTATTATCCCCACCTACTACACGTTCAAAAGCTGCCATTAATCTAGCGACTTCTTGTTGCCTGCCATAAAGTTTTTGCGTGACAATCAATTGACTGGCATAGTCTAATTGACCAATCGGGAAATTCTCAATTTTTCCGGTGGTTTGGAGTTGAGTTAGGCAATGTTCTAAATCTGCTTTTAATCCCCAGGCGCTTTGATATCTTTCTTCTGCGGTTTTCGCTAATAATTTCATGACGATTTCAGATATTGCCTGGGGGATTTCTGGAATAATCCGATCGGGGGCGGCGGGGGTTTTGGCAATATGACAGTGAATTAATTCTAAGGTATCTGCGGATTTAAAGGGTAATTGTCCGGTGATAATTTCATAAAAGGTGACGCCAAGTGAATAAAAATCGGTGCGATAATCTAGGTTGCGATTCATTCTCCCTGTTTGCTCTGGCGACATATAGGCAAGCGTGCCTTCTAGTAAGTTGGGATTGCTAATTTTCGGGATTTCTTTAACCAGGCGCGATGCGATGCTGAAGTCGATAATTTTGACTTCTAGGGTTTTGGGATTGATGATAATATTGGAGGGTTTAATATCTTTGTGGATTATGTTGTTTTTATGCAGATTTCCTAGACTTGATGCTAGCCCAATGGCTATGTTGAGAAAATCTACTATTGGCATTGGGCGATCGCAGATAAATTCTTGCAGCGATCGCCCGCCAAAATCTTCTAAAATTAATGCTAGACCGTTTTGATAATTTTCTAAGCTATAAGGTTTGATTATCCCGGATAATTCCAGGTTTTTGGTAATTTCGTATTCGTGCTTTATCCTCGTAATCTCTTCCAGGGTGGGATATTCGTGTTTGAGGATTTTCACGATCGCTGGTTTTTCATCTTCTTCCCTCTGCCCTCGATAAATAACCGTTGTGGCACCTGCTTGAATTAATTTTAAATTCTTATAGCCAGGAAGAGTCACCATGATATTTATTTTTTAAAGTTTTATATTAACAAATTATTTTCTGAATTTATCCTTGAGTACTGTGATTACAATATCAGCTCTTTTGCGATCGCTGTCACCGCCAAACATTGATGTAATTATTAATTTGTTACTATGGTAAAAATTACGGAGCTTGGTTTTTGATCTCGCTACAGCAAACTTTCAGTAATTTCCGCAATTGACAGGTAATATCATGTCCGCTTGAATACCCTTAGTTAGGACTGACGCGGAGAGTTTTGATTCAGGTCTATTTGCCGGAGATCAGATCAAAAAATATTTATCATAATTTTAATTTATCTTAAGACAGATTTGGGAATGAGGCGATAAAATCCGCTGTTGGCTTAAGCACCAAGAGCAAGCGATCGCGCCAGCGGGAAGAATAATTTCAGGTAGGTGGATAGAATGGTTTCGCCCAGGAAGACAGTAACACCTGCACCAAGTGCGAGAAATGGGCCAAAGGGCATAGGTTGACGGCGACTGAGCTTCCCGAGAGCGATCGCCACTCCACCCACAAGCGCCCCCACCGCACAAGCAAGAAACCCCGCCAGCAACAAATACTTCCAACCCAACCAAGCACCCATCATCGCGGCTAATTTGGCATCGCC
>DNGG01000379.1:8578-9725 GCA_003486675.1 Cyanobacteria bacterium UBA11372
ATCGAACCTGCCAAAATAATCGCGTCAAACAGCCAAATTCCCAACACCGCACCTACAATACCAGCCATGAGTTGATTCGGTATGTCGGTTGCCAGAAAACCGACAAAGCCTTGAAACACCAAACCAAGCACTAATCCCGACTGGGTAAGCGAATTTGGCAGCGTCATGGTATCGAGATCGATCAGGGATAATGCCAGCAACCAGCTTAAAAATGCCCAATAACCTAAAGTTTGCGGGGAATAACCAAATTGCCAGAAAACGAGCAAAAATAAAACGCTGGTGACTGCTTCTACAATCGGATATCGCACCGAGATGGGACTTTTACAATAGCGACAGCGTCCTTTTAAGTGCAGCCAACCGAAAATCGGCACGTTGTCATAAGCTTTTAATTGGTTAAGGCATTGGGGACAGCGCGACGGGGGAAACAAGAGGGATAACCCTGCTGGTGTGCGGTAGGCGACAACGTTGAGGAAGCTGCCAACCGATGCTCCCAGGATAAAGACAAACAGGTTTGCTGGTAGCGCTGTGAGGATATCCATAATAAAGATTGCAGATTTCAGATTGCGGATTTGAGATTTGATTCAATAGACAAGATGGTAAAAGCTTTAGGGGCACGGCAACCTAGATTTCGCGGCTATTTTAACAACATCGATCGTGCCCCCTAAAACAAACTGGTTTTTTGCTACAGCGACACGGCAATCTAGATATGTCGGATATTTTAATAACATTAATCGTGCCGTGTCCCTACAAATGCCATCTGAAATCTCAAATCTATAATCTGAAATTTCCCTAATATATTTCTGATTCAATCTCGTTCAAAGGGACAAAAATTTCTTGGAATAATAGGATGGGCTTTCCAGAAAAAAGCACCTTTCCTCGGTAGGTAACTTGATTAATTACCACTCCAACGGGACGCTGTACCATTCTGGCATTGCTCTCGTAGTAGGAGCGGTAAATCTGTTGAGCGGCTTGGAGTAAAGCGAGTTGTCTTAAGGAGGATAACTCGCTGTTGTCTTCCCAATTTTCTGCGGATGTGTCTGAAGCTTGCACCACTGATTCATCCTTTGCTAGTTGAGCAATTCACGAGCAGCCTTTAATGGCTGCTCTCTCTTATTAATTAATAGCTCAGGATTGGGGATTTTCCAGC
>DNGG01000168.1:0-4960 GCA_003486675.1 Cyanobacteria bacterium UBA11372
GGCAAACCCCCCGTGGTTGCCCGGTGGTTGCCCGGTGGTTGCCCGGTGTGTCCCTACCTTGATGGTTATACCTGACCATACATCACACCGGGGCGGGCACGGGGGCACCGCCCCTACCAGTTACATGAAAATCATGAAATTACGATTTTGGTGGGATTGCTGATGTGGCAACCCAGGTGCGATCGCCACAATGATTGGTAGGTAACCGGGGCGGGCACGGGGACACCGCCTCTCAAAACACATCAAAATCATGAAATACGATCCTAGTAAGCATCACCGTCGTTCCATTCGCCTCAAAGGATACGATTATTCCCAAGCAGGGGCTTATTTTGTCACTATCTGCATCAATGGAGGTTTGCACACACTAAGTCAAATCAAAAATGGTGAAATATACCCCAGCGAATCAGGGCAGATGGTGCAAACTGTATGGAATGAATTGCCATTCCATTATCCTGGGGTAACCGTAGATGCTTTTGTCTTAATGCCCGATCATATTCACGGAATCATTATTTTAACCAACAACACCGTAGGGGCGGTGCCCCCGTGTCCGCCCCCCACGTGCCCGCCCCCATCCTACAAACCAATGACATTGGGGGATGTGGTTCATCGGTTCAAATCTTTGACCACTACCAAATACAGACAAGGAGTTAATGAATTAGGTTGGACTCGTTTTGAGAAAAGGTTTTGGCAACGAAATTATTTTGAGAAGATCGTTCGTAATCAAAAATCTTTGGATAAAATTCGCGAATACATCCTCAACAATCCTCTAGCGTGGGAATCTAAACCGTTGCATTTGCAAAAATATCACCCTAAACCCGATTTTTAGGGGCAACCACGGGGGGTTTGCCCCTACAATTATCGGGCAACCACGGGGGGTTTGCCCCTACAATTATCGGGCAACCACGGGGGTTTGCCCCTACAATTATCGGGCAACCACGGGGGGTTTGCCCCTACAACCCTCCCCATTTACCCCATCAAACGCAACGGCGTTCCTTCCGTTACTGCTTTCTCAATCTTTCCTTGTGCAACTATCCCATCGCGAGACAAAACTCTCACCTGTCCTGTCCCCTTAACCGCAGTAAAAACCGTTCCCGCTACCACCTTTCGCAAATCAACGCCCCCTAACCACAATTGGGCAGTATCACCACTCACTCGCGTCACCACCGCCTGTGCTGTCGAATTCGGAGAACCAATAAAATAGGGAGATTGCTGCTGATAGCTACTCCCCGGCTTCACTTCATAACGGGGCAGTTGATTAAAGTTTTGGGGAATTTCTGGCAGAATCTTCGGAAATATTCGCTCGATATTGCTATCTTCCTGCCAAAGATAGTGAGTCAGTAAATAACTAAATATCCCCGCTTTAAAGCCATTAATATTAATTTCCCGTGCCACTTGGCTAGGCGCAGTCGCCGCTAACACCAAACCTTTAGCAACCCCGGCGCGGTATCCTTTCACAAAATCTTCCGGCGACATATTTAACCGGGATAACCACTGTTGCTGGTAAGTTTTTTCATCAGCAGAAACTAACACATTCTCGCCACCATCGCGAGAACGTACCCGCGCTTCTCTGGTAGCGCCACCAGAAAAACAACTATCTAAAACAACGGTGACATTTTCAGTTTTGAGGCCAGACATCAGCAAAAATAAGGTATGCCCCATGATATCTTTCACAGTCCCTCCGACTTGGGGATATCCCGCTGGTAAGTTACCATCCACCGGCACAAATGTCCCGTTCAGTCCTTTTTTATTTGGATCGACTACAACAATCGGGTTCGGGTCAGAGATGCGCGAACCATGTCCGGAATAGTGATAAACTACCACATCTCCAGGTTTGGCTTGTTTAATTAAATGTTCTTCAAACGCAGTTAAAATTCCTTGGCGTGTCGCTTGTGCATCGGGTAAAACCAGAATATCTCTGGGATTAAATCCAAACCGATGAATCAGTAAATTTCGTTGTAACTCTACATCGTTAAGGCATCCTTCCAAAGGTCGCGATTGATATTGATTGATGCCAACTAATAACGCCAGCTTGCGGGGAGTACTTTGAGCAAGCACTTGACCGTAACGTTTAGCTTGTTGTTGGAATAATAGCTGGTCGATGCCAATAGTTGCCAGTGCAGAACCAGCAAATTGCAGAAACTGACGACGAGTAGTGCGGTTCATAGCCAACTAATTTGAGGATTAGGGGTTTGTGTTAGAGCATCAAGGATAAAATAGGCTTTAATGCCCATATTTGGTCAGATTTTTCCCTAACTTACCATATGCATCCTACAGATAGAGCATTGGCACAGGGAGCATGTCAACGAGAGTAGGTTGGGTTTCGTAGCTCAACCCAACCTACTTTGATTCTCGAAGGCGGTATCATAGCCAAAAGGTTCTCCGAGGGTTGGTGCGATCGCGGCAGGTTTGACATTCACAAGCAATTTCTCTTGAATCAGGTTACACTCTTTAATACTTCTGGCCTAGCAGCACTTATGCATTCAGAGTAAAAAACGAACCTACCCCTTGTGTTGAGCCAGATTCGCGCGTACAAAACAACTACAGGGCTTACGCAGCAATATGATATGTGGTGGTTGCGGTGCGTTACGCGCTTCGCTAACGCACCCTACATTCAGAACTGATACGGGGTTTTCAGTCTCAGCTGCAACCTGCGATCGCATTTCCCATCCCCCCTACAATTGGAGTGTAAAATCATGTCAAATATTGAAAACTTAGAAGTTACTGTAGAAGATTATTTAGCAGGTTTGGCAGCAGGCATTGATATTTTGGAATTGAAACGTTTAGAAAACCAAGGCATTCCAACTCATTTGGCACTTGAAGTATTGGAAATTACAGAAAAAGTGGTAAATAAAACTGCCACCGATGCAGAAATTGTCAGAGGTCTGATAATTCTAACCCCATCGCTCAGAGAAGAATTGATAAACTCGCAGCCAAACTCTTAATTTTAATCGGACAAACTGGGCAACCAAGGCAGATCGGTAATTCCCGGATCGTATCCCAATTGACTCAACAAAGTCGTTAATTGACCCCGATGATGAGTTTGATGATTAAACATATGCGTCACCAAAACCCAAGTTGGTAAAACGCGAGTTTTACCATCCACATTGCTGGTATATTCAAAAGGTTGAGCCAGCCATTCTGGGGAAAGCATCTTCGACCATTCAATTATTTGAATATCCATTAATTCCCGTTGTTGGCGAAGTTCGTCGAAATTTGAATATAAATCCTGACCTAGTTTACCCGAAAAAGGTTGTTTGGTGAAGCGTCCCATCCACGCGCGATCGCCAAACAGTATATGCTCTAATATCCCATGAATAGACTTGAAAAACGCTCCCAAATTTTCCTTACGTTTTTCATCCGGTATTTCTGCACAAATGGCATATAGTTTTTGATTCATCCATTGGTTATACTCTGCCATTGTTTCGCAATAAATAAGATGATTCATTTCTCCTCCCTTGTTCGTAACAAGGACTAAAGTCCTTACTACAAGCGCAAAGAATAGTGCGCTCTGACACTCACAACTAACCCCTCTTCGTTAATTAGCATCCACTCCGCTGCTAACAAGTTTTTAACGCTGCGGTAATAGATAACAATACTGTCTACACCAACCAGAATTTGTTTGAGTTCAAACCTAAGTTCCGGATACGCTGCCAGCCCTTTCGCAAAATATTCTCTCAATGCCGATTTTCCTTTAATTTTTCCGCGACTATCGTTCATTAACTGAACTATAAATGGCGAAGTAAATTCAATATCTTCAGCGTAGTGAGACAAAATTGCGTCTAAGTCATGACGATTCCAATCATCCAGCCACTTTTGAGCTAATGTCAAAGCATCTTGTTCGGTCATGCTGCCTCTGCAAGTGAAACGAGATGGTTATAATTGTTAAGACTGCTGATGCTGAGCTTCTGGAAAACCTCAGCATTAAAAGAACGATTAAATGTGCCAAGCTTTTACAATCCCAGGACTAACGCCAAAGCAAATAACTGCTTCAGGCGCGAAACAAAGCGACGCCAGCGGCGATAACTCTTGCGGACAACATCCAAAAGAAAGTAGGGTATCCGCAACCTCAGTGGTGATAATATGGGGCGATAAAACCAGTAATAGGCTTTTTTCAAGTCATCCCACTTTGAGCATTTTTCCTCTTGCAGGAAGTCTGAGATATCCACTACCAGTCCCCTACCTTCGTACATCATCACATTGCGTCCGTGAATGTCATGGGGATACAAACCGCGCTTGCGGGCATAATCTAGCGCTTGGTCGATGTCTTGTATCACCCGCTTTGGTATCCGCTTACCAAGGTGGATGCAGTCGTAGACGGTGACTCCATACAGCCGCTTGAGGATTAAGAACCCATTTTCAGCATAAAAACACTCGGAGAAGGCTGGATGGGAACCCAGGCGGCGATAAACCTCCACTTCTTCCTCAAAACCTGGGCGGGAGGGGGCATAAATTTTTACTACCTGTTCTGGGTAGTCAGGATGATAGACTACCACAGCGTAATTCCCCGCTCCCAGGAGCCGCCAGGGTTCAGGAAGGTGGCGGACTATCACCGGATCGTGAGGATCGACACTTTCGATCCCTAAGCAGGGAAGTAGTTCAGAGCGGACGCTTTCGACGAGGCGATTGAGATGCGATCTATCCATAATACTCTTCACTTCAAGGGTGTAACGGCGATTTCCGACTAAACCAGGACTTATGCAAAGAAACCGGGTGTCTATGAAAAAAGATGTAAGTCCTGTAAACGGGCGATCGCGTCTGGATTGCAATCCACCAGCAGTATTTGCAGCTATTCCCAGCCTAGAGGAAATTGCTTAAGAAATGTTACGGCGCCAGCTACCCTCGTCAGATGCTAAACTCCGATACATCAAAGCAACTCTAAACCAAATATAGATTAGGCGAGGGCGGACATTCCCGCACTTGGAAATCTAAACTAGAATGGTATATCTGTTCTAGTGCTGAC
>DNGG01000168.1:5196-8188 GCA_003486675.1 Cyanobacteria bacterium UBA11372
AGAACATACAATATTTAAACCTCATACCCTAGAGGCGGATAATGGTTATTGCATCAAACGATACCGCTGGCAAGCAAAAAGCCCTGAACCTGGTACTGAACCAAATTGAAAAGCAATTTGGCAAAGGGTCAATCATGCGCTTGGGAGACGCCACCCGCATGAAGGTGGAAATTATTCCCAGCGGTGCGCTGACTTTAGATATAGCGTTGGGCGGTGGGTTACCCAAAGGGCGGGTAATTGAAATTTATGGTCCGGAAAGTTCCGGGAAAACTACCCTGGCGCTGCACGCGATCGCCGAAATGCAAAAATCGGGCGGCGTGGCAGCATTTGTTGATGCGGAACACGCCCTCGACCCCACCTATGCGGCAGCATTGGGCGTAGATATTGACAATTTGTTTGTTGCCCAACCCGACAACGGCGAAGCAGCTCTAGAAATTGTCGATCAACTCGTGCGTTCTGCCGCAGTTGACATCGTAGTGGTTGACTCGGTAGCGGCGCTAGTCCCCCGCGCTGAAATTGAAGGCGATATGGGCGATGCTCACGTCGGCTTGCAAGCGCGCTTGATGAGCCAAGCTTTACGTAAAATTACGGGTAACATTGGTAAATCCGGCTGCACAGTAATTTTCCTCAACCAACTGCGCCAAAAAATCGGCGTCACCTATGGCAACCCAGAAACAACGACTGGCGGTAACGCCCTCAAGTTCTACGCTTCTGTACGGCTCGACATTCGTCGGATTCAAACTTTGAAAAAGGGTAGCGAGGAATTTGGCAACCGCGTCAAAGTCAAAGTAGCCAAGAATAAAGTCGCCCCCCCATTCCGAGTTGCCGAGTTTGACATTATCTTTGGCAAAGGCGTTTCTAGGATGGGTTGCATTGTCGATATTGCGGAAGAAACCGGCGTGATTACCCGCAAGGGCGCTTGGTATAGCTGCAACGGTGACAATATTGCCCAAGGGCGGGATAACACTATCAAATACATGGAAGAAAAGCCCGACTTTGCCAAGCAAATCGAACAGCAGATTCGCGAGAAATTAGAGAAGGGAGCCGTGGTTTCCGCCAACTCGGTGACTCATGCTGATGATGAAGACGAAGAGGAGCTTTTAGAGGACGAAGAATAGCTTGAAAGATTTCTAACTGTAGGGCTTTTGCCCTACGGTTAGCAGCCGGTTGGTTGGTTTTAAAAATTACAGGGCTGACGCAGCAACTCCAGATCTGGTGGAGATGGTGCAGTACACCGCTGGTGGACGCACCTCAGTCCTAAAATTGATTCAGTTCCGCTCAGCTGGCATCTGTTGGCTGAAAAAGCGGTCTAAAATTTCTGATTGCACCGATGAACTCAATTGGGAGAGAGAAGATTCAGAGGGCGGCTCTTCTTTGAGGCTGTTGAGCGGCGGGAAAGAGTCTGTGTCTTTAGATTTCTCAGCTGGCAGGGGTTGCTCGACATCAGCAGTAGATGCAGCCGTTGTTAAGGCATTGTCTTGTTTGGCAGCCATTGCCTGGATTTTAGCGAGGATTTCTGGGGGTGCCGATTTTAACGTTTGGGAAGTTGGACAGGTGAAAAAGGAAATCGCCACGCTGCCCAAACGAATTTGATCGCCATCTTTGAGCAACTGCCGCTCAAACACGGGTTCGCTGTTGACAAACGAACCGTTGGTGCTGCCCAGGTCAACCAGGTAGAATCCTTCATTGGGAACGTAGTGAATCGCGGCATGAATCCGAGACATGCATTGCTCTCGAATCGGTATGTTAACGCGGCGATCGCGACCTACGAGCCACACTCCTTCAGGCTGAAACAGTCCCTGGGTTTTACCATCGAGTAAGTTAGTAATCAGATAAGGTTGCCCCTGTTGGATTCCTGCCTGGACGTAACCGGGTGCTGTACCCCTAAGAGATTGATTCGCTACGTTTTCTAACCGCAGAATATCATCCAAGAGGCTGCGATGATGTTCGTAGAGCCTTAAAAATACTTGATACAAACCCAGTCGGTTTTCTAATTCCATCCCTTGAGACGACTCCAGGAGCGATGAGATTAATGCCGTTCTCGAATGCGGGTCAATCATCATAAATTTGCCGTTTATCCTAAAACTACATGGGAAAATCAACTTGTTATTGCTATTGGTTTGTCATATTTACCAAGGATGGCCTCATTCAACGAGCCAGCACTTGACAATGTTGATACAGTAAGTTACGCTATCGATTCGACTGATTTGCCAACGCACAAAGTGCAGTCGATAAACTAACCACATCTTAGGTTAGAATGTTCCCCTATTGTGTGTGTCCCGCACAACTACTGAATCATTTTAAATTTTTGGAAAAGCCGTGCAAAAAAGATCTAACTAGCGCTTTTTCCCCAATGCCTTAGCTTTTATGCCATAATTAATATTACGCTTCGACTTCGGGCGCCTGTCAATCAATCTTAACAATAACTCAGCTTTGATCCGCTAAGCAGATCTGAGGTTGATCGGGTTTAACCCAGCTAGTATTTAACCCACCTAGTAATGGATGCGATCGCGTTCGCTCTCGCGGCGTGGATGCGCTGATTAGTGCCGCAGGCGTATCTCACCGCCATCTTCACTAGCAATCTTCACTATGCGCGCCAGATTGAATGTAGGTAGCAAGCCCCAAATCGAATCGGGTCGCCACCAAAAAAATTTGCTAAAACAAAGCACAACGCATTCGTTGAGCCACTATATCCCCGCTATTGGGTTACTTACACCCTACACCCTATTTCTCACCAGAATCTGACCCATCCTTAGTTTTTGCGATAGTTTTTGCGATCTATGGCGCCAAGGTGGGTGGAACAACCAGTTTATTCTCCCGATACCGCTGCGGGCGCTTTGCCCTGCCAAATGGCAGCATATGGCTTGCTGGGTTCGGTTTTGTATTTGATCAGATTTGCTAGTTCCTGCAACTGAGAGATCGCCTCAGCACCCTCTAGCTTCATCAGTTCTCGGTCGTCGCGCATCTCAGTCCAGGTGATGCCGTAGTCCGA
>DNGG01000541.1:0-11847 GCA_003486675.1 Cyanobacteria bacterium UBA11372
ATTAACGTCCATTGTTTGTCCTATATATCTCTGATGCCGTGTCCCTACGCAACAACAGAGTGATTTTTTTTTATGATGGGCAATTCAACGGACATCATATTAGTCTTGTATATGACGCAACAAGAAACACCATCCAAAAATTTTTATAGCGGTTTGCAAATTGATAGAATACACTTTATTTTGCTTGATTTTGCATCAGTTAATAGTCCTTGTCTTGCGTTGCTCCGTTTGTGTAGCGGCAGCATTAATGCTGCCGCTACACAAACGAGAGCCACTAGGGTTGTATTCGACTAAGTCGCTTTGCTGCTAATAGGGGTGCGGCAAGGCAAGCGCACCCCTATTAGCAACACTTGATTTTTAGGCTCAGCCTAGAGTGGAGTAATACTAGCGATCTTACCGCCCTGACGCTGCACTCTTTGCATATGAGGAGTTAGCTCTTCATAGGGAATAATTACAGCTTTGTTAACCCGGCGGACTTTAGGATAGCCCGGTCCGCTAATTCCTGCAACTTCAACCCGGAAGAGGCGACCAGATCCGAAAGCTTTTGATCCACCAAATGCACTGAAGGAAGCATCGCCTTTCATCGCTGGTAGGAAAGCAAAGCCCTCTGCACCACCTGAAGGAGGCACTACCGCAGAAGCAGTATTACGAGCTAAATCCTTGACCAATCGAGGAGCTTTGCCAGTCAACTGGGCGCGATCGCTGTTGGCATAGCCCCGATAAAGTTGTAGCAAACGGGGAAATCCCACCGCTCTCTGACCTACACCAGTGGTTTCAAAGTCTCGGTAATAAGGCACAATATTTTCACCAAAGTTTGCCTGATACTCTGGTGAGTTGATGTAGGAGTCAATATCCGCATCAAAGCCTTTGGATTGATACAGATTCATATGCTCGGTGATTTCCGATTGGTCATAGGGTGCGCGCCCTAACAGGTGCTTAAAGTTATGCTCAATCGTCCGGCTTTGGAAATTGTTGTGGAAGAACTTCTGCTTGTACAGATCCGATTTAGCGACTTGACGCACAAATTCCTGCACCGTAATCTTGCGATCGCGCAGCAAAGATTCAGGAATTACCAGACGTTCGGATTTCAGGAGATGAGGATTGCCCAATACCTGCTGATAAACAGCCAGAATCACCGCTTCAATATCTCCCTGAGTCGCATTGGGACGCAGTTCTATCGGACCGGCATCAATAAACGGCGACGTTCCCAGCCGAGATGCTGCTGTTGTTATAGCCACCTAAAGTTCTCCTTCAATATTGTTAATACAATGGCTAAAAATGGGTCTTTTGAATCAACAAAAGGCAATCGGTAATAGGTCATAATCTTCTGGTATTCCCTATTAACTCAGGTTGCTAGGCGCTGGTAATAGGTAATGGGTAATGGGTAATTGTCAAGATTAGGGTCGGGTTTTAGGAAAGACACCGGGTTTCTATGAAAAATCTTTGAGCTAGGAAAGAGATTCACAAAGAACCCCGGTTTCTAGTAATGAATCATATTACCAATTACCAATCACCAATTACCAATTACCAATGTCACAACTTATTGCCCCAGTTACTCAAAGGATCTAAACAGAGGTAACGCTAATCACCTTACGACCAGCACGACTTAACTGTTGCAGCTTAGGCGTCAATTGGTCGTAGGAAACAAGTATTTCAGTCGTACACTGCCGCACTACAGGTGTATTGGCAAAGGCAGATTGTAGCACCCGCAGTCTGTAGACATCGCCACGAGCGCCACCCACACCACCAGACAGCGCGCTGGCAGTAGGAGCAGAAATCGGGGTTGCCAAATTTCTGGCTACTTCCCAAGTTAACCGGGGTTGTTTTTGCCCTTGTGCGCGATCGCTGCTAGCATAGCCGCGATAAAGGTGTAACGAACGGCTAAAGCCGATCGCTCTTTGTCCGGGGCGATCGAGGTGAAAATCTCGATAATATGGAACGATGTTATCCCCAAAATTATTTTGATATTCTACTGAGCTGAGGTAAGAGTCAATCTCAGCTTCGTACCCCTTGGACGTGAACAGATCTAAATGATAGGCAATCTCAGTTTGATCGTAGGGCGCTCTTCCCAGCAGGTGCTTATAGTTCAACTCGATAAAGCGCACGTGGAAGTTGGGATACAAAAACTTCTGGCGATAGAGTTCTGACTGTGCGATCGCCCGGACAAAATCTCGCACCGAGATAACGCCCCGCAGCAAAAGTGACTCAGCGCTCACCAAGCGATCGCTCTGCATCAAGTACTCATTTCCTAGCACCTGCCGATAGGCTGCCCCAATTACAGCTTTGGCGTCATCTTGAGTCCAATTGAGGCGCAATTCAACGGGTTTTGCGTCCTCAAAGGGTTTAATTCCTAATCTCCCCGCCTCTTGTAAGCCAGCCATGTTTGTTTTCCTCACTCAACCGATCGGTAAACAAGTTTTTTCACGGATTTTTAACTTTTTTGCTGATAAAAGTTGCCCGGAACGATAAACAGAGCCATCTTCTCAATAGATCTGCTTATCGTTCCGGGCAAAGCACGCAACTAGAGTGCGTTGATAATGTGGTCGATGTAGGAGTTGACTTCAAGTGCAGGATCGCCAGTTAAACCATGATTGGCTTTGATGTACTTGAGCGCTTCCGCATACCAACTGGGAACCAATTCAAAGCTGCTGTGCATTTCAGCCAAACCTGCTAACAGATATTCATCAGCAGGACCAGTACCGCCTGCAATTAGGCAGTATTGAATCATCCGAATGTAATAGCCGATGTCGCGCAAGCATTTGGCTTTACCGCGAGCATCAGAGGCATAGTTATTGCCTTGCATCGTGGTGGTATAGGGGAACTTTTGGTAGACCGCATTAGCAGCACCTTCAGCCAATTGTGCAGATTTAGAACCGAGAGCTTTTGCAGCTTCTAGGTCAGCGGTAGCTAAACGCAGACGACCAAATGCCACTTGCATTTCTACGTTGCTTAAGTAACGACCTTGAGAATCAGCGGCTGCAACTGCTTCAGTTAATTGTGTTTTCATCGGAATGATATCTCTCTTGTGTTTGAAAAAGTTTTAACTCGACAAAGCTTTAGCCACAAAGTAGCTTTAGCTGGAACGTATTTTTGGCAAGTTTACAGACACTTGAAAATTCTGTCTTCAGCTTGCGTGCGAACCTGGGGATTGTTAGCTAACCGCAGCAGCAGCACGATCGAAGTAGCTAGCTAATTCAGCCATCAAAGCGCTACAGTCACCAGGAGTAATACCATTTCTATCATTGGCGATCGCAATGGCAGCTTCCTTCATTTTCATAATGCTGGTTGCCATCGAAGAGGTAGGAACGCCCAAAGCCAAATAGGTTTCACGCAAGCCATTCAAGCAGCGATCGTCTAGAACGCTAGCATCTCCCAGAAACACTGCATAGGTGACATAGCGCAGGATGATGTCCATGTCACGCAAACAGGCAGAAACTCGACGGTTAGTGTAAGCATTTCCACCCGGAGCAATCAACTGGGGCTGTTGTTCAAACAATGCACGCGCTGCATTGGTGACGATTGTGGAAGAGTTACTTGTAATCCGGTTCACCACATCGGCGCGCTTCGCACCATCCTTAACCACAGCCAACAGAGCATCAATTTGAGCATTGCTGACTAACTGACCTTGGTTATCGGCCTGGGAAACAACCTTGGTAAAGGCGTCTAACATCGATCCAATCTCCTAAATATGAGTGTTTGAGTAAACTTTTGTTTCAAAACTGAGAGCTTAAGTTCCTCAAGTTCTGTTTATACAATGCCTTGGCAATCATTTATGTTACAAATTATGAAGATCTGGCCTAGCGCGATGCAGTCATCATTTCAGGCTCATCGTCAGGCTCCAAGGTTAAGCTGTGTAAAGTTTTATCAGATGAGTAGAGATTCAAGTTCCCTCGCCTTTATATAATCGGGAGCGTGTTGATAAATGTGTTCGGTGCGGCACTTCTATCGATCGCGACTTGAATGCCCCTGACAATCTGGAAAATGCCCCAATGGACCCTTGTACGTGCGGCAAGCGCGGAATTTACGCCTGTGGACAAGAAGGAGCCGACTCCCTTGGCTGAAACAGGAAGCAAACCTCGAAGGGAGCGCCATGCGCCCTTTGAGTAAGTTTTGTCTTGCACAGTTTAATTAATCTTTTGTAGTATTGGGAGTTTTTGTAACCGTGGCAATTCCTCTATTAGCTTATGCTCCTTCTTGTCCAAACCAGCGTGTAGATGCACTGGGCGCTAGGGATGACGAAGCGATCGTATGGTCAACGGACGATCAGTTTTCGCCCACAGACATGGGAAATCTGATTAATGCGGCTTATCGTCAGATCTTTTTCCATGCCTTCAAGTGGGATCGGGAAATTGTCCTGGAATCTCAACTTCGCAACAGACAGATTACAGTTCGTGACTTCATCCGTGGGTTGTTGCTATCGAATACTTTCATTGACAGCTTCTACAACAAAAACAGTAACTATCGCTTTGTTGAACACTGCGTCGAAAAGGTTTTAGGACGCCGAGTTTACAGTAATGCTGAGAAGATTGCTTGGTCAGCAGTGGTGATGACCAAGGGAGTCAAGGGGTTTGTTGATGACCTCCTCAACAGCGACGAATACATCGAAAACTTTGGTGAAAATACCGTTCCCTATCACCGCCGTCGGATTCTGCCCAGTCGTGCTACTGGTGAAACTCCCTTCAACATTACCTCTCCTCGGTACGATGCTTACTACCGCGATCAATTAGGCTTTCCCCAACCGATCTGGCAAGAGGTTGTCCGCAATTTCCGCTCCTACGACAGACAACCAAAGACTGGCGATCCCACCCTGTTTCTCAACATGGCAAAAAGCATCAACCCCAAAGCCGGTAAGCCAGATGCCACTTCTGTCTATAACATTGATATTGAAAAGGCAGTCCCGTATCGCGGTCGTTAATTGACTGGCGTTGGGCGATCGCGATTGATTCCTTTGCTGTCTTCTATGGGGCTGGCAACTGGGGCATTTGGATCGTAGCTAAAATACAGGCAAACATTGGTGGCGATCGCAGTCCCAGGAAGCTTAGCGATCGCCACCAATCATTTAAAACTGAAATCTTGCACCATCCGCAGGGATAAACTTCCGATTACAGGAATATCAACAGGTTAGTGGGGTAGAAAGTTATAATTAAATTAACCCCAGTCAGGTTTTTGTAGTAAGTCGGCTGTCTAAAAAAAAGACTATACAAAACTTGATTTAAGGTTAAAAAACTTATGAAATTTAATCTATTTGACGCCGCTTACTACAGAGCCGTCAATCCGGATTTGGCAGCAGCCGGATTGAAAACAGACAGGCAATTATTTGCCCATTTTAAGAACTTTGGAATCTACCAAGGGCGGGCTTTCTCACCGTTTGTAGACCTGAAATATTATCGCGAGAATAACCCAGACTTAGTCGCAGCAGGACTGAAAAAAAATTTTCAACTCTACGAGCATCTACAGAACATAGGGCTAGGAGAAGGACGCAAGTTTTCGCCTTGGGTAGATTTAGACTTTTATCTGGCAGCTAACCCAGATTTAGAGCGAGCTTTTACTGGCGATCGCAAACGCAGTTTCGAGCATTTGCAAACCATAGGCATTGACGAAGGACGGCGATTTTCTCTCACCTTCGAGCCAACTTACTATCGGCAGGTCAATCCCGACTTAGCTGCGGCTAATTTAAATAACAGACAGCTGCTGCAACACTTCCAACTGTATGGCCTAGATCAAGGACGCTCTGCTTCAGAATTTTTCGATCTGCCTTTCTACCGCAAGATTAACCCGGATTTAGTCGCAGCAGGTTTAAATAACAGAGAACTATTCCAGCACTTTGTCCTAACTCGTCAAACCGAACAAGAGCGTTGGCCTTTCGATGGTTTTTCTGCTGTGGCTTATTTGGATGTTAACCCGGATGTGAAACAAGCCGTAGAACGGGGATCGGTGAGTTCCGCTTTTGAACACTATTTCAATAGTGGTGCAGCGGAAGGTCGCCCGATCAGAATTATCCCAAACCCAGAGCCAGATGGCATCATTGGCGATCGTAAAATGTACGGTCGGGGTTTTGACTGGTTTGGCACTTCAGTGGCGATGTTGGGTAATAACGTACTTGTCGGATCGCCCGGTAACGACACCCGCTCCTATCAATACTATGAAGAGCAATTCCGAAACTTCTATAGTCCTGACTTTGATCTGAGCGGTTTCAATGCTGGGGCAGCGTACCTGTTCAACGGCACCACGGGCACGCTTCTACAAACTTTCCAGAATCCCGATCCAACAAGAGGTTACTTTGGCTCAAACGTGGCAACAGCAGGCAACAACGTTTTGATTGGAGCCAGAGGAGGTGTTTACTTGTTCGACAGCGTCACGGGAAAACACTTGCAGACTTTCCTTTCCCCTACTCCCGAAGAAAATGGCGGATTTGGCTCAACCATGACAGCAGCGGGCAATAATGTCCTGATGGGAGCGCCTAATAAAAACACGAGTGGCTATAGTGCGGGAGCTGCCTACCTGTTCGACAGCGTCACGGGAAATCTGCTGCAAACGTTTAACAATCCCACTCCCGCACCAGGAGACGACTTCGGCTCCTCAGTAGCAGCATCTGGCAACAAAGTCCTGATTGCAGCTCCTAATGACGACGCGGGGGCTAATGACGCCGGTGCCGCCTACTTGTTCGACAGCGTGACGGGGAATCTCGTGCAAACTTTCAACAACCCCACTGCCGCAGAAAACGATCGATTTGGCACTGCTGTGGCGATGGTGGGCAACAAAGTCCTGATTGCAGCCCCTGGTGACGACAAGGGGGCTAAGGATGCAGGAGCCGTCTACCTGTGGGATAGGATGACAGGGAATCTCCTACAAACTTTCAACAACCCGACTCCAGCAGAAGGCGACTACTTCGGCTCCTCAGTAGCAGCAGCTGGCAACAAAGTCCTAATTGCAGCCCCTGGTGACGATACAGCTGGAAATCACGCTGGGGCAGCTTACTTGTTCGACGCTACTACTGGTGCCCTGTTGCAAACGCTAACTTTGCAAAACCCAACTGGATATAATTTCGGCTCCTCCCTGGCATTGATTGGGAACCATGCCGCGATCGCAGCCTCCTACGAAACAGTAGGTGGCTTTTATGGTGCTGGCGCAGTTTACCTGTTCTAGCTGGCAGCTACTAACTCCCCGCTGCATCGCTAGGTTCTTTTTGCCCTCCAGGAGGAGCAACTACCACACCTTTATCGGCGGCGCGTTGCTCGCGTTTTTTGCGCTCGGCTTTGAGCATATCTTCCATTACCAGACGCGCCTGGGCCATTTTGTCCAGATTGCTGCGGTATAGCTCGAGGTCTTTTTGCATCTTATCTGCTGGCAGGTGTAACCCCGTACCGATTTTGTTCAGCGCTTCATTGAGCAGCTTGGTATCTTTTACCAGATCCGGATCGGCTTGTTCTACCAGGGTGTAAAGGCCAACGGCAAACAAGCGGCTGTATTTAAATTTAGGATTGCTGGCGATCGCTTGCAAGTGTTTTTCCAAATCGCCATCTCCTAAACCAGCCGATTGGCTCAACCGGGCAATTATATCTGCCCCCCGTTGACCTTGAGCCATCTCCAGAAGCCGTTTGGCATCCTGGCGATATTGTTGCGGTTCGTACCCCACAGCTTGACACAGGGCATCAAACATCGCATCTTTATCCGCTTCTGGTCGATAGCCTTGCATGAAGCGCTCAAATGTCGTCACTACACCCAGAGCGTAGATTGGGTCGTACTGAAAGTCAACATTCACCGAGAGCAAGTGCATCTCTACCATCAATTCCTCTACCACACGCCTGTAGATCGAATTGATCGGACGAGTGTGAAGGCTGTAGAAAGATCGCTTGGTATCTGAGACAGTGCGGACGTTATTCACGGAGACAATTTTATGCTGGTTTAATATTTATTGTCGCGTTTAACAGTCCCTTTGCCAAGGCGATCGCGTTGGCGAAAAGACTTGAGAGACAAGGAAAATCGGCAAGACATGGGCTAAAGTGCAGTAAAATGCAAAATTGCTATCGGCTTCTCTGCGATGATGTATTCTCCTGAGTTAATTGCCTTAGCTGGCTTGATGGCGGGTGAGTTTGATAACAGGGAACAAGCGATCGCCGATCCTGCTTGGTACGTGCATCTGCGTCTCTGGCAGCGTCCTGTGCCTTTATTTGCAGAGGATAGCCTGACTTTATTTGCCGAACAAGCCAATGCCCTCTACTTAGATCGCGCCTATCGTCAGCGGATTATCCGGCTGCAACAACCCAGAGAACAACCAGCAGCGATCCAAGTGCAGTATTACATGCTCAAAGACCCCTCATCGATTCAGGGAGCCGGAATTGACCCAGAACGCCTGAAAACCCTGACTATTGAAGATATAGAATACCTACCTGGCTGCACCCTTACCGTTACCCAGGATGAGAGACTTCGCTTTCAAGCGACTCTGCCCCCCAATTGCCGTTGCTGCTTCACCTTTGGCGGTGAAACCTACGAAGTTTATTTGGGATTTGAAGCCAGTTTAGAGCAATTTCTCAGCTACGACAAAGGCATCGACCCCGCAACGGGTAAAGCCATCTGGGGCGCTTTGCTTGGGCCTTATCGCTTCACCAAACGGCAGGATTTTTCTGCCTTTCTGCCAGTATAAAATATTCTCCTCCCGTGAAAGAGAGGAGCTTGATTAATTTGTTAGCAATGCTGATGATACAGCCAGCGCTTAACCCACCATACTGCGCGGAACTCCTTCGAGAGCTTCTTCCTCGGTTTCAAAGATTTCAAATACCGAATCCATCATAGTGACTTCAAACACCAATCTAGCTTCGGGATGTACGTTACAAATCCGAAAACTGCCTTTTACTTTGTCGGCATCTCTCATGCCTGCGACCAATGAGGTAAGGCCAGAACTGTCAATAAAATTAACTTGACCTAAATTTACCACCACGTGACGGCTAAGTTTGGAGATGCACTCCTGCAATTTCAAGCGAAATTGCCACGCCGTAGTGATATCGAGACGGCCTGTAGGTGTTAAAACGATAACAGTAGTGCCGTCTTGGGTTGTGTGGGTTTTCTGCTCGATGTGAATCACTGACCTTTCCGTTGAAATCTTATAGATGTACAGCGTTTGATCTTAACTTTACCCAAATCAAGCCAGAAACGAACGCAGCCAGCTTTAGCAATCGGCGAGGCTGGTGCTTAATCGGGGGGATTTTGGGGAACCCACTGGCTGAACAACAATAGTCTTTTGTTCTTTAAGTATGTCGGTCAACTTGTAGCAGCATATATCCGAAAGAACAGCCAGCAGCCTGATGAGATAATTTAACAAGCTAAAGTATACCGCAGCAAGTTGCTTCAACTAAAGAATATTAGCAACTTTTTACCTTTGGTAGCAGAGTCTCGAATTGCTGGCTGCTCATCCCGTGGAAGATTATTTCACATCCGAGTTAGACTCAGACCAGTTGGCCCAATCTTGGGGCTTGAGGAAAGTGTCGTATAACTCGGCTTCGCGCGAGTTTGGTTCTGGTTGATAGCCGTATTCCCACCTTACCAAAGGTGGCAGAGACATTAAAATTGACTCGGTGCGCCCGTTGGTTTGCAGGCCAAAAATCGTTCCCCGGTCATAGACGAGGTTAAATTCCACGTAGCGACCGCGACGATATAGCTGGAAATTCCGTTCGCGATCGCCATGTTCTAAATTGCGCCGTTTTTCTATAATCGGTACGTAAGCCGGTAAAAATGCTGCGCCGCAAGATTGTACAAAACTGAACAAATCTTCCCAAGTACGCGGAGGTATATCTCCCAAGCGATCGCTGTAAACTCCAGCCGGTCCGTTTGCATCTGGGCCTCGGTACAGTTTCCCCCTGCCGTCTTGATAGTCAAAAAAGATACCGCCCACGCCCCGCGTTTCCTGCCGGTGTCTTAAATAGAAATATTCATCGCACCAACGTTTAAAAGTAGGATAGTACTCGCCATGATGGGCATCGCAGGCGCCTTTTATCGTTTTGTGGAAATGAGCCGCATCTTCGGCAAAGGGATAGTAGGGCGTTAAGTCCACACCGCCACCAAACCACCAGACTGGCCCTGCTTCAAAATAGCGATAGTTCAGGTGTACTGTGGGAATATAAGGATTGCGGGGATGCAACACCATCGAAGTGCCAGTGGCGTAGAAGCGATGTCCGGCGGCTTCGGGACGTTGGGTCAAAATTGAAGGCGGCAGGTGGTCGCCCCAAACTTCGGAAAAGTTGACGCCGCCTTGTTCAAACACAGCCCCTTCGCGGATGACGCGAGAACGACCCCCACCGCCTTCAGGGCGCACCCAGGAGTCTTCGATAAAAGTACTGGCACCGTCGGTACTTGCCAGTGTTTGACAAATTTGGTCTTGCAGGTGGCGCATAAACTGGCTCACCCTGGCTCTTGAGTCAGACGGTGGTACAGAATGGGTTGTGGTTGTATCAATTGTGGAAAAAGCGGTCATAATCTCAAAAGAATCGATTAAGTGAATTTCAACCGAACAGATGTCGAAGCGATCTTGGTGTATTTAAGATTAACTCGAATCGGGTCAAGTTAAACCAAGTCGCTTTTGCTGACTCCTTGGAGTACCAGGGTATTAATAAAAATTTTTACCAGAAAGATGCGAAGTCTTACAGAATAGCCTATGATCGAAAGCTACGCTTGCAGGCTAACTAGAGGGGGACTACCATGAAGGGCAATTTTTCCTCCAAACTGATGCGCTGGCGCAAAAAGCGCTGGTGGCAGTTTACATTGGCTAAGACCTACCGGGTTTTGACTCCAGCCTCTGTAGACGCCCTGTGGCACAAAGTGATTGACCTAGCCGATGTTTCCTGGCATCCTCTATTGGCAAGCACCAACATACCCAAAGGGTTAGTTCCCAAACCAGGCTTGATTTACCAAGCCGTGACTCGCTCAATCCCAATTCCGATTCGGATTTTTGTCGAGCAAGTGCGACCTAGAGAATTATTGAGCGTCCGGATTATTACTTTACCAGGGCTGGAAGAACGGGTGATCTACAAGGTAGAGTCCACTGTCTGCGGTACTCAAATATCCTATTCCATCACCTTGCGCGGGTGGTTGTCCCCCCTGATCTGGTCGCTAATTAAACCCAGTGCCGCTAAAGTAGCAGCGGAATTAGCCCACGCCGCCGAACAAACCGGATCTTGATCTGTTGTGGGATAGGCGACACGAGCAGTCAAAGAGTTTCTTTTTTATAGGACTTACGCGCGACGAACCCAGAAACCGGGTTTCTAGGAAGAAACCCGGTTTCTTTGGCAGAATTGATTGGTAAAACCCGCCCCTACTTTCTGGCGCGACGATTTTTCATCCAAACCCGGTTTCTTTGTGTAATTTCTGTTTTCGAGAACTCTAATTGCAATTTGGTGTCAGATATTGAGAGTTCTGAGATTTTTGTCTTTGACTGGCGGCAACTATCAATGGGAACCCGCCGAACGTTAAGATTTTATAAACCCGAAATTATTAACCTGCCTGCACCAATGCAGTGCAGGTGGAGAACACAATGTCTGCTACTGTTGATATCAGCTCGGTTTTAGATGTCTTGCGACCAGTGCAAGACCCCGAACTCCGCAAGAGTTTGGTCGAATTAAATATGATCCGTAACGTCAAAATTGACGGCGGTAATGTCAGCTTTACCCTGGTGCTGACCACCCCTGCCTGTCCGTTACGGGAATTTATCGTTGAAGATTGTCAGAAAGCTGTCCGGCAACTGCCTGGGATAACGGATGTGGTCGTTGACGTGACGGCAGAAACTCCGAAACAAAAAGATCTGCCAAATCGCCAAGGAATTCCGGGCGTGAAGAATATCATCGCGATTTCCAGCGG
>DNGG01000541.1:12045-13824 GCA_003486675.1 Cyanobacteria bacterium UBA11372
AATATCATCGCGATTTCCAGCGGCAAAGGAGGCGTGGGTAAAACTACCGTCGCCGTAAACGTTGCCGTGGCTTTAGCCAATTCAGGCGCTAAAGTGGGAATGCTCGATGCCGATATTTATGGGCCAAACGTACCCACAATGCTGGGGCTAGAAAGCGCCCAAGTCATGGTACAGCAAGGCGCTGCTGGGGAAGTTTTGGAACCGGCTTTCAATCACGGCGTCAAAATGGTTTCCATGGGCTTTTTGATCGACAAGGATCAGCCGGTAATTTGGCGCGGGCCGATGCTCAATGGCATTATCCGCCAATTTCTCTACCAGGTACAGTGGGGCGAATTAGATTATTTGGTGGTAGACTTGCCCCCAGGAACCGGAGATGCCCAATTAACCTTAATTCAAGCCGTGCCGATGGCGGGTGCTGCGATCGTGACGACGCCGCAAAACGTGGCGTTGTTGGATGCGCGCAAAGGCTTAAAAATGTTCCAGCAATTGGGCGTGCCCGTGTTGGGGATTGTAGAAAACATGAGTTATTTTATTCCCCCAGACATGCCAGAGCGACATTACGACATTTTTGGCTCTGGTGGCGGCGAAAAAACATCCACAGAACTGGGTGTGCCGTTGCTGGGGTGCGTACCGTTGGAAATTCCCGTGCGCCAGGGAGGCGATGTGGGAGTGCCGATTGTGATTGGCGAACCTGAAAGCGCTTCTGCTCTGGCGTTGAAGGAAATTGCTTTTCGCATCGCTGGTAAAGTTTCCGTTGCTGCCTTAGCATAATTAAAGTTTAGAGACAAGTAGCTTGGATTTGAGTCAAAAGTCATTGGTGCTAGTCGCCATTGACTCTTGACCAATGACTTTTCACCAGTGACACTATGTTAAGATCGCAGACTCAATCCCGCTTCAAGACTTGGTTGATGCCTTGGCAGGGAATCGACAGCTGGCTATTGATCTTGCCCGCTGCGCTGACTGTTTTGGGCGGTATTATGATCCGCAGTACCGAGTTAACCCGTGCCGTTACAGAATGGTGGCAGCATTGGCTGATTGGTGGAATTGGTTTGGCGGTAGCACTTTTAATTGCTAGTTGGCGGTACGAGAAATTACTAGATTGGCATTGGGTCACTTATGGGATCACGAACGTTTTGCTGATAGTGGTATTAATTATCGGTAAGACGGTTAACGGTGCCCAAAGTTGGATTACTTTCGGTGGATTCAACCTTCAACCGTCAGAATTTGCCAAATTAGGGTTGATTATTACTTTGGCGGCAATTCTGCACCAGCATTCGGCGAGAACGATACCGGATGTTTTGAGAGTTTTAGCGATCGCTGCCGTACCCTGGTTTTTAGTATTTATCCAACCCGACTTGGGAACATCCCTAGTATTTGGCGCGATTACTCTCTCAATGCTTTACTGGGCTAATGCCAACCCCGGATGGTTATTGCTGTTAGTTTCTCCCTTGGTGTCGGTGATTCTGTTTGGCGCCTATTTCCCCGGATGGATTGTTTGGGCAGGGATTACAGTTTTCATCGCGTGGCGCACTCTCCCTTGGCGTTTGTATGGAGCGGCTGGCACTTTGGCGATCAATTTTGTTGCAGGGGAATTGGGACACATTGTTTGGGGGTTGTTGAAAACCTATCAAAAAAACCGATTAATTTCATTCTTTAACCCTGAAATAGATCCACAGGGAAGTGGATATCACATCATTCAATCCCGCATCGCGATTGGTGCCGGACAGTTGTGGGGCAGGGGTCTTAATCAGGGGAGTCAAACTCAGCTGCACTTTATCC
>DNGG01000541.1:14010-15809 GCA_003486675.1 Cyanobacteria bacterium UBA11372
TCAAACTCAGCTGCACTTTATCCCAGAACAACATACAGATTTTATTTTCTCAGCTATTGGGGAAGAATTGGGTTTTGCTGGCTGCATTTTTGTTTTGATTGTCTTTTGGCTGATTTGCCTGCGCTTAGTAATGATTGCTACAACGGCTAAGGATGATTTTGGCGCTTTATTGGCGATTGGCTTTTTGAGCTTGATCGTTTTTCAGGTGACGATTAATATCGGTATGACGATCGGTTTAGCACCCGTAACGGGTATTCCCCTCCCTTGGTTGAGTTACGGACGCTCGGCACTGCTGAAAAATTTTCTCGCTCTCGGTCTGATAGAATCGGTGGCAAACCATCGACCGCGAAAGAGATATTAGTGTTTGGCTAATGGGTAATGGGTAATGGGTAATGGCTAATGGGTAATGGCTAATGGGTAATGGGTAATGGCTAATGGCTAATGGGTAATGGGTGGTTAAGCAATTAGCAATTAGCAATTAGCGATTAGCAATTAGCAATTAGCAATTAGCAATTAGCAATTAGCAATTAGCCCAGCAGGGATTGTAAGCTAATAGAAGCAACCACAAGAGGAATCAATCATGTTTCTGCCCGGTTCAGCGGTGAAAGTCAAAAATATCGACGATACTTACTACGGCTTCCAAGGGCTAGTGCAACGAGTCAGCGATGGTAAAGCTGCCGTACTGTTTGAAGGCGGCAACTGGGATAAGTTGATTACTTTCCGACTGTCTGAATTAGAACTGGTGGATGTAACTGCTGGTAAGAAAAAAGCTAAGTAGGTAATAGGTAATGGGTAATTGGTAAATTGTTTGCCATTACCCATTACCTATTACCCATTACCCATTACCGAAGTTTATGCGCCTTCCTCTGCCACAATTTACTCTAAGCGATCGCCACCCCAACCACATCGCGGAGGTGATCGAAACTTCGACAATTGAGTTTTTAGCCCAATGCCTAGAACCCGATACGCTTAGCTTTCCCACTATGCCGCCTTTTGGCAGTTTGGTGCGGGCAAAAGATGAAGAGTCGGGCAATCAAATTTATGCGATCGTTTACCATGCTACCACCTGCCCGATTGATACGATTCACCGCGCCAGGGCTTTAGGATTGTCGTTAGAAGATTTGCGCGAAGAACAACCCCAGATTTTTGCCATGCTCAAAACAGAATTTCGGGCTTCAATTGTAGGATATCAGCCTCCTGCTGAGGGAACGCCCGTGATTTACCAACACCTCCCGCCTCGCCCTCCCCAAGTGCATCAAGCGGTGTACCGTTGCGAACCGGAAGAAGTGGTTAAATTTAGCGAAAAGTTAGATTTTTTGCGGACTTTATTGCAAGTTAAGGGCGCACCCGTAGAGGCGCTGGCGGCGGCGGCGATTCGCGAAGTTTATCAACTAAGAAAGGCAGATCGCGCTTGGTTAGTCCAGGCAGGACGCACCTTGAGTACGCTGCTCAAAGATGATTATGACCGCTTGCGGATCGTTTTGAGTCAGGTGCATTTTTAAAGCGATCGCAACTATATTTTGCTAATTGCTAATTGGTAATTGCTAATTGCTAATGGGAATGCTGGGGTGGAAAAACCATAATTTATAGCAGATTTTTACCAAAAAGTATATCAGTATTTAGAAGTAAATTAAATGTTTGATCAAGCATAAATAAAAAAAAAGAGTGAATTAAATCTATCTGCAGACGAATAGCATAAAAATTGGTAAGCGAGTTTAATTTTTTAAGTTATATCATGTCCGTTCAATTGCCCATAATAAAAAACCGCACCCCGTATTTGCGTAGGGACACGGCATCAT
>DNGG01000541.1:16089-17581 GCA_003486675.1 Cyanobacteria bacterium UBA11372
GTAATCGACCCGACATGATATTATACCCTTTTTCGTAGAGTAGCGACTCTCTCGCTTTAACCGATGGAATCCGTATTAGAAGTTCTCCACGAACCGCTTGTCCCCTTCGCTATTTTGCTAGCGGTGATTTTAATCGTACCTCCTTTATTTGAGAAACTGCGATTACCGGGATTAGTCGGTTTGCTAGCAGCAGGTGTAATCCTTGGCCCCAATGCGTTAAATCTACTGCAAAATAAATTACCGACGATGCGGCTACTATCAGATATTGGGTTAGTTTACCTGATGTTTGTGGCAGGGCTAGAAGTTGATATGGAACAATTCCGGCGCACGAAACATCGTTCGGCGGGGTTTGGTTTCTTAACGTTTATAGTTCCCTTGATATTTGGCACAATTGTGGGGCGGGTGTTTAATTTTGGCTGGAACGCTTCAATTTTAATCGGCTCGCTGTTTGCTTCCCACACGCTCTTAGCCTATCCGATTGTCAGTCGTTTAGGGGTTGTGGGAAACGAAGCCGTTATCGTTACGATTGGCGCTACTATTTTTACCGATATTGGCGCTTTATTAGTACTAGCTGTTTGTATCGGCATTCATGCAGGTAACTTTACCCTATTCAAGCTATTTACTTTATTGGGAATGTTGCTTGTATATTCGGCTGTTATTTTATTTGGCTTTGATTGGGCTGGGAGAGAATTTTTCCGCCGTTCTGGAGACAATGAGGGAAATCAATTTCTATTCGTGCTGATGGCGGTTTTTCTGGCAGCTTTGGGGGCGCAATTAATCGGAGTAGAAAAAATTGTCGGTGCTTTCTTAGCCGGATTGGCAGTGAATGACGCGGTGGGTGAGGGGCAGGTTAAAGAAAAGGTGGTTTTTGTGGGCAGCGTCCTATTTATTCCGATTTTCTTTGTGGATATGGGACTGCTAATTGATATTCCAGCTTTTGTGAAAAGCATTTCATCGATTTGGCTGACTTTAGCGGTTGTGGTGGGTTTAATTGGCAGTAAATTTTTAGCTGCTTTGTTTGCTAAATTTCTTTACCGCTATAACTGGCAGGAAATGCTAACTATGTGGTCGCTGTCGTTACCCCAAGTAGCGGCTACTTTGGCGGCAACGTTAGTAGGATATCGCGCTGGGCTGCTGACTGAAGGGTTATTAAATAGCGTTTTAGTTTTAATGTTAGTAACGGCAACTCTGGGGCCACTAATTACCAGTAAAGTTGCACCGGGTTTGAGCGTACCTACAGCAAATTTAGAACCCGATTCAACTTCCACAGATGGGGGCGATGAACAAAAATCGAGTTTGTTTACCGTTGTGGTTCCAGTTTATAATCCTCGCACCCAGCGATATTTGATCGAAATGGCGGCATTGTTGGCGCGACACGAAGGAGGTCGAATTTTACCTTTATCAGTGACAACCGCCCAGGCGCATATGGATGCACCCGAGTTGGAACTTGCTATCCAAAGGGGTGAGGAGTTACTGGCAAGGGCAACCGAAC
>DNGG01000095.1 GCA_003486675.1 Cyanobacteria bacterium UBA11372
CAAGTCGCTTTCCCGCTATAACTTTAACGCATCCCAAAAGCCGTAACTCCGCTCAAATCCCAGCGAGTTCCCGCAAGAACGGTAGCACAAAGGTAATCGGCGCTCTTTCTTCGATCGTTACCTGCACAGTGGCGGTTGTTCCTGATGTGATTTGCGACTCTGGGCCAGTAGAAGAAGACCATTTATAACCGTTAGAATTGCTAGGTTCTGTTGCCAATTCAACTGTCACTTCAATAGCCGTTCCTTCCTCGCCTATCATATTTTTTACTACCTGGGAATTGCCGATTGCAGTAACCATTCCTTCTGGGGTAACGGGGAGAGGAGAAACGCTAACCACCTTCCCTACTATACCACCAAAACGCTCTCGCTGTACTGTATCTGGAGTGATGTAAATCGACATATTCGGTTTAATTTGCTTGCCATCTTTAATCTTAAAATAAGCTATTGCTTGCTCCAATTTCTCATCATTCCCTACTCTCATACTACCCAATCTACTACCAGGCTGAACCACTTGTCCGAGAGTAGCAGTTAACTCCAAAATACAGCCATCTTGAAGGCTTAAAATGCGGCTGTTTTTAGTTAATTCCAGTTCTAGCTGACTAATTTGTCGGTTAACTTCTTGAATTTCTTTACGGCGTTGAGTAGAATTTTCTAGACTTTCTTGTTCCAAACGTTTAGCTTTAGTATTTAGTTCTTGCAGTTGCGCTTGCATGTCGCTAATAGAACGCAGATTCTCTAAATATTCCCGTTCGTTTTTAGCCATTTCTACTTCCAAATTTTGCAACTGCGCCTGCATTTCGGCGATTGTATTAACGTTTTGTTGATAGGTTTGCTGAGTTTCAGTTTCCGTGAGTTCCAGTTGTTTTAACTGAGTTTCCAGTTCGGCAATTTTTTGAACTCCCTCTCTATATTCTTGTTCTACCTGTAAAACCGAGTCTGTTGATATAGCTCCAACTTCAGCAAGTTCGCGGCGTTTCTGAAGTCTTTTTGCTAGTACAGGAGCGAGAGCTTGTGCATCTTTTAATCGTTGTTGCAGACTTATTCGCTGTTGTGCGATCGCTGTCAATCCCTTCTCTTTGATTGTGGGCGCGAAAGCTTGAGCTTCCTGTAAGCGTTGCTGCAAACTAATTCGCTGTTTTTCGATCGCACCTAAACTTTTTTCTTTGAGAATAGGAGTCAAGGTTACTGCATCTTGCAAGCGTTTTTGTAAACTCACTTGGGAAGCTGCGATCGCGCTTTTTTCCAATTCCATCCGCTGCGTCGCTACTAGGGTGGCATCGAGAGCTTGTTTCTGCAACTGAGCTAGCTTTTCTTTGGACAATCTTAACTGTTCTCGCAACTCGATCGGATCGACAGTCGCCAGAACTTGATCTTTTTTAACACACTGACCGTTACTGACATTTAAAGATTTTAACTGTCCGGCAATAGAAGATTGAAACTCGACAACTTGGCGAGGTTGGATGAAGATACCCCGACCTTGGACGGCGATGGGAATGCGACCAAGAACGCTCCATCCTAAACCGAGAATCGCCAAACTGCCAAAAACTACCAATGCTAACCAATCTTGAGGCGCGACTACCTGCATCAGCTGGTCGAGACGCTCCGGCGAGGATAAGCGCTCTAAAGACACTGCGCGGAAAATACTCTCTTTTTTGTCCTTGTCGTCTTGATTGAAACTCACGATCGATTCCTCTATTCTCAGATCGGTAACAGGTGCTATCAGAACCCGTTGTTAGGTGCGTGCCCGTGAGCAACCCGCGCTAATTTTTAATTATAGAGCGAATAATAATGAGTGTCATGGGCTGAAAGCCAAGGTAACTTTGCCAGAGCAAGAGAGGAAAGCTATCTTGACCTGCTAAGCTTCTGTTGGGTGTGGTCCCCGCGTCCCCACTTCAGAGCGTCAGGAGCGTCAATCTCAACCAACAAATGATTGACCCCACCCGCTTCTGTTCCCCTTACCCGCAATAGCGATCGCGCAAATATAAATAGCAACTTGAGTTAATTAGCTCAAAAAACCGGGTTTTTGGGATAAAAAGATATTCCTTTTGGTAGTATTCGATATATTCCCTTTGGTAGTGGGCAATCAAATGGCATTTCCCTTAATTTATGTGCAATTAGGTGAGAGGGAAAAATGTCAATTATTTTTGATAAAAGTTTAGGATTGAGTTTAGTTTTATTGGGTAACGTTTTGCTGGTTAACAATATTGCGATCGCAGCGGAACCTCTGGTTACAAATTCACTCGATCAAGTTACTTCGGTTTCCCAACTTTCTGACGTTCAACCTACAGATTGGGCTTTTCAAGCTTTACAATCTTTGGTAGAACGTTACGGTTGTATTGAAGGTTATCCCGACCGGACGTATCGCGGACAGCGCCCTTTGACTCGCTATGAATTTGCGGCTGGTTTAAACGCTTGTTTGGATCGAATTAGCGAATTAATTGCAGCAGCAACAGCCGATTTACCGAGTCAAGACGATTTAGCAACTATCCGCAGATTGCAATCAGAATTTGCCGCAGAATTGACTACGTTACGCGGTCGCGTTGATGCTTTGGAAACTCGAACCGCTGCACTAGAAGCCAATCAATTTTCCACCACTACTAAACTAAGAGGGGAAGTTATTACTTATCTCGCCGATGCTTTTGGGGAGAATGCCAGTGATATTAACAATACCGCATTTGGTCATCGCACGCGGATTGATTTTGTGACTAGCTTTAATGGTAAAGACCGCTTGCGAACTCGCTTCCAAGCAACTAATTTAAGACTGTTGAATACTGGCGCAACCGAGGGTGGAAGTTTAGGGGAAGGTAGCGAAGGATTGACAGGCGAAACGCGCTTTACTCCCAGCAGCGTTTCTCAAGATAGCGATATTGTACTCAACCAATTAGAGTATCGCTTTCCTGTGGGAGATCGAGTCAGAATTTATCTTGAAGCAAACACGATTGACCCAACTTATATTACCGATCCGATTAATCCTTTTGCTGATACGGCTACGGGTGCTATTACTAATTTTGCTCAAGTAAATCCCGTCTTCTTTCCCATTGGCAATCGGGCGGGTTTTGGAGCAAATTTTGCAATTAGTAAAGCGCTAAGTTTAGATGTTGCTTACTTGGGTGAAGATTCAACCGTGGGTGGCCCGAATAATCCAGGTGATGATTCGGGTATATTTAATGGGGGTTATAGTGCGGTTGCACAGTTAGTTTACAACTCTGGGCCGTTGAAATTCGGCTTACTTTACGTTAATTCTTACTCGCCCAGAAATGGGGTTGATACCCTCGCTGGTAGCAATGCGGCTAAGGTAATTGGTGCGGGACCAGTTGTAGGTAATTCTTATGGTTTTCAACTCAATTATCGCATTACTAGCGGTTTTGAATTAGGTGGATGGGTGGGTTATACGGCGGCTCGCGCGCTGGTTGTCAGGGGTGATGCGGATGTATTAAACTATGGAATAACTTTGGCTTTTCCCGATTTGGGGGTGAAGGGAAATCTGGGTGGAATTGTAGTAGGAATGCAACCAAAACTGATAGAAACTAGCAACGATGCATTAGCCAGCGCGATTGGTTTACCTGACGGACAAAGAAGCGATCGCAACACGGGATTGCACGTTGAAGCCTTCTACAGATTTCAGATAAATGATAACATTTCTATCACCCCGGGCTTCTTTTGGCTAACCGCACCTAACCACGATGAACGCAACCCCGATGTGGTAATCGGCGTCGTTAGAACCAGCTTTGCTTTCTAGGCACGTTGTTGCGCTTTAGCGCTCTTAAAGCCACTTACATTAGGGCGCTGAAGCGCAACAACATACTTATAATGTAAGTAACTAAGCAACTTGAGTTAGTTACAAACCTTAAAGAAACTCGGTTTCTATATCCCAATCTAAGCCTTAAGGTAGTTGATCCTATACTATAGTTATATTACTAATGGTTTATCATCCAATTCACTATGAAAATACTAACAATGCCAAACCGGAGATGGCTATTTTTTATTCTATTTTGCGTCGCCTTTTTGCTCGCCGCCTTCTTTGGAGATATTAGCAGCATCCTCGCCCAACAAGGAAATGCGAGACAAAAATTAGTCATGGTGACATCGGCGGATTATCCCCCCTATGAATTTAGAGATACCGCCAGCGGCAAAGGTGATATTATCGGCTTTGATGTAGATATTGCTAAATATATTACCAATCAACTCGGCTACGATCTAGAAATAAAAGATACAGATTTTAGCGGCATTATTCCCGCGTTGCAGTCGGGGCGCGCCGACTTTGCAATGGCGGGGATGACTCCTACAGAAGAACGCAAAAAAAATGTCGATTTTTCCGATATTTATTACGAAGCTAAAAATACAATTGTTACCCGCAAAGGTAGCAATCTGAAAACGCCGGAAGATTTGGCAGGAAAAAAGGTCGGGGTACAGTTAGGTTCGACGCAAGAAAAAACGGCAAAAGAATTTAAAAATGTCCAACTTGTAGCGCTGAATAAAACCGGCGATTTGGTTCAAGAAGTTAAGGCAAGGCGCATCGATGCGGCGGTGATTGAAGATACAATTGCCAGGGGATTTATCGCCAATAATCCGGATTTGGAATTTAATACGATTGCGACTAGCGGTGAAGACGCAGGTAGCGCGATCGCATTCCCCAAAAATTCCCGTTTAGTCGCTGATTTCAACCGCGTTTTAGCCGAAATGAAACAAAGCGGCGAAATCGAAAGGTTAATCAAAAAATGGTTTGAAAATCAAGGCACAACTGAACCAGCTACCAGTTCCAATGTTTTACCTTTTGCCAAGATAACGCCGCGCATTCCTTTCATCCTCCAAGGCATATTAGTAACGTTACAATTTACCGCAATCTCGTTATTTTGTGGCTTCATCTGGGGGACGATTTTATCTTTATTTAAAATCTCCTCGAACAAGTTTTTGTTTTGGTTTGGGACTGTTTACACTTCGATATTTCGAGGTACGCCCTTGTTGTTGCAAATCGCGTTAGTTTATTACGCAACGCCGCAATTAACGGGTTACAATATTCCGGCATTATTAGCAGGCGTAATTACATTTACCCTCAACTCCGGGGCATACGTTTCTGAAACCATCCGCGCCGGTATTTTGGCAATTGATAAAGGTCAGCGGGAAGCAGCTTTATCTTTGGGCATTCCCTATCGACCAATGATGGCGGATATTATTTTACCCCAGGCGTTTAAAAATATTCTGCCTGCGCTGGTTAACGAAACAATTGCATTGCTGAAAGATTCATCTTTGGTTTCAGTGATTGGCGTGACTGACTTGTTACGTCGCGCCCAAATTGTCGGGGCAGAACAATATATCTACTTTGAACCCCTACTATTTGCTGGGGCAATTTATTATGTAATGGTCATGGTTTTAACTTGGAGTGGCTATGTTATCGAACGCAGATTACAACGCAGCAGTTAAAGTGGAAAACCTGCATAAAGACTTTGGTAAACTCAAAGTTCTGCAAGGAATTTCCACCAATATTAAACACGGGGAAGTTGTGGCAATTATCGGCCCTTCGGGTTCGGGTAAGTCAACTTTCTTGCGGTGCATGAATTTACTGGAAATGCCAACGGCAGGGAAAATTTACATTCAAGGTGCTGATATTACCGCGCCGAAAACTGATATAATGAAAGTGCGTCAAAATATCGGCATGGTGTTTCAGCATTTCCAT
>DNGG01000305.1:0-5338 GCA_003486675.1 Cyanobacteria bacterium UBA11372
TCCTGCCTCCTGCCTTCTGCCTTTCTCAGGTCAAAAATCTCGACGTTGAAGCAGAGATTTGACCTCAAAGAAACGCACATCTTCTTCTGTGCCGCCATACCACTGCCAAGATTGACCCCGCTTTAAACCAGACCAAGTGAGGTGTGCGGCAGGCAGGTGTCCTAGCGGTGCTGTTGTAGCAAAGGTTAGTTGAGTATAGTTTAACCAAGTTCCAGACTGTCGCCAACCTATGCGATCGCCAAATTTAAAGTAATTATTTCCTACACTTTGCCAAACTTGTTTTTGCACGCTAAAACCAAAATGTCCTTGAGAATATTCCACCCACAATCGATCGATAATGCGTAATTCTGAAGTGGGAAATCTTTGCAAGTCTTCTACTCTCAATCCACCTGCTATTTCGCGATACGCTACTTTTAGCATTGCTAGCGCTGAAACTCTGTCAGCTTCTAACCAATTCCCTGCCGCCAAATGGTCGCGCAACTGATGATAAATTACCGGAATGTAATCTTTTAAAGCATCTTTGACGCTGGTTTCAGTTCTGTCCTTCAGCAGTAAATAAGCTTTCCATTGCATCTCGCTCTCTGGGTGATTGAGAGTTTCAATCAGTAAGTCTAAGCCATTTTGTCCATATTTGAGAGCTTCTTTGAGGGCAGCGATTTTCGTTTCCAGCGAACCACTCGCCATCCGCCTTTTTACTCCTGACAAACCACCCAAAACGGCACCACTCAAGGGCGGAGGATTTTGACCGCCAATTACCGCATCGTAGCGTCTGGGTTGATTTGAATCGTTTGACATATAGCTAGGGGCTAGGGGTTAGGGGAAGAAGGGGGACAATCATATTATGTCCGATCGATTACCCATAATCGGCAGCCGGGACACGGCACGATTAACATTATCTGTTTGTCCGAGATATCTTTGATGCCGTGTCCCTACGCAACGACTCTGTGAGGTTTTTTATAATTTCGCGCTGTTGGCAGCTGCTTTTTCTAACTTTTTAGCAATCTAGGGTATTTTCTAACTCCCAAGGGGTAATAAAATTACTGTAATTTTGCCATTCCTGGTGCTTCAACTTTAAATATGAAGCAACAAACTCCTGACCTAGAGACTGAGATAGGACTGTATTCCCTTCCAAACATCGCAGCGCATCGAGCAAGTTTGTCGGTAACTGTTTAACGGTTCCTGGTGGTAATGGATTGGTATAACTATTATTGTCATAACGCGGCCCTGGATTGCGTTTCTGTTCGATACCATCAAGACCAATTGCAATTAAAGCAGCAGGTAAGAGGTAGGGATTCGCCGCGCCATCAGCGAGGCGTAACTCGAAGCGCCCTGCATCGGGAATGCGGATGGTATGAGTGCGATTGTTGCCAGCATAACTAATCGTATTAGGCGACCAAGTAGCGCCGGAATTTGTCACAGGTGCGTGAATTCGCTTGTAGGAGTTGACGGTAGGATTGGCGATCGCGCATAATGCTTGTGCCGAATGCAACACACCACCGATAAACTGATAAGCCAAGGTTGAAAGTCCCAATTCACCTTGAGGATCGTGAAATAGGTTGCTAGTTCCGGCACTATCCCAAACCGAAATGTGCGTATGACAGCCATTTCCGGTGAGGTGGGGGAAAGGTTTGGGCATGAATGTGGCGCGCAAACCGTGTTTTTCAGCGATCGCTTTCACCATATATTTAAAGAAGGCGTGGCGATCGGCAGTTACGAGGGCATCAGCATACATCCAGTTCATTTCAAATTGACCGTTAGCATCTTCGTGGTCGTTTTGATAAGCACCCCAACCCAAGTTCAGCATCCCATCGCAGATAGCCGAAATCACTTCAAAACGACGCATTAACGCTTGTTGATCGTAACAGGGTTTAGGAGAGCGATCGCGCGAATCGAAAATTTCTTTCCCATCAGGAGATAGCAGAAAATACTCGCACTCAACTCCAGTACGAATGCTATAACCCATCTCCTGCGCTTGCTGCAAAACCCGCTTCAGCACGAGGCGGGGAGTTTGTCCTATTGGTTGTCCATCCATTCCGTACAAGTCAGCAGGCATCCATGCAACTTCTGGTTGCCAAGGAAGTTGAAATAAACTGTTGGCGTCAGGAATTGCCAGTACATCTGGATCGGCAGGGGTCATATCTAACCAGGCGGCAAACCCAGCAAATCCCGCCCCATTCGCTGCCATTGTGTCAATCGCTTGAGTGGGAACTAATTTGGCACGTTGGACGCCAAATAAATCGGTAAAACAGATGAGAAAGTAACGAATGTTTTTTTCGCGGGCGATGTCAGAGAGAAGTGGTGTCATTAGGTTAACCTCAAAAGTCAAAATTAAGTGCCAAAAATTATCTTTCGGTTTCCATCTGTAAGGTTCAAAACCGCTCCAGACGCAGAGAACGCAGAGGAAGAAGAGAGAGATAAATAATTCTGGTGGCAACGGATTTGATATTATATTATGTCCGTTGAGTCCATAATAAAAAACCTCACAGAGTCCTTGCGTAGGGACACGGCATCAAAGATATATCGGAGAAACAGATAACGTTAATTGTGCCGTGTCCCGGCTGCTAATTATGAGTAAAGATCTAAATTCACTTAGCAAGCAATTCCCGAATTGCTTTGCGAATAAAGGCTTCATCTTCATAATTTTGGTAAGGATTGCCAGCGCGATGACCCCAAATTGATGGAATCGGGCGGTAAATGGCATGAGGAATTAGCGCTGCTTCTAGAGCGCAATCTTCAGGTGTGAAATATAAATCTGTAGTTGCGGGCATGATGAGGGTTTTGGCTTTAATTGAACCCAGAGCGCGTTTGTAATCGCCTTGATAAGTTGGGTTATTGCTAACATCGCAACGCAACCAGGTATCGATCGATGCTATTAGATTGTGGGGGTCGCGTTTGCGGTAATTGGCTTCCCAAAATCGCAATAAATAGTCTTCCAGCGATTGATAACCAAGTTGGTAATAAAGTCCTTCTCGATAGAAAGCTTGGGAAGCTGCCCAACTGGCATAAATGCGGGCAAAGCCGCGCAACCCTCGTTCTGGAATGCCATCAAAATTGATACCCGTCCAAGTTGGATCGGCTGTTAAGGCTGTTCGCAGGCTTTCCAGAAAAATGCGATTGTGGTCGGTGGTGCGTGCAGTACCGCAAAGCGCCGCTATTCTTTCAACTCGATCGGGAAATAATACACCCCAATAATAAGCTTGTTGCGCGCCCATCGACCAACCATAAATTAGCGCTAAATGCTCGATTTGGAAGACTTGGCGTAACAATTGTTCTTGGGCAAGTACGTTATCTAAGTGGGTGAAGTAAAACCCTTGTTCGGTTAGTTTACAGCGATCGCAATTACTAGGAGAAGTAGATAATCCGTTACCAAACATGTTGGGAATGATAATAAACCAACGGTTCGGGTCAAGGATACCATCGGGACGAATCAGCCAGTCGATGTCACTGTGCTGTGCGCCGTAAGATGTGGGATAAAGGATGACGTTTTTGCGATCGCTTGCCAATTCTCCATAAGTTTGATACACCAATTGGGCTTGGGGTAACACAACTCCGCATTGGAGGGAAAAGTTCTCCAAAATAAAACAACCAGGAGAACTATCGATCATACATTCTTGCCGAAATTGGCGATCAAGGTACGGTTGACACGTACATAACCCGATTCCACATGAGCAAAGTGAGGGCGCAGTTTTTCATGGGCGGCGGGCAAAGCATGAAACGGAATCGAGGCATATAGATGATGTTCGGCGTGGAAAGGCATATTCCACATCAAGAAGCGAATCGGCGCGATGGTTAGCGTTGTGCGAGTATTGGTGAGATAGTTAGCATCAAGACTACAGCCAGTGTGTTCGGCTAGCAAAATCGTTCGTAAAATTGGCTGTCCGACGGTTAAAGGCAATAACCAATACAGCAAAAACCAAGGTTGTTGAAATAGGATTGATAGTGCGATCGCACTTGCATAAACCCCCAGTTGCAGCCGCACCGAACGCACTACTTCATCTCGTGCCGTTTCAGGAATATATGGATAGTTATCCAATTTACCTGTGGCAATAGTAAAATGCGTTTGTAACTTACCCCACCACCAAAGTAAACCGCTAACTTCTAAAAAATACTCCCACCAATTGTTTGGTCTCTTGTCGCTAAGTTCTGGATCTTTGTCTGGAATCCGCGTATAGCGATGATGCCATTTATGATAGCGGCGGTAAAACGTACTGTTATAGAACGATAGCAGCCCAGCAAACCAGGCCACAACATCGTTCAAGCGATTGTTGGCAAATGCGGTGCGATGGACGCTTTCGTGCATCGGTGCAAACATGGCAGCGATGCTAAAGCCATACACGATTAAAGCAGGTATTGCCAACAGCAGATGATTGGGATAGCTTGCCCACAGATACCCACTCACAAGCATTACGGCTAAATGTCCCGCCAGTTGCACCAATCCCTGGCGATTCGAGCGCAAATTCAATACACTTAGTTCTTCCGTCGAGAGAATTTGATTGGGGCTGGTAATGACAGCCCCCGACTCTAATGAGGGAACCGAGTTGCTAACAGACACATCACTACTAGACATTGAAAACCTAAAAAAATTGGGAACCTCAAAACAATATCAAGTTTTCTTAATATTGCTACTGATATACACTATTACTTTACCCATTGTTGTAGTTAACGCTACTTTTTATAAAGTTATTTTATAGTTAATTAAATTTTAATACCAACCGGGTATTTTAACTCGATTTTTGCTAATCATATATTAATTTTTTTTACATAGCAAACGCATCTAAATTTTGCCTTTTAGGTTTGTCGATGAGTGGATATAGTTGGATCTCACATTCCGCCCCCTCGAGCGCAGAGTTTTATTCTCATTGTCTTCAATGTGACAGTTGAGGTGGCGGAATGTTGGTTTTATTGCAAATATGGGATATTTCTTTTACAATATGAATGGTACATTTATTGGTAAAAATTTACCAAGGATAATTCCATGACAACAACCCCGAGATTCACGGCAATACCAACCACCCAGTCAACATCCACAGAACAAAGCACAGGCCCGCTAATCACACCACAAACAACCATCAAGAATACATTCACACCACAAACAACCGTCAAGAATACATTCACACCACAAACAACCGTCAAGAGTACATTCAAATCAGAAATATCTGCGGAACAAACAACCGTCGGGCGAAGATTTGTACCACAAACATTTCCCCAATCCGAAAACTAGAGAAATGAAGTGATATCGAGTCCGGTAGTATCGGAAAGCAATAGTTAATGGTGTTGTAGGGGCGGGTTTTACAAGTTTCCTTTGAGCCGAAGCCAATTGTGTTGATAAACCCGCCCC
>DNGG01000305.1:5550-6890 GCA_003486675.1 Cyanobacteria bacterium UBA11372
CCCGCCCCGCGCGCGATGCCGATACAAGGTGGAAATTAGAAACGGGGTTTCTTTGTAAATCTCTGGTTGCCTTTCCCAACGATTTTTCCTAGAAACAAAGGTGATTTGCGTACATCCCCATTCTCTTGTCGAGCTATCAACTCTCTAATTCCTTGTTCGCTAAGACTTCCACTGACTCATCAACCTGAACTGATGCCCAACTGAGGGCATTCTTTAAGTAAAAGTAGACATATTGTATTAGAGAGCGATCGCTTCCTAAGCCATAAATACCAAAATTTTCGCGCGATCGCTCTATGCCAAGTATTTGTCTAAACCGTTGTTCAGATAATTTATTGAGAGAAACCCATTCTTCACAATCATTCTGATGGAGAGGTCGTTGGGCTACTCTATGTTTGAAATTGTAATAATGCCAACAAACGACTTTATGGGGATGATAAATATCCCATCCCCTTGTCCACGATCTTACCGCAATTAAAAATTCTTCTCCGAAGAAGTAAATATGAGGATCGGCTGGTACTTCACGGATAATTGATGCTTCTGCAAATATATACCCAGCAGCAACAAAAGCACCAAGTTGAGGACAAGAATATTGGCTTAAATCCTCACCACTACATTTAATATGTACTACGCCAGATTCGGCAAATTCATCAAATTCGATTCCAGTAACATTATGATTTAATATATTTCTAGGAGGTTCATACCAAGCAGGATAGGCACTTAAAAGAGGTTTTTTGCTAGGGCATTGTTTCAGCATCTCAATTAAAATTGCATCCCAATTTTCAACAAAACGCATATGGGAATCAGTTTGTAGGGTATATTTTTCCCCTTGCCATAACTTTTGAACTTCAGATCTCGCCCAACCAACTCCACGCGATTCAGAAGCTGGAATGGTTACGATCCGACAATTTTTGAGATTTTTAAGAGGAGCGATATAATGTAGTTCTTCCTCTGTTTCATATTGCCAACAAATACCAAAAGTTATGTTTTCTGGAGAATGGGCTTGTTCTAGAGCATCTTCTATAGTAGGAATAAGTTCTAAATCTCGGTAGGAAGGAATTTGAACGAAAATTGTGTTCATAGGATTTCGGTGAATTTAACGGATAAGAATAACAGGGTAATCATGCGTTGGTTTATATAAACTGTAATATCGTTTCCGGTTACATCTGAATGATTAAAATTGGTTGTAGGGACACGGCGTTATAAAGTTTGATCGCCAGCGCCAAGTTTTTCTCCTGGCGTGTCCCTACTCATGATTGGGATGCTGACTCATCAACCTGAACTGGTGCCCAACTGAGGGCATTTTTTAAGTAAAAGTACACATATTGTATTAGAGAGCGATC
>DNGG01000677.1:0-9229 GCA_003486675.1 Cyanobacteria bacterium UBA11372
CGCGGGAGTTCGTCTAAACTGATAGGAGGCTCTTTCGTTTGGTTGGTTTGAGCAGTTTGAGTTAATTGAGCAATATTTAACTCAATCGCACGATCGAGCAAGTCAAATTCAGCGGTAATCAATCCCCAATCTAGCAAAATCACAAAATATGGCAACGCGAGACGAATGCAAATCCTATTTTAACTTTTGCCATAGTTTTAATTGCAATGGTAATTGCTAATTGCTAATTGCTAATTTTTTTAATGCTCTTAGTTATTACCGATTTGCTAAAATATCTCAGCAGGAGCGGTAGAATGCAGTTGGCGAAGGGTAATTACATCCGAAATCAGACGGATGGCAATGGTTAAAATTAATAATTACATTGTTATTAATAAAATAATAATAATGCTTGCTTCATCAAGCATTGCAGATTTTAACCCTCTTTAAATTTATGCAAAAAATATGAGTAATATCATGTCCGGTTGATTACCCGTAATCAGCAGCCGGGACACGGCAAGAGCGGCGTTATCTGTTTGTTCGAGAGATCTCTGATGCCGTGTCCCTACGCAAGGGCGGGGTGAGGTTTTTTTATTATGGTCAATTCAACGGACATCATATAAATTGTGAAAAAATGAGCAAAAAAACTCGGTTTTTTGAAGAAACCGGGTTTTTGGGTAAGTGCAATTGGGATGGTTAATTAATGCGATCGCACAGGTGGCGATCGCTTTCACTCACATCGGGATTATGCTTGAGATAATCGCGCACCCAATTACAAGCGAACGCCAACGGATCGAGATTTTGGACGCGATCGCTATGCCACAGAATTACCGTCTTGTCCTCGCTGGAAGAGGCAATTGTTTTACCATCAGGACTGAAAGATACTGCCCACACCGGATTGCTATGTCCTCTAAGAATCCTGAGCAAAGTTCCATCCAAATTCCAGAGTTTGACGGTATTGTCTCCTCCTGCTGTGGCGATTGTTTTACCATCAGGACTGAAGGACACTCCTCTAACTCCGTTATTGTCAGCGTTGATAGTTTTAAGCAAAGTCCCATCAGTTTTCCAGAGTTTGACGGTGTTATCAAGACTTGCAGAGGCAAGTATCCTGCCATTAGGGCTAAAAGCGACTCTGATAAAGCCTCCATGATGACCGTTCAGAGTTTTAACTAAAGTACCGTCTAACTTCCACAATTTGACGGTGTAATCCGAACTTGCTGAGGCGATCGTTTTACCATCAGGACTAAAAGTTACATCCCTGATATCGCCCTGATGTACTCTCAGAGTTTTCAGTAAATTACCATTTCTATCCCAAAGTTTTATAGTAGCGTCCTTAGAAGCAGAAGCGATTATCCGACTATCAGGACTAATGGCAACGCCCCAAACTTCAGCCTGATGTCCGACAAGAGTTTTCCGCAAACTACCGTCAGAATTCCAAATTATAACGGTTTTATCCCAACTAGCAGAAGCAATTGTTTTACCGTCTTTGCTAACATCTACTCCCAAAACAGCAGATTTATGCCCTTTTAAGGTGCGAAGCAATGTGCCATCTTTTGACCAGATTTTGATTGTACTGTCGTCAGATGCTGAGGCAACAAATTTACTATCAGGACTGAAGCGTACTCCGATTACTGGTTTTTCATGTCCTCTGAGGAAAGTAAGCAACTCATGGTTGAGTTTCCAGAATTTAATTGTTCTGTCTTCACTTGCTGATACCAGTGCATTACCATCAGGCGCGATCGCAACTGAATACACGCGATCGCTATGTCCGTTGAGAGTTGTCACCAACCTGCCGTCTAAACTCCAGATTTTAATCGTTTTGTCCCTACTTGCTGTAGCAAATACTTTACCGTCGCGGCGGAAAGCAATTTCCACTACAGTATCGCTATGCCCTTTAAAGGAAAGAATTTCCTTGCCGTCGCGACTCCAGATTTTTACCGTTCCGTCATCAAATCCAGCGATAATCTTGCTGCCATCAGGACTAACCGCAAGTCCTAAAGGCCAACGGATATTTGCTTCTAAAGTTTGCAATTTCTTGCCGTCAATACTCCAGATTTTGACATATCCGTCTTCACTAGCAGCAACGATATTACCATTAGGAGTAAATGTTACTTTGGCAACCGTTTTGATTCCTGTGAGTCTTTTAATTAGTTTACCTTCCCGACTCCAGATATACATCAACCCCTCCTGAGAAACCGCAGCAATTCTATTACTATCAGGACTAAAAGCCACTGACCAAACTCTATCTCTAGGCCCTCTGAGGGTGTTTAATTCTTGACCATCCCGACTCCAAAGTTTCACTGTTTTGTCTTCAGAAGCTGAGGCAATTATATTGCCATCAGGGCTAATAGCGACTCCCCAAATAGTACCTTGATGCCCTTCGAGAGTGTGAAGTAAACTGCCATCCCGTCGCCAGAGTTTGACCGCATTTTCTCCTCCCGCCGAGGCAATTATATTGCCATCAGAACTAATTGCTACTCCCCAAACTGCATTTTTAGCCGTCAAGGAGTTATATTCAATTGCTCCATAAATTGCCTGCTCTAGTACCTGGAGTACCTGATTTTGGGTTTGTGTATCTATCGCGCCTAAATTTTGCAGTTTTCTCTTCGCCTTGATTGCCTCTATAAGGGCGTCAAACTTTTGATTTGAAGCAAATAGTGCTGCTGAAGATTCACTAATTGCTTTGATTTCGCTGATAGCTGAATTCTGCCATTGCCACCAAGCAACTCCAGCTATACTTAGGGCTAAAACTAACCCGCTAGCGAGGAATGAGATGGTAAGTTGCCGTCTGCGTTTCTCCTGTTTAAATTTGCGATCGCGCAGTGCCAAACTCTGTTGAATAAAGTTTCTCTCTTCCAAACTCAATTCATCTGAGCGTTGCTGCTGCCAATCTTTAGCATCGATCAAAGACTTTCTTGGCAACAGGAGATCTTCATCCTTATCGCTACTCTCCCACTGACGAATTACCCCCCGCAATTGCTCTTGCCAGTGGCGAAAATCCCGGTCTTGTTGCATCCATATTCTGAGTTTTTCCCAACTCCGAATCAGTGCTTCATGGACAATTTCCACAGTTTCCAAACCAGTTTTTTCATCCCGTCCAGTGACCACTAAACGGGCAGAAGCGAGGTAGGTTACCAAATCCCAATTCTCTTCCCCCACTTCAGCGCGAGTGGCTAAGCGGCGGGTGTCTTCCGTTCCTTCTCCCGGATGCACCAGTTGGATGAAAATCCGTTGCGATCGCTTTCGATCTGCTGCGATCAAATTTAAATAAACTTGTTCGGCATGATTTGCTAAAGCTAAATCTACACCGCTGATTTCTTTGTAAGCTGCACAGGATAAAATACCGTCTTTCTGTTTTGTCCACAATTGAGTGAGCGCAAATTCCAGCAACGGTAAATGACCTGGTTGTTGATTTACATCATTAATAATGCGTTCTGTCAATCCCTCTTCTAACTCTACTCCTAACATCTGGGCGGGATTTGCGATCGCTTCTTCTAATTCCTGACGATTCATCGGAATCAGCAGTTCCGGAGGATACTGTTGCAAAGCCTTTCCCAACGCTTGGGAATCCAACGCCCGTCCTAAAAAATCAGCCCTCAAGGTAATAACAAGGGTAAAGTTAGGAGCATGATTAACTGCCTCCAGCAATTTTTCTAAAAATACCAAGCGTTCCGCTTCAGAAACGAGGGTATATAGTTCTTCAAACTGATCGGCTACTAATAGCAACCGTTCGCCTAACCCATGATAATTCTGCAAAAACTCTTGTGGGGTGGGCGTCTCGCCCGCCCTCGATTTCTGGAGAATTCTATTGATAATATTGCACAAAGTACCCGGTTGCGATCGCGTCAGCGTGCGGTCGGCATATCGCAATTCTATAGCAAGTTCAAGTTCAGCCGATTTGGGATTAGATATAAATTCAATATCGCTGTTTTCGTTTGATTCTATAGAAATGAGTGCAGATGCTAGAGAATTGAAAGGATTATTTCCAGGGCGAAAAGTAGCAATCTTAAAAGGAATATCGCCAAAACGCAAATGGGGAATCAAACCAGCAAATACCACACTAGACTTACCACTTCCACTCGGACCAATCACTGCTACCAATTTTTTGGTATTCACAGCTTTTAGAAGTTGCTGTGTAAAAGTTTCCCGCCCAAAAAATAAGCGTGCATCCTCCTCCTGGAAGGCAAATAAACCGCGATAAGGACAAGGGGGAATCCCACCCAACTGTAGCCAATTCGACGGTTGTACTGCCGGGTTTTGGCAAATTACAGGCAACCAAGAAGCACCGGGAAAGTTATTTTCTAAACCTTCTAACTTTCTGCGTGCTTGCTGCACCGCCAAATATAAAGGCAGTCGTTCAAAAGCAAAAGCTTCCAGAAAATACTTAAAAAATTCCTGTGCCACAAAATTCGGCACTGGCTCCCGCATGACAATTACTGTGGGAATATTTAATTTTTCCAATTCCAGCGCCAATCCCAACCCATCGCAAGAGTTAAAAATTGCTAGCTTTAAACCCCCCTCGATGGCATCTTTGAGCGCTGTTTCTAATTCGGCGATCGCTAAACTGTTATTGGTCTTGTTTTCATTGATATAAATTCTGCCCGTTTCCCCCTCAGTTTGACTGTGTCCGGCAAAAAAGAGGATATCCCATCCGGCGGGATTTAAAAGCTGTTGATTAAATTCTTCACGCTCTGGCTTGACAATAAAAGCAACTTCTGCATCCTTTAAATTGTTGAGTAACTTGGCTTCTGCCTCCAGATTGATACCAACACTATTGCCTAGAATTGCCAAGATTCTAACTTGGTTTTTCGGGTCTTTTGACTGCAATCTTTGGCTGCGTTTATACTCTGGTCTAGACAGAGCCATTTCTGCTTGTGGATAATCCTTAAAGAAATTCCAGCAATGCCAGGGTAATCGCCGCAATAACACTTCGTTGATTTCAACAATCACCCGAATTTGTTCATCTGGATCTAAACGCGATCGCAATTCTCGATCGATGTTAAGAAACTCCTCGGATTTGAACCAAGCATTAATGCTTTCTTCTAACCTTTGACGTACCTGATGGAAATCTACAACAGAGACGTTGGTTGTACCTCCTTGAGCAATTTCTAATTCATCATCATCTTCCTCTGGCAAGGGAGACAGCAGTTGTTTGCGATCGCACAGATTTAGATAAATTGACTGCCAATTTCTGTATAATTCAACCAGAGTCGGTGCTGCCGGTAAGCTGCCAATAAATTGCTCCGGCAGGGGATGACCTGCTGCCCATAGTTGAGCAGTAACTCTGGGAAAGCCGTTGTTCAAATCGCCATGTCCAAGATTGATGACTATTGACTTGCTCATGTGCGGGAGCATCTCACTTTTTGCAAGAATACCCTTTGCTACAAAGCTAAATTATAGCTTTCCGCATCTTTTCGCCAGATAATTTGTTACAAAAGGTGTTGTTTTGTGCGATCGCTGTCACCCTATGCTTAAGAAACCCGGTTTCTCAAAGAAACCGGGTTTCTAACCTTCTCAAAGAAACCGGGTTTCTAACCTCCGAAGAACGTAAGTCCCGATTTTTTTTCAGTTGACTACAGACAAGTCAACTTTAATAATACCTTCATTATCATTGTAAAGACTCTTAACATCATTGATTAAGAAATAAACAGTCTGTCCCGGTTCCAAGTTGATAGTCCCTTCAGTACCTGAAGCAATACAATTACCTTGAGATTTCTTAACTACCAAGGCTCCTAACGGGTATCCAGGGCATACCTTATTTGGATTAGAGGCAAAATCGCCAGAACCATCGGGTGACATATAACCCTTGGGCAAATTGTCGCCAGAGATATGTTGAGGAATTGCCAGCCATTTACCCTGAGCATGAAACTTGATCTGTACGGGTTTATCTTTGGAATTAGTATAGGGAGTGCCTCTTTCCGATTTGGCATCAACCTCAATCCTAGTTTGAGGTGACGGGTTAGAAGCGGGCATTTGAGGCTTAAAAATCTGAATCAAAGCCACTAAGCCTCCACTTCCTAATAAAGTCCCAGTCGCTGTAATAATACCCGGTAAGGTAGTCCAGAAGTTCCAAAATTTATTCGGTTGATTTTGTTGGTTTATATTACTATTTTCAGTCATCCTTCACGCGGTTGAATCAATATTTGTATAAGCTTAATTTTTAATAGTTGCATCTGAGATAAACTCATGCACTATTCAAACGTAACTTCAGTAAAAAAGTATAAATAGGCTGGGTTAGATTTACTCAACATAACCCAGCATAATTAATCTTGATATTACTTACTTATTTCAGAACTCAAAATCTTCTCTGACGCTGACATCTCCCAAACTGACTTCGATACTAAAGCGTTTTCCCGGTTCACCTTTAAAGCGTTTGAGTTGAATGTAGTTATCTTCACTTCTCGAAGTGACTTCCTGGAGTGTTTTACCCGCTTTAGACAATAAGGTAAGTTTAAGATGAGGGGGCAAATACCTTTCTTTACCCGTTGGATGTAACTGAATCAAAATACCTAATTTTTCCTCAGCTTCTTGTGTAACATTCACCAGCAGCGCAAATGTTTGATTTCCCAGTTGCATTCCTAAGTCAATGAGTTTGCCTCGCTTTGCACCTTCCTCAACATTTCTGGTACTAAAAGCTAAATCGAATTCTGAGTCGCTCAGTCTATCAATCGCCTGCCAAGCTTCGTCAAAAACTCCCTGTAACCATTGGCTCAATTTGGTTCTGGTTTCCTTCAGATATTCCGGTAATTTTTCTTCAGGAGGTGCTACAGGTAAAGGAATAGCAGCCGCTTGTAAGACATGGCAATATAAGAGCAAGTGATTTGGCTCACTATCAAATAAAGACAGCGGTAGCTGATAACAACCTTCGCGTAATTTAAAATTGAACCGCAGGCGATAGTTAACCAGTTCGTCGTAACGCAGAAAGCCTCTAAGAATAACTTTTTCTTCTTCTTCTAAGACCTCAAGCAATACATAAAAATGAGCGGCGCGTTCGGGTTTATCGATCGCATTTTGAGGGATATTGACCAGTTCATCAAGTAGGTGTTCGGTAGCGATCGCCCAAAATTTAAACTCCCCAACTCTCAGATAACCAATCGGACAATCATCTCGATTTATTGCTCGATCGGGTAGGCGATCGCTTAGCCATTGTTCAAAACTAAGTAGCGCTAAAGCATTCAGATAAGTTTGCCACTGTTGCGCTTCACCAGTTACGCGATCGCTCATCTCTCTTGCTAGATCGAAATGTTTGGTTCCCAGCCAAATAACTTCGGGCAGAAAGAGTCTCAAATCAGTTGAATGCGCCTTGCGATTAAACATTTTCTACTCCTTTATTTGTTCAAAGTAAAGTCGAAGTTGTTGAGCATATATGCTGTTCATCGAACGGTTCTTACCCGCCTTAATTTCTTCTGCTGCTTGTTGGAAAATTTCTGCATCAGCAAAAGCTTCAATTTGCTCGGATAAGTTTTTCAGATAGTCTGGATCGGGGGGAATTTTGGTTAAACCCATATCTTGAGCCTTTTCTAACATCTTGTCCAGCAGTTGTTGCACTGTCAGAGCGCGTATTTTCGCGAGCAGTTCGCCCGGATTCAACACCCGCCTCGCTTGATCCCAACTGGTCATTCCCAACAAAGGAGCAATTTCTTTCAGAGACATGAATTGACCGTAATAGAGTTGCAAACCAGGGATGAATTTTGCAGCGAAACATGCATACTTTTTGCTTTTTTGCAAGCTGGTGATGCGATCGCCAATCTCTTTCTCTATTGCACCAGACAATGCTAACCGCAATTGCTGATGGAAAAACTCCAAAACTTCCCCCTGTTCCACCTCTAATTCATTGATGGAATTGTGAGGTAGATCGGGTCTGGGTACGGAATCTCCCGTATCGGGGTCTTGGATTTCCAGAGGTTCTCTGTAACTCCAAATGTCATACTGTCTCAGTTGCTTTGCTACCTGTCTGAGTTGTTTCATCAACTCAATTGTGGTGTTGATTTTGACATTTTGTTCTTGCAGGTAGGTCAGCATTTCTTGCAGTTGAATGTTGGAAGGATATGGACATTTTTTTGCACCTTTTGGTTGCTGACGCCTGTCTCGACGGTAGACGGTATGAAAGACTTCTACAAGCGTGCGATCGCGCACCGATAAACGTTCGAGTTGTGTAGATCTCGCTCGATTCAAAAGCGCCCAGTCGCTCAGTTGTTTAAAGCCAAATTCCGATAGAAAATCTTTCAGTTCTGGATTTTGTTTAGTCTGCAAGTAAGCCCAATTTTCCAAGCTCATGCTGGATTGGGAATTGCTCTTAAACGTTCGCAAAACCTCAACGGTAAAAAACTTATAAGCTGTTGTCTTAGCTTCACCTTTATTATCCAGGATCAGTTGAGTTTTTCCCTCTCTATCTAAAACGATCGGAGTTTGTCCATCATCATTAAGAACAAATGGCAGCAAATCCCGGTAAGTGAATTGCTTTTCTCCCCCGAACAGATTGTCGATTTTTTGGCAAGCTTTCAGAATCGGGTAAGAAACATCGCACCTCAGACAAAGTCCTGCTTGGGCACGACTGGTAACATCAATAGAATAATTTTTTGCCTGAAAATATGATAGCAGAACGGCTTGGATATCCCCATTTTGACGAGGAATTGAATTCGATAACTCTGATTGGCTTTCTAACTCCATAAATTGTTTTTTAAAAAACTCCCGTGCAGTCGGAACTAAACGATATTCGTATCCCAATTTTCCGCGTTCCAGACTAATTCGGCAAATTTCCCAGTACCTTGATGAAGCATCCATAGCTAATACAGTATCCTCAAACCAAGTAAAACAGGAGAATTAAACGGATAAACTCTGCCACCGCTCCCCGTAAAAAACTATTTTTTAGCCTCAAATTATGGAAGTGGGAGGTAGGTTTTGATTGCGTTTATTCCACTACTTATGTAACATCTTTATTCGGTCAATTAACTCACTGTTTTGGGTGATATGGTCAGACTTGAGACGAATAAACCTAGATACTTACTTATTTAAGATCTTGCCCTAATCTCATAGCAACCGACTTGTAGAGACGTTACATGTAACGTCTCTACAATCCGGAAATAAATTTCCGGGCGGGTTGGAAACTTGACGCAAGATCTGATTTAACTTACCTCCCGATCCAATTGCATTAAGTAAATAGGTGCCAGCGTTTTGAGCTTATGCAGTTCCGACTTACAGCGGCTTGCAGCCGCGTGAGGTACAGCATTTTCGCTTCGTTTGTGTAGCGGCA
>DNGG01000677.1:9491-10947 GCA_003486675.1 Cyanobacteria bacterium UBA11372
TAAGAAAGCAATCCGCTGTAAATGGTTAGTAGTAGTGCTGTCTTCGCTCTTGGCGCTACTGCTGACGAGTTAAATAGCTATCTAATCCTATAGCGGGCGGGACGCCCACCCCACAAGAGTTGAAAGCTTTGTGAGGTGAGCCTCTCGCCCGCCATTGTGGTGAGTTTATTGATATTCACCTACTTACTAGACAGGCTAGCACTGACTTTTTTGCCATCTCTATCTGAAAAAGTGCATAACTTGATTTCAACTACAACTATTAAAAATCAAGAAAGAGGACAGATTGCCTCTCAATCAAAAACCATTCAAGGAGTACAACAATGTCTGGTAATGCTAATGGATATAAACTGATTTTTTCAATGGATTTGGGCGATTCCCGCAGCCTTTTATGGGGCAATCTCAAACTCGTTTACCCAGACGGAAATGATATAGATTACCTGGCTACATCAGGAGTTGCTGGATACCAAGGCAAGGAAGACCAGTGGACGAGAGCAAGAGGGCCAATTCCCCAGGGATTTGAGTATCGCATTCCCACTACTCCTTACTACGTTCCTACCAAAGGAGTCGAAGGAATGTTCTTCCACATTACGCCAGATCCGGTGGAGTCTTCCTCTGGTGTAACCAGAGGAGAATTTGGCATCCATTTTGATGCTAACGTTCCCGGTTCTGCGGGTTGCATTGTTTTGAAGAACAAGTCGGGATTTGATGCTTTGTGCGATCGCATGAAGCAAATTGCGAACTCTGGCGTGAAATCCATTCCCGTGCAAGTAAGTTATTCCTGATTTAGCATTCTCTCCCGTTGAATTCCCGTCAGGAATTTCTTGCTGCTGAAGGCTGAAAGCTTTGCTAGCGAAACTTTCAGCCTTGTTTGTGAAAAGAGGGCAGAAACCGGGTTTCTACCTAGTGTAGGGGCGGGTTTAACGAGATATGTCGTGGTTCCAATAAATGGTTGGTAAAACCCGCCCCTACTTTTCAAGTCGAAGATTTTTCATAGAAACCCGGTTTCTTAGCGTAAGTCCTGAAAAGCTTAATCTTTTTGACCAGTATCAAGGAGATCTAAATATGAGTCTCAAATTTAACAAAAATCAGCTGGATACACTCGGTACAATTCTAGGTTTGATCGCCGGAATCTCAACAGTTTTAAGTACCCAGGGGGTGGTTGATAAAAAAATTGCTGGCACAGTCGGCGGGATTGCTACGGTATTTTTGGGTTACGTTGTGCAGCGTCCAGCAAACATTCCTCCTACCACAGAGGAGGCAGAAGAGAAAGAAATTAAGCAGTAGCGAACTTTTTGATTGCACATGATGTTCTCAGGCAAGGTGTAGCCACATGCTTTAGCGTGTGGGCGCTTCAGAAAATTGGCGCAGGTATTAAATAATACTAGCCTGCTCTGGCAGGCTTGGTTTGTGTAGCCACATGCTTTAGCGTGTGAGCGCTTCAGAAAATTGGCGCAGG
>DNGG01000161.1:0-2509 GCA_003486675.1 Cyanobacteria bacterium UBA11372
CATGTAGTGAGGTTGCGATCGCGCGCAGACGGAAACCAAACTCTGCACTCTTTTTCCCGAGAAATTAGTCCAGAACCCGCCGGAATTTCTCAGGTGCTGGACTTAGAAGGAAATGCCATCACTCGCATGTGGTTCGTCGAACCCACCGACCATTTAACGATTAAAGTCGCATCCGAGGTAGAAACTCACTGTACCAATCCCTTCAACTACATTTTAGAACCTTGGGCAACCCAGCTACCGATTGATTACCCAAGTTCAGTCCTGAGCCAAATACTACCCTACCTCAACCCTCAAGGTACACCATCACATATCGACCCAATTATCTACGAACTCGCGCAAGAAATTTGCCATGAAGTTAGTGGAAAAACCGATATATTCTTGACGCAATTGAATCAACGCATTTACAGTAATTGTCAACAGGAAATTCGCGAAACAGGCGCACCGTTTCCCCCAGGAATTACTTGGAAACAACAAGCGGGTTCTTGCCGAGATCTTACCGTTGTTTTTATTGAAGCTTGTCGCGCCGTCGGTTTAGCTGCTAGATTTGTCAGCGGATACCAAGAAGGCGACCCCGATAGCGAAGATCGACATCTCCACGCTTGGGCAGAAGTATATTTACCGGGTGCAGGTTGGCGCGGGTACGATCCGATACAAGGTTTAGTTGTGGCAGATCGGCATATTAGTTTAGTGGCGAGTGCTTTACCAATAAATGCTGCCCCAGTTTCCGGCAGTATTCTCGGTAATGCCCGGTCTAATATGCACTATGATTTGAGCATTATTCATGTGAAGCACCCATCGTGAACAAAGGAAAAATTAAAAAATTCCACGCAACATCGGGTTGTTAAAGTTCGATAAGTTATACTCGAAAAAACTTAATTGCAGTTGTGATTTGGAGGTGACCGATGCTGCTGCTGGAAGTATCTGATACAGAAGCGATCGCAGGTGAAAATGCCGTTGCCATTTCCCAGTTACCCGTTGTTTGGCAAAACATCGCCGCTGGGGAATCAAACGTTGCACTTCCCCAGCCAAAAAGTTACGTTCAGATGGCGCAGTTGTTTCAGTATAAATTAGAACAAGGTGACGTAGACTTATTTAAAGAGCGTCCAGATCTAATTCACCTCAAACCATATTTTGCCCAACTATTTGGACAGCTAGCGCGAGAAACCCTCGAATTTTACGGCAACGACTTTTTAATCGAAAACTATCCAAACTTTACAGAAATCCTGCGACAACTGGAATCAAAAAAAATACATTTTAGCGATGAATTAAAAGTCCTCAGCATTGGGATAGATCTTTTTCAAGAGTTTGGTTACGAAGTGCCTGCCAGTTTTTATCAAGTCCACCTCGCACCCCTTTTTAGAGAGCATATTTTTGAAGAACGCGCTTTAAGATTTGACCCCCGCGATGCAGAATACAAACGCCCCTGGGATGCTGTGCTGCACGCCTGCAAGGTGTTTGCAGTGCAGATGAAAATTCAAAGCATTGCTTCCAAATACGGTTTTACCTATCACCACGGATGCGGTTGTAATTCCCACCTATCGGCGATTGATGTATGCGATGGAGCATTTGAATATGAATTAAGTCCCCAAAAACGTCAGCGATGGATTCGCAGTTTTATCTGGACAATGTGGTACGAATATGCATTTTTCGACCTGGTACCGAATACTAGCTATTTGGTTTGAGCAAAAAATTGCAGATTGCAGATTTATATCATGTCCGGTGGCATCAATAGCGTCAGCAAAGGAAGGGTTTAAAGACCTCTATCATGGTTCCACTTAATTGTTGGTCAAACCCGCCCCTACAGCATAAAAAACTATACACTACCGTTGCTAGCAGACATGAGATTAAATCAAATCTCCAATCTGCAATCTAAAATCTAAAATTATTTTATTGGATTTCCGAGGTGGGTGGTGAGAGTTGGTATCCCTGTGCCAGCTCAACAGCAGCAACTCCTTCTATACGCTCGATTCCTGCCAGTTTTGTAGAGTCAATGGAACCCGCAATCACTCCAATTTGTTCCATCAACTGTTCTACTTTCATACCATCAGCTTGCAAAGCTGCAACAACTTCCAGGATTCGCTCTCTGTACTCATCCTTAACCAAAACTGACACATTAACTTCAGACATAGCCAGCCTCTTTTATAGCGGATTGCAATCGGTGTGGTCAAAACCCGTTGGTGATATCGAAAAAATTTCCCCGCATCAGGAGCGTCGCGGCGTCTTTGCGTCAACTGAGATCTTGCACCTTGAGGCAGCAGCCCACAGTATACTCGTTCCCAGGTTGAACCTGGGAACGAGATCCGGGAGGCTCTGCCTCCCGTGGTGCAAGATGTGAGTCAATCTCAACCAACAAATGATTGACCATACCCAATTGCAAGTGAGTGAGGTACACCTTCGATTGCTGCAATCTGCGATCGCCGCTTTGATCGTAACGAAAGTTTAAGCGTTGGTAACGAAAGTTTAAGCGTTGGTAACGACAGCTTCAACGTTGGTAACGACAGCTTCAACG
>DNGG01000161.1:2718-4349 GCA_003486675.1 Cyanobacteria bacterium UBA11372
TTGGTAACGACAGCTTCAACGTTATCGCGGATTGCAAGTGAGTGAGGTACAGCCTTAAGGCTTTGAATGCAATAGCGGCTGCTATAGTTGCTGCCGCTATTGCATTCCTTCGGTGTACCTCATACACCTTAAGGCGCTTGAACAATACCAGCACCAACATCTTCTGAGGGCAAGGGTAACCGACGCGCGGTTTTTACAAGCAGATTCCACAGTTCCTGACCTTTCACTCCACTTGCCTGAGCATGAAGCGCTGCGATGCCCGCTACATGAGGTGTTGCCATACTCGTGCCGCTAATCGTGTTGTACTGCTTTGGCATCGGCCAGCTAGAGCGAACCGCGACACCGGGACCTGCGATGTCAATTTGACCCCCGTCTGGATTGATGCCTCGAGTAGAGAACCATGCGATTTGCAGTTGGGAATCCAAAGCCGCAACAGCCATGATAGATGGGCAGTTAGCCGGATGACCGACTGGTTTGATAACGCCTTTATCCCGTCGGCTTTCATTCCCTGCGGCTGCAACGATCAAGGTACCACGGCTGAGCGCTCTTTGAGCGACTGCCTCGTAGACGCGAGAGTAAGGCGTACCAACTTTGGTTGGAGATCCCAGGGACATAGAAATAACTTGGCATCCATTTGCTATTGCCCACTCAATCCCCTGGAGAATTCCTCCGTCAGCGCCACTGCCTTGATTGCTAAGCACTTTACCTGCATAAATTTCTGCGTTATAAGCAATGCCGTAGCGAGGCAGTTGGCTGGGTTTGAGAGCGCCCATCGCCGTACCAATGCAATGGGTTCCATGCCCATGTCCGTCCTGGACTTCCTCCCCTAAAATAAATGATTTGGTTTGGATGGTTCGACCAATAAAATCGGGATGATTCAAATCGAAACCCGTATCCAGAACTGCAACCTTAATGCCTTGACCGCTGTAGGATGAATTTACCACCTTGGTTGCTTGGAGTCCCCAGGTAGCCACAGACTCATCCACCGCTGTCAGGGTGAGTCCCTGTTCGGTGGGAAGTAAGTTACCAACCAGTTGGTTTACAGCATCGCGGTAACCTTTGAGGTAGTCCGCTGTCACGTCGATGGTAGTGGGCGATCGCAACAGCTTCGGATAGCCTAATTCTGGCTCTTCCAGGGCATAAACCACCCTTTCTGGTTCAATGGCTAGAATCGGGCTGTTTTCATCGGCAGACATTCTCAGCGATCGCAATTGTGCCGGTGCTGCATCTACCACCGCCACCCCCAAAGTACTTAAAACTATAGGGCCATCCGCTTCACCAAACCGATTTATACTCGCTGATTCACTCAGCATTTGCATCCCAGCATCGACTGCATCCTCACGAAACAGGACTAGATACCTACCCGTAGTTTCAGATTCAGCAACCATTGGATTGATATTGTTCACCATTTCACAACTATCCTTTTGCGTTCTCTGTTATCTATAACGAAGGCTCAAAGCAAAATATTCCGAAACTGACTTAAAACAGCTGCGATCGCGAGTAGGGGCAAGGCGTCCGAATATCCGCCAGCTGCTTTTACCTCACTTTGTCTGCTCTGTTCTTTTTAACGATTGAGAAGTGCAAACTATTCCGGAACTGACTGAAAAAGTTCTGTTATAGATCCCAGACAT
>DNGG01000393.1:0-3034 GCA_003486675.1 Cyanobacteria bacterium UBA11372
CTCAACGTTGCGATCGCCCAAGCAACCGTCACCAGTTTAGGGCAACTTAATTGTAAAGAAAGACTGTACCGTCAGGCAGATGACAAAGAGGACGCCCAAAAGGTGAGACGCTGCTCAGGGTTCGAGTGAAAATGTCCCCGCGTCAGGAGCGTCTTCTTGCTCTTTTCTCTCTCCCTATCCCTGAGACTGACGACAAACAACCAAATTTGCTCCAAACTAAATTCCAGGACTGACGTAAAGAAACCGGGTTTCTCTTAAAAATCTTCAACTTGGAACGAGAGATCCCAGCCAGAAACTTTGGTGATAGGTTGCCCAAGCTTAAGTCCCAAATTCCAGAAGCTACTCTATGGTAATGCCATCAAAACCTCGTGTGGAGATCCACACCCGCAACTAAATCAGCCATTTGCCACAATTAAAAATAACTGGGAGGGAAAACCAATGAACAATATCGTCCAATCATTTTACAACTGGTATCGCAACACGATTCGCAACCCCAAATACCGCTGGTGGTTGATTTTGGGAACTTTCCTTTACTTATTTAGCCCCATCGATCTTGCCCCCGACATTTTTCCAGTTCTGGGATGGATTGACGATGCAGTCGTAATGACGCTGCTGGTTTCTGAAGTATCTCAGCTATTGGTCGATCAAGTCAAACTGCGTCAAACTCAAAATTCCGATCAAGCATCTAGCGCCAAGAAAGAAAGCGAAACCGTTGACGTGGATGCCGTTCCCCTTAAATAGCGATCGCTCTCAATTAAATCACCCCTTAACCTGCTGCCCCGCTTTGCGGAGAAGCAGGTTGCTTTTTATACCTATATTCCCAATCAAAATCAAATCTGCCTACGGATAGACGGCTAGAAACACCAAGTACTATCATGCTAAGAATGTTAAGTTATATCAATATCGTTAAGTTAAGTATTCCTAATTACTCAAAACTCAGGACTGATTACTGAGTTAAGCAAAACGCCCCAGGGCTGGAGCAAAAAAACGATGGATCGCCAGCAATACCCTAATTCGGTGAATGGATCTGCAAAACCGTCAGTCCTGGAACAGGATTGGCATAGTGTAGATATCGAGCAGTCTCCCCAACGGGTATGGTCACCCGTCACCGATGAAACAGACAATCAGGAACTCGAGGCATCTTCCTCCCCAGTAAATACAGACCACACCAGCCCACAAGCAGCAAAAACGGGGAGCTGGCGCGGCGTATCATTAGCATTGACATTGCTTCTGCTATTAGCAGGCGGCGGTTTTGCTTGGCAGTGGTGGCAGACAAAAAGCACCCCCACCCCCGCATCGGCTCAACCTGCCACACCCAGAGGCGTCCCCGTCAAGCTGGCAGTAGTGCAAACCAGCACCCTGGAAGAAAGTTCGGAATTTGTCGGCACATTGCAAGCCCAACGCAGTCTGCCCTTACGTCCAGAAATTGACGGGCGCTTGAGCGAACTCTTGGTCAAAGCCGGAGACTTTGTCCGCCCAGGCGATATCATCGCCCGCATGGAAAGCGACGAACTGCGCGCCCAATTAGTCCAAGCCAGGGCAAATTTACTCGCCGCCCAAGCCCGCCTCAAACAATTGCAAGTCGGCAGCCGTCCGGAAGAAATCGCCCAAGCCCAAGCCCGCCTAGCCGAAGCTCAAGCCCGCCTCTCGGAAGCCCAAGCCGGATCTCGTCCGGAAGAAATTGCCCAAGCACGCGCCCGTCTAGCCCAAACACAAGCCCGTTTAGCAGCAGCCCGTGCCGGATCTCGTCCGGAAGAAATTGCCCAAGCACGCGCCCGTTTGGCTCAAGCCCAAGCCCAGCTAACGGCGGCGCAAACTGCTAACCCGCAACAAATCGCCCAAGCACAAGCACAAGTACAAGCAGCCCAAGCACGGGTAGATTTGGCAAGCCAGCGCTTGCAGGCAAATCAATCTTTGGCAGAGCAGGGAGCAATTTCCCAACAGCGCCTGCAAGAGGTAATCTCGGAATACCGCACCACACAAGCAAGCCTGGAAGAAGCTTCTCGCCGTTTGGCAGAAGTCCAGAATGGCACCTCACCAGGGGAAATTGCCCAGCGACAAGCCGCAGTTAGAGAAGCCCAGCAAGCTTTAAACTTGTTGCTATCCGGATCTCGTCGCGAGGAAATTGCCCAAGCCGAAGCCTCTGTCGCCGAAGCACAGCAAGCCTTAAGGCAGTTGCAAAACGGCAGCCGTCGCGAAGAAATCGATCGCTTGCAAGCCGCCGTCGAACGGGAACGACAAGCCCTACGCCAGTTGCAAAACGGCAGCCGTCCGGAAGAAATTGCCCAAGGCTCAGCCCAAGTCGCCCAAGCCGCAGCCCAAGTGCGCGCCGCGGAAGTGCGCCTGGAAGACAGCAACCTGCGCGCCCCGTTTGCCGGTATCATCGGCGACATTCCGGTAAAGCGAGGAGAATATCTGAGAAAAGGCGATACCTTAACTACACTGACTCAGAACCAAGCATTAGATTTGAACCTGTCGATACCGATAGAAAGAGCGTCGCAATTGCGACCGGGGATAACAGTAAAATTAACAGGAGCCAAAGGGGAAGCGATCGCCACTGGCGCGATCAACTTTATCTCGCCCCAAGTCAACACCCAATCCCAAGCCATCCTCGCCAAAGCGACATTTGATAACACCAGCTTTCAGCTAAGAGACGGGCAATTTGTGCGAGCGAAAATAATTTGGAATTCGCGCCCGAATGCGGTAGTTATACCGACAACGGCGATAATTTTCCAAGGCGAAGAGCGCTTTGTCTATGTCGCCAGTAACCAAGCACCAGGGGAGAATTCCGGCTCCTCTGCGCCCAGCTTAGTCGCGCAAAGGCAACCAATTCAACTAGGATTGGTCAAAGGCGATCGAGCCGAAGTCATATCTGGACTGCAAGCTGGAACTCAGATCGTTGTCTCTGGTACTCAAAAACTGAGGGACGGCGCTCCCATAGTACCGCTTCCTGGGGAGGAGCGTCAGCAAGTGAGCAGGTGAGGTGTGCAGGTGTGCAGGGGAGTAGGGGCGGTGCCCCCGTGCCCGCCCCTGG
>DNGG01000393.1:3238-10501 GCA_003486675.1 Cyanobacteria bacterium UBA11372
GGGAGTAGGGGCGGTGCCCCCGTGCCCGCCCCTGGGGCAGGTGAGAATTACCCATTACCCATTACCCATTACCAATTACCAATTACCCATTCTCTAAAGCCGCTTGAGTTCTTTATAAGCTACAACCAATTCAGCTTCAATTTTCTTCCGCTGAATAAACTCGCTCAAGTGGGCAGCTACAGTATTAACAACCTCAATTAATCGCTGTTCAGCTTGAGAGCGAGTTTTTTTGAACAAAACTAAAACCGCTAAAACCCTGTCATTCACAAGAATAGGAATGCCCAACCCGGTTTTTAGTTCCATATTAGACCCCATTTGGCTGCGGAGAAAAGCCGAAATGTCTTGAACTAAAACATTTTCTATCCATTCAGGTTGTTTAGAAGACCAAACTCGTACCGGCAGTCCAAAGTTATGAGCAAATTTAAAAGTTTCGCTGGGATGAGTCAACGCCTCCTGTTTGGCGTCTCTCACAAACCAAATACTGCTTTCGAGTTTTGTTCCCTCGCTGTTAGGACTCCAAATTTCACCGCAATCCCAGCCGATCATCAAACAAATATAACGCAGGGTAATCTTTAAAGCCGCGTTAAAATCTGGGGATTTGCTAATCGCTTTGGTGGTGGTTAGGAGAAAGCGAATTTCTTCTTCAGCTCGCTGACGTTCGGTAATTTCTTTCTGGAGTCGGCTATTTTGGGCTTGAAGTTGATCTTGCAACCGATGCAAGGCAATCTGATGCTGCACGCGCATCAATACTTCTTTGAGGTGAAATGGCTTGGTAATGTAGTCCACTCCCCCTAATTCAAAAGCCTTCACCTTATTAACTTCCCGATCTAAAGCACTTATAAATATTACGGGAATATGGCGAGTTTTTTCAGAAGATTTTAAATGTTTACAAACTTCATACCCATCCATCTGCGGCATACTAATATCGAGCAAAATTAAATCCGGTGGATTTAACTGGGCTGCTCTTAAAGCCAGTTGTCCGTTGATCGATTGCCTGACTTGATATCCTTGTGACTTGAGGATGGTAGATAAAAGTCGCAAATTTTCAGGAGCATCGTCAACGATGAGAATATCCCCAGGGGATGTAGATGCAGTAAGTTCATTCATTTAAGTGCGGTGTCTGTTAAATCGATGATGATATCTAAACGAAAGTTATCAACCCAGTTTGTTAAGGCGGTAATTAAGTTGGTTTCGTTTGGAGGAATTTGCTCGACTAGCTCCATAATACGTTCGTGATTAAGTGCGAGTGCGGCTTGGTTTAGCTGTACTACCCATTCCCAAGGCATTAGCAGTAAGGACGCAGCATCGATGCTAGAGGGTAAATCTGGGTTTTGCTTGGCGGCGATCGCATCATGGGAGTCCTGTTGATAAAGATAGCGCACTCGCAAATGATGAGCCATCTTCTCAAAGAGTATTTCTTCCTGGAAAGGCTTACGCATAAAATCGTCGCAACCCGCCTGCAAAATTGTCGCCCGATCCTCGTTAAAAGCATTTGCAGTCAAGGCAACGATCGCAGTAGCCTGACCTTTAAGCGTTGCTTTAATGCGTCGAGTCGCTTCATACCCATCCATCTGCGGCATTAGCATATCCATTAAGATCAGATGGGGTGACCACGCTTCCCACAAAGCAAGTGCTTCAATGCCATTTTCCGCCGCACGCACGTTAAAACCCACCGCTTGCAGAAGTCTGACCAAAAAAAGCCGGTTCTCCTCTACATCCTCAACCACCATAATGCGATACTCGGGTTGTCTGGCTGCTAAACCAATCACCCGCTTAGCCTTTAAGTTTGTTTCAACTAAAGCCGCATCAGCCAAGCGGAATTTGATATCAAATGTAAAAATGGTTCCCATACCCAATTGAGAGCGAACCTGGATATCTCCTCCCATTAATCTGATAAATTGTCGGCTAATTGGTAAACCCAACCCAGTTCCTTCCATTGACTTGCGTCCTGTTTCAGTTTGCACGAATGGGTCAAATAAAGATTCAAGTTCTTCGGCAGCAATTCCAGAGCCGGTATCTTCTACTTCAAAAATTAATTTTAGGTAATTGGTAATTGCCTTCCCAGGCAGAGCCTGGGAACGAGGGTCATTGCGATCAACCATCACCGCTTTCACCCGCACAATTACGCTGCCAGAAGCAGTAAATTTAATCGCATTACCGATCAGGTTAATCAAAACTTGACGCAACTTACTTTCATCAGCGATCGCATATTGAGGTACTTCTGGCTTCCGTTTAAATACCATCTGCAACCCTTTTTCTAAAGCTTTTATCCGCAGCAAGTCTTCGATTGAAAACAGCAATTGATACAAATCAAAGCTGGTTTCATTCAGCGTCAAACTGCCTGCTTCAATTTTCGACATTTCCAAAACATCGTTAATCAGATCGAGCAAATGTTCTCCACTGCGATTGATGATTTTTAATTGTTCTAGCTGTTGGGGTAAAAGCGAAGTATCGCGGGTCATGAGTTGGGTAAAACCCAAAATTGCGTTCAGGGGTGTCCGCAGTTCGTGGCTCATTTTAGCCAGAAATTGACTTTTGGCTCGATTCGCTACTTCTGCTCGTTCTGCTGCTGCTTGCAGTGCGGCTTTAGAAAACTCTAAAAGCGCTAGCATTAAAGTATTTCTTAATTCCAATGCCGCATCAATTTCCAGTTGTTTCCAGGGTATTGATTTTTCTATAACTGTTTGTTTCCACAACTGAAAAGAGTTTCGCGGTGATAGTTGCAACCTTCCGTCTGAGCCAACACAAATATTTTTATCCGGATCTCCTGCCCAGTTTACTGTTTGAATTACTTCAGGTCTGAACCAAAAAATATGATAAGAAGTTTGATTGAGAAAAATAGAAATTGCTAGCAAGCCACTAGCGATGTCTTTGAATTCCCTTGCTTTTGCATAAACTTGAGCCAGATGGTTCGTATAAAATATTTCCTTTCTGCTATGTTTTACCAGCCAATTTTTTAATTTCCCCACTGCTTGTGCGGGTGGAGTTGTGCCAATTAAAGTTAAATTATCTTCTAGATAAATTGCTGCGCCTTTAGCATTCACTAACTCTAATAAATTTTCGGCATTTTGCTGAAAATATTCAATCAGGTTAGCTTGGTCAACGCTGAAAGAAATCCCCTTTAATTTATCTTGAATTATTTTAATTCTTTCTCGGTATCGCTGGGACTCTCTTTCATGCCTTGCCGCTAGCTCTACGGACATTAATTGCCCTAAAAATTCGCAAAATTTCCGAATCTTAAAAGGAACGCTTCTGGGTGAATAATGATGGCAAACAATCAAACCCCAAAGTCTTTTTTCTGTAATTAGAGAAATACACAGCGTAGCACTAACCCCCATATTTTGTAAATATTCCAAGTGAACCGGGGCAACGCTTCTCAGAAGTGAATAGCTCAAATCCAGTGGCGCGTTGGTTATAGGATTATTTTTGGGCAGTATTTCTACTGGCTGATAATTAACATCAACAATTAACCGGAGCCAATTAGTATAGTAAAGTTTTCTAGCCAATTCAGGGATATCTGAAGCCGGGTAATGCAAACCCAAAAAAGGCTCAAGTTCTTCGCGCTTATCTTCTGCAATAACAACGCCACTTTCATCGGGTTCAAACTGATAAATCATCACGCGATCGTATCCGGTAACCTTGCGTACTTGCTGGGCAAGTATTGCCGTTGTTTCGCCAAAGTCTGAAGATTGTTTAAGTTTTAAAATTGTCGATTTGATTAAATGATAAAATCCAAAAGGTAATTCCGCATCGTTAGAGGTTGTTGGCTCTAATTCCAAAATTAATACTCCATCATTTCGATGGATAGTACTGTCGAAAACTACAGGTTGCCCCAGGATTTCAACTGATAATTTAATTGGGTTAATAATTTCTATATTTTCCTGCGATGCATAGGAATTTAACCTATCAATTTGCTCGCCATCAAATAAAACGCTTAAGTGGCGATTAATTAACGATGGGGCGGGAATTCCCAAAAACTGCTCAACGTTGCGGCTGGCTTGTAAAATTTTTAACTCTGGATCTTGTAAAACCAGCAGCGCGCCGTGGGGCTGGATGTTACCAGGGGCGTGAATCGGCTCGGGTTCGCAGTTGGCTAAATATACTTGTTCTGCTTGTATAAATTTTGGTAACTCCATATCGGATTAGGGATTTGCACTTAGTTTAAATTTACAGGTAGCATGGGAATAGCTGCGTGAAAAAATTGTGAAAAACTTTAATAATAATTATAAAATTAAATAGGCACGGTGACTCAGATGTCCCGGCATCAGGCGCACCCCCAAGAACCTAGAAACCGGGTTTCTGGCGCGAGGATTTTTAAGAGAAACCCGGTTTGTTTGCGAACTCTTCACAAATCATTTCGCTATCGTCTCCTGCCCCAGATAATTTTTGCCCATCGGTCAAGCGGGAAAACCCCCGGATCGAATATGACCCACGACGGATGACCCATGACCCACAATCCATCATGTTTACCCACTTTTTTATCAAGCGACCTGTTTTTGCTTCTGTTTGCTCGTTGCTCATCGTTTTGGTAGGGTTGGTGGGTTATACCCGCCTGCCGGTACAGGAATATCCCAGTATTGACCCGCCGGTGGTGAATGTTTCCACAGTTTATCCGGGCGCGAGTCCTCAAGTAGTAGAAACAGAAGTAACGGAAATTCTGGAAGCCGAACTCAACGGTGTGGAAGGTATTAAAACCCTCAGTTCCGAAAGTCGAGAGTCGGTTAGCAACATTACCGTACAATTTGAACTCAATCGCGATATCGAATCGGCTGCCCAAGACGTGCGCGATCGCGTCGCCCGTGCCGCTAGAAACATCCCAGACGATGCGGAAGCACCCGTTGTCCGCAAACAATCGGGGGATGCTTCGCCGATTATCTGGTTTGCCCTCTACGGAAGCAATTTTTCTACTCTAGAGTTAAGCGATTACGCCGACCGCTTCGTTGTGGACGCTTTAGAAACCGTCCCTGGGGTAAGTAGCGTCACTATCGGCGGCGAACGTCGTTATGCGATGCGTTTGTGGATCGATTCCCAGCGCTTAGCAGCGCGTAGCCTTACCATTTTAGATCTAGAGCAGGCACTGCGCGCGGAAAACGTGGAAATTCCTTCCGGTTTAATTGAAGGGGAAACGGCCGAATATTCGATCCGTACCCTAGGACGACTGCAAACACCCCCAGAATACGAAGCTTTGGTCATCAAACGTAACCCAGATGGTTCTCAAGTCACGCTCAAAGATGTGGGGCGGGCGGAAATTGGGGCACAAAGCGATCGCTCTTTCGTCCGCTTTAACGGTCAACCTGCGGTAGCATTAGGCGTCGTCAAACTCTCCAACGCCAACACCATCGATGTCGCCGACGGTGCTAAAGCCAAAATGCAAGAAATATCCCGGAATTTTCCCACCGGGATGGAATACCAAATTGCCTTCGATACTTCCAATTTTATCCAACTGGCGATAGATGAAGTTTGGGGCAGTCTTTATCTATCAATCTTTCTCGTAGTCCTGGTTATCTTTCTCTTTCTCAAAGACTGGCGCGGTACTCTAGTTCCATTTGTTACGATCGCCGTCTCGATTATCGGCGCGTTTGGCTTGATGTTCGCTTTAGGGTTTTCGATTAATACCCTGACTTTATTTTCTCTGACAATTTCGACGGGGATTGTCGTTGATGACACTATCGTGGTGCTAGAAAATATCGTCCGCTACATCGAAGAAAAAAAGATGGCTCCCTTCCCAGCAACTTATGCGGCGGTATCGGAAGTTGTCTTTGCAGTCATTGCTACCACTGTTGTATTAATCGCCGTATTTTTACCAGTAGGTTTCGCTACGGGAACATCGGGACGTCTGTTTAACGAATTTGCCATTACTATCGCTGGGGCGGTGGTATTTTCCACCGTCGTCGCTTTAACTTTAGCCCCGGCAATGTGTGCCCGACTGCTGCGGCAGCAAACGCGATTACCCTGGTGGTCAAGGTGGTTTTTTGACCTCTTTGATTGGATTTTAGACCGCGTTAGAGACGGTTATGATTGGTCGCTGCGTTTGTTGATGCATTTAAAAGCCGCAGTCGTATTAAGCTTTTTAATATCGATCGGACTAGCTGGCTGGGTTTACCTACAATTGCCTTCGGAACTGTTACCCAACGAAGACAGAGGTTCAATTCTGACTATCGTCCGCGCTCCCCAAGGCGTTACGATTAATTATACCGATGGGGTGATGCAGCAAGTGGAAAAGATTTTCGCTTCCATTCCCAATATCCGCACTTACTTTGTCATCGGTGCCTTCGGCGGTGGAACTGGAGTCGGACAAGTCAATCAAGGACTATCTTTTGCCAGATTGCAACCTTGGTCAGAACGTCCAAAACCCGAACAGTCGCAACAAGCAACAATTGGTCAATTGTTTGGTAGGTTTTCTCAAATTACCGACGCCCTGGTGTTACCACTTAATCCACCCGCGTTACCTGGATCTGGATTTGGTCAGCCGGTACAATTTGTATTGCAAGGAAGCGATTTAGAAACACTTGCCAACGTGGCGGAGAATTTAGCCCAAAAAGCCAGACAACTGCCCCAATTAGTCAATGCCGATACGGATTTAAAACTGAATAAACCAGAATTAACCTTGAGGATTAACCGCGAGCAAGCTGCCAATTTGGGTGTTTCGGTCAGAGATATTTCCCGCACGCTGCAAATACTTTTGGGCGGGCAAGAAATTACCAGTTTTAATCAGGGAAATCGCCGCTATGAAGTGGTCGTGCAGGCAGAAAAACAGTTTCGCGCCACGCCGCAAGATATTCGCGAAATTTACCTCAGATCTAACGGGGGACAATTAATTCCCTTGACTAATTTGGTAACGGTTACGCCTTCAACTACACCGCCCCAAATTAATCACTTTAACCGGGCGCGTGCGGCGACGATTACCGCTAGTCCGGCGCCTGGATACACTTTAGGGGAAGCGATCGCAGCATTGGAAAATCTGGCAAGGCAAGAACTACCCCCAGAAATTCGCACCGCTTTGGCGGGACAATCCCTAGAGTTGAGAGAAGCAGGACAATCGACGCTGTTTATTTTTGGGTTGGCTTTAGTTTTTACCTTCCTCATATTAGCAGCCCAGTTTGAAAGCTTTCTCGATCCTTTAATTATTTTCCTCGCCGTACCGCCTTCGCTTTTAGGAGCGTTTGTGGCGCTCAAACTATCTGGAATGAATTTAAATGTATACAGTCAGATTGGGTTAATTATGCTCATCGGTATCGTCACCAAAAACTCGATTCTGATGGT
>DNGG01000393.1:10702-18450 GCA_003486675.1 Cyanobacteria bacterium UBA11372
GAATTTTCCAATCAATTGCGCGAGCAAGGGTTACCGATTGTCAAAGCAGCACTAGAAGCTGGACGAGTACGCTTTCGCCCGATTATGATGACAGCATTATCTACCCTATTAGGATCTATGCCCTTGGCATTTACAACTGGTCCAGGGGCGATTAGCCGCATTTCTTTGGGGATGGCAATCTTGGGCGGAATGTTGGTTTCAACGGTATTGAGTCTTTACGTTGTGCCCGTGTTTTACGTTATTGCTAAGTCGGGGACGGCGCGTCTATTTGGCAGCAAAGATACGGAAATCTTATGAATCAGCTAGCAATTGTTTGTGTAGATGATGAAGCAATGGTCTTAAGGAGTATCAAAGATCAGTTAAAGCGCTTTTTTGGTAAAGATTATTACATTGAAATTGCTAGCAGCGGCAAAGATGCCCTGGCGATTATCGCAGAGTTGCCAGAAAATAATCTTGAGGTAGCGCTAGTAATTTCAGACCAAATTATGCCGGGGATGAAGGGAGATGAATTGCTGATTCAAATTCATACTTACTATCCCAAAATTATTACCGTTCTTTTAACCGGACAAGCGGATACTCAAGCCATTGTCAATGCCGTCAATCATGCTAATCTCTACCGCTATATTTCCAAGCCTTGGGAAGAAACAGATTTGATTTTGACCGTCAGCGAAGCACTACGTCGCTACACCCAGGAACAACAACTAGAAGCAAAAAATCAAGCACTTCACCAGCTCAACGAACAACTAGAAACACTCAATAACTCTCTAGAGCAAACTGTTGCCCAACGCACCGCCGAACTAAAAGCCGCCAAGGAAGCTGCCGAAGCTGCTAATCAAGCCAAAAATGTTTTTGTAGCTGACGTGAGCCACGAACTGAGAACCGCCCTCAACGGCATTTTGGGTTACGCTCAGATCCTTTTGCGGGAGCCAGATTTAAATCCCCGTCACCAAGAACGGATTCGCCTGATTCAGCAGTGCGGTTCTCACCTGGTGACTGAGATTAATGACATTTTAGATCTGTCTAAGATTGAAGCAGGAAAACTAGAGTTAATTCAGAGAGATTTTCATTTTCCTTCTTTTTTGGCGGATTTATCAAGAATCGGTCGGATCAAAGCCGAACAAAAAGGAATTGACTTCACGTATAAAACAGAAGGGCAGATTCCCGATTACGTCAATGGCGATGAAAAGCGCCTGCGTCAAATCTTGATGAATTTGTTGAATAATGCGGTTCAACTTACCAATAAAGGCGGCGTAATTTTCCTAGTAAATTCTAACTCATTACCAATTACCCATTACCAATTACCCATTACCAAAATTCGCTTTCAAGTTGAAGATACAGGTGTAGGTATTAGCAGGGAAAGATTAGAAACAATATTTCGCCCGTTTGAGCAAAGGAGAGAGGGATCGCAACTCGCGACAGGTTCGGGTCTGGGATTAACCATTAGCAATAAGCTAGTCTCGATGATGGGGGGTTCTCTCCAAGTAGAAAGTTGTTTGGGTATTGGAAGTAAGTTTTGGTTTGAGATCTCGCTACCGATTTCTGTAAAAACACACCCCACACCACCACCCCCACAACCCAAACCAATTGTGACGGGTTACGAAGGCAAAAGGCGAAAAATATTGGTTGTTGACGACTCTTTCGAGGAGAGCTACCTCATGGTGGCAATTTTGCAGCCGCTTGGCTTTGAGGTAATTGAAGCCAGTTCTGGTATTGAAGCGTTAGAGAAAGCTATTACCCATCAACCGGATTTGATATTAACCGATCTAAAGATGTTTGGAATGGATGGTTTTGATCTGTGCCGCCAACTGCGTTGCTTGCCCGCTTTTCAGGAGACGGCGATTCTGATTGCCTCTGGTGGGCTATTCGAGTTCGAGGATCAAAAGCGCGAACAAAACGGCTATACCGATTTTATTGCTAAACCTTTCTTAGTAGAGGAATTGTTAGAAAAACTACAGAAATATCTCGGACTGTCCTGGATTTTTTCACCTGCGAACGATCCCGTCAATGGTAATACCAGCGAGTCAGAGGATATGGCAATACCTCCTGGGGAAGAGTTGGTTAGTCTCTACGCAGCTGCTCAAATTGGTAACTTTGATGAAGTGGTTCGCCAAGCAAATCGGCTGCAAGCGTTAAACTCTAAATATGCTCGGTTTGCTAGTACCGTATTGCAGTTTGCCGAGCAGTATGATGATGATGCGATCGCTCTTGCTATCGAGCCATATCTACCCCCAACTTGATTCCCGCCTTTGGTTGAGCCGATATCTCAATACTCATATCCCACAGGCGTATTTTTTTACTGGTATAATATTGTACGTATAACTTGCCGGATAACTTTTTGGATTTTACCATAATCCAAGCAGACAGGATTTGACAAAGTGAAAATATGATAAAATCATTCACTTATATTTATAGTTTTATTAAACTATAAAATAAAAATAAAATTATGAAATTGCAGCAGAAGGCGCAAGTTTTAATTGTAGATGACCAACCGACTAACATCAAAGTTTTATCAGATTTGCTGATTGAATATGGATTTGAGGTTTTGGTAGCGACGAGCGGAGAAAAAGCGCTGCAAAGACTGGAAAGAGTTTTACCAGATATTATTTTGCTCGATATATTGATGCCGGGGATAGATGGGTTTGAAACCTGTAGCCGCTTGAAAGCAACACAAGCAACCCATGAGATTCCGGTAATTTTTATGACCGCGCTCGATCAGGCGGTGGATAAAATCAAAGGGTTGAGTTTGGGGGCGGTAGACTACGTAACCAAACCGCTGCAACATGAGGAAATTATTGCTCGCATCAACGTGCATTTAAAACTGCGATCGCTCGCCAAACAACTGAAAGAGCAAAATGCTTTGCTGCTCGAGGAAGTGCGATCGCGTAAGATAGCGGAGTCAGCTTTGCGCCTTTCGGAAGAAAAATTCGCCAAAGCTTTTTGGTCGAGTCCTAGCCCGATGACGATGGCTAGCTTGGCAGAAGATTGCTTGATCGAAGTTAACCATAGTTTTTGCACCATGATGGGCTATGCCCCAGCAGAATTACTAGGCAAAACAACTGAAGAACTAAATTTTTGGGTGAATCAAAACGAACGCTGGCGCTTCCTGGCGGCATTGCAAACATCGGGCAGCGTTTACAAACAAAAATGTCAGTTTCGCACCAAGTCTGGCGCCATCAGATATGTACTGGTTTCCGCAGAGGTTATCCAGATTAGGGAAATGCGCTGCATTCTCTCCATCGCCCACGACATTACCGAACAAAAGCAGGCAGAAGAAGCACTTAAAAGAACCAATAATATGTTGCGTTCCCTGATTGACAGTACCTCGGATGTGGTGTTTGTCAAAGACGAACAGGGGCGCTATGCGATCGTGAATTCCACTGTTAGCCGCTGGCTTTCTAAATCAATGGAAGAAATTATTGGTCAGGACGATACGGCATTTTTTCCCGAAAATGTAGCCCGCCAGATGATGGAATTTGACAAAAAAGTGATGACGGCGGGGGAATCTTTCACTTATGAAGAACTCGTACCCGAAAACGGTATCATGCGGACGGTGCTAACCACGAAATCCCCTTGGCGCGATGCCCAAGGTAATATTATTGGGGTGGTGGGGATCGCTCGCGACATTAGCGATCGCAAACTGGCAGAGGAAAAACTCAAAAAAAGCGAAGCCAATCTTGCCAATGCCCAACGAGTTGCTCATGTCGGCAGTTGGGAATTTAATATCCTGACTGGAGAAATTAGCTGGTCAAAAGAAAAGTTCCGCATATTTGGTTTAGATCCCAACCAATCCGAACCGACTTTGCCCCAAATCGTAGAGATGGTTTACCCCGATGACCGCGCCTATTTCCAGCAAAGTGTTGAGCGTGCGATCGCCCACGGAATACCCTACGAAATCGAGTTACGAATTGTGCGACCAGATGGTGAAATTCGATACATTGACCTCCGGGCAGAAGTAGTTTTAAACGAAGCTGGAATTGCGATCCAACTGTTGGGAATTGTGATGGATATTACCCAACGCAAACAAGCTGAAGCTGCACTTGCCGCCAGCGAGCGGCAATATCGCAACTTGGTTGAAACATCCCAGGACTTGATTTTCTCAATGGATGCTTCAGGGTGCTTGACCTTTGTCAACTCGGCTGTGAAACAAATTTACGGTTATGAACCAACTGAAATGATCGGTCGTCGGTTCGCAGATTTCGTCACAGCAGAACAAAGAGTTAAAGATGTGGCGGTTTATCAAGAACTGATGCAAGGCGGTTCAATTTACCAGTATGAAACGATTAATATAGCCAAAAATAATCAACGGATTAACCTTTTATGTAATGCGATGCCGCTGCGAGACGAACAAGGCAATATTGTCGGCATAACGGGAACAGCCAGCGACATCACCGAACTTAAACAGCAGCAAGCAGCTTTATATCGTCGCGAGCAAGAATTCAAAGCCTTGGTGGAAAATTCTCCCGATGTAATTGGTCGATTCGATCGGCAATTCCGGCACGTATACGTTAATCCAGCCGCAGAATTAGCAACGGGAATTCCCACAGAAGCATTTATTGGTAAAAGCCATCGAGAGTTGGGAATGCCTGTGGAATTTGCCCAGCTTTGGGAAGACGCTTTGCAAATGTTATTCGCGACAGGGAAAGAACAGCGGATTGAGTTTAATTTTCCCTCACCCCTTGGCTGTAAATTTTATCAAGTTCGGATTGTGCCTGAATTTAACTGCGATCGCAGCATAGCATCTGCTTTAGCTGTCGCCCGCGATATCAGCGATATTAAACAAGCAGAATTGGAATTGCGAGAAAGTGAAGAACGCTTTCGGGCTACTTTTGAGCAAGCGCCTATTGGAATTTGCCATTCGAGTTTAGACGGCGAGTTTGTGCGGATCAACCAAACATTTTACAACATCGTCGGTTATACCTATGAGGAAATGCTGGATCGAACTTGGGAAGATATTACCTACCCAGACGATCTCAATGTTGAATTAGAACTCGTTCGCCGCGTGTGGGAAAAAGAGATGGATAGTTACACGATGGAGAAGCGTTATATCCGCAAAGATGGCTCGATTATCTGGGTAAATCTGATTGGCAGTTTAGTGCGATCGCCCGATGGCGAACCAAAATATGCGATCGCTGTTGCCGAAGATATTAGCCAGCGAAAACTTGCCCAAGCAGCGCTGCAACAAGCTCTAGAAGCCGCTGAAGTCGCCAATCGTGTCAAAAGCGCATTTTTGGCAAATATGAGCCACGAATTGCGTACCCCCCTCAACGGCATTTTAGGTTATGCCCAAATTCTCCAACGCTCCAAAACATTGACCGAAAAAGAACAAAAAGGAGTGGGTATTATCTATCAATGCGGTTCTCACTTATTAACTTTAATCGAAGATATTCTTGACCTGTCCAAAATCGAAGCCAGGAAAATGGCTCTTCATCCCACAGAAATCCATTTTCCGTCCTTTCTCCAAAGCGTTGCCGAAATCTGTCGCATTCGAGCCGAACAGAAAAATCTGGCATTTATTTACCAAAGCGATGGTCAACTTCCCATCGGCGTTTGCGTAGATGAAAAGCGCCTGCGACAGGTATTAATTAACTTACTGGGAAACGCGATTAAATTCACCGAAAAAGGCGGAGTAACATTCAAAATAGAGGTAATGGGTAATGAAAATGAAAACGAACTTAACCAATTACCAATTACCAATTACCAATTAAGCATAACAAAAATTCGCTTTCAAATTGAAGATACGGGTGTGGGGATGACTCCCGAACAAATAGAAAAAATATTTTTACCATTCGAGCAAGTGGGAGACAGCAAAAAGCAATCCGAAGGCACGGGATTGGGCTTAGCAATTAGCCAAAAAATAGTATCTTTAATGGGCAGCAACTTAGAAGTGCAAAGCCACCCAGGAAAAGGGAGCATTTTTAGCTTTGATTTAGACATGCCTGTAGCATTAAACTGGAGAGAAAATTCAAGAGTAGCGCAACCAGGAACTATTATCGGGTTTGAAGGGACAAAGCGGAAAATTTTAATTGTAGATGATAGATGGGAAAATCGTTGGATTTTGGTGAATTTGCTCGAACCGATTGGATTTGAATTAGAGGAAGCTAAAAACGGTGTTGAAGGTTTAGAAAAAGCGATCGCATTTCAACCAAATTTAATCATTACCGATTTGGTGATGCCGGTGATGGATGGATTCGAGATGCTGCGACAGTTGCGACAGTTACCCCAGTTGAAGGATGTTGTTGCGATCGCTTCTTCAGCCAGCGTATTTGATACGGATCAGCACAAAAGTTTAGATGCGGGAGCCGATGAGTTTTTACCTAAACCCTTGCAAGCCGAAAAATTGCTAGAAATGCTGCGATCGCACATGAAACTAACATGGATTTACGAAGCGCGAGAAACCCTGACAAAAATTGTTTCAGCGCCAGCTGTAACCCTGAGTTCAGAAGACATCATACCCCCAAGCGCAGATATCTTGATGCAGCTGTACGAACTTGCTAAAAAAGGAGATATCGATGAAATCGTAGAAGCAGCTAGCCAGCTTAAACAATCCCAGCCTGAATCAATAGCCTTTGTGCAAAAATTAGTTGAATTAGCCGAAAGCTTCCAGGTAAAACAAATTCAAAATTTTATTAAAAATTTAATGAATGCTAATTAATTAGCTTAAAATTATCTCAAAAATTATTTGGTTAAAACAATGACAGAATTCATTTTAGTTGTAGATGACAACCCCACTAACTTATCAGTGCTAACCCAAGCACTAAAATCTGCCGGGTTCAAAGTGCGGGTAGCTGTGGATGGTGAAAGTGCAATCGAACAAGTAGAATATGACCAACCAGCACTCATTTTGTTGGACGTTCAAATGCCGGGAATTGATGGGTTTGAAACCTGTATCAAACTGAAATCTAACCCATCAACTCATGACATTCCGATCATATTTATGACAGCCCTTGCCGATAAAGAAAGTAAGCTTAAAGGCTTGTCATTGGGAGCGGTAGATTATATCACAAAACCCTTTGAACAAGAGGAAGTATTAGCAAGAGTTAAGGTGCATTTAAAACTGCGATCCTTAACCAAAACCCTGGAAGAAAAAAATGCTCAACTCTACCAGTTAAAAGAGGGATTAGAACAACGAGTTGCCGAGCGAACGGCAGAACTGCAAAAAGCTCAAATTCAAATGATTCAGCAGGAAAAACTTTCTAGTTTGGGGCAATTAGTCGCTGGGGTTGCTCATGAAATTAATAATCCAATTAGCTTTATTTCTAGCAATATTGAACCGGCGAAACAATATGTAGCAGATATGACTAAAATCTTGCACCTTTATCAAAAACATTATCCTCAACCAGTCGCCGAAATTGAAAAAGAATCATATGACATAGACTTAGAATTTCTCCTAGAAGATCTGCCCAAAATTCTAGATTCGATGAAGTTGGGTTCCGAGCGAATTCAAAATATTTCTAACTCGTTGCGGAATTTCTCGCGCTCGGATATCACGACAAAAATCCCGGTAAATTTGCACGAGGGAATCGATAGCACTTTGTTAATTTTGCGCCATCGAATGAAAGCCTGCGGTAACCAGCCGGAAATTCAAGTGATTAAGCACTATGGTAACCTGCCCCTTGTGACGTGCTATCCCGGACAAATGAATCAGGTATTTATGAATATTTTTGCCAATGCAATTGATGCATTAGAAGATGGTAATAGGTCATCGGTAATGGGTAATGGGGGAGACAAGGGAGACAAGGGAGATAAGG
>DNGG01000343.1:0-246 GCA_003486675.1 Cyanobacteria bacterium UBA11372
GAAAAAGCCAAAAATCAAATGCTGGCTTTCAAGTATACAGATGAAGGTCGAAAAATGATCGCCAGCGTTGGATATACGGGCGATCAAACCGATTACAATATCAACATGAGCGATACACCTTTTGCCGTAGAAGTAAATGGCGAAAAGATCGCATCCGGTCAAAGCTCAACAGCAGGCGCAAGTGATGTTGACTTTGTTATAGCTTAAAATCGAAACTTAAGAAACTAGGAGGTAGAACCTCCCCAA
>DNGG01000343.1:626-37146 GCA_003486675.1 Cyanobacteria bacterium UBA11372
CCCAGGCAAGAGCCTGGGAACGAAAATCACGAGGCTCCGCCTCGATTAAACTCGCTCCTATTAGAAATCAAAATAAATATAAGGTAATACTTCTTGAGGAGCCAACAGCCAAACTGCGTGCAGACAAATTGGCACTAATAGAAGTTTAACAGGCCAGTTTAGCTGTAAATTGAGCAATCTTTGAAATGCGAAAATAAGCCCCATCGCGGCTACTAAAATTCCTAGCAACAAAGCGATTTGAAATCCGTCTAAACCCATTGCTTCTATATAAACTTTCTGTGCAAACTGCACGTCACCTTCATGTCCCCACAAATGCTGAATTGCCCATCCAGCTTCTTTTAAATTGGGTAAGCGGAAAAATATCCAACAGGTGAAAACCATTCCTTGAGTCAGCAGCCATGCAAAAATCATCCCCGGTACGCTTTGCCACCAGGTTTTCAGTGGGGAAATGCGACTAGATATTGCTTCGGTAATCCGGTGAATGACTAACGCCAAACCGTGCAATCCACCCCAAATAATAAATCCCCAAGCTGCACCGTGCCAAATCCCCGCAATTAGCATCACAATTAATAGATTGATGCAGGTGCGTGGCAGTCCTCGCCGCGAACCTCCTAAAGGAAAATAAAGGTAATTTCGCAGCCAATCTCCCAGGGTAATGTGCCACCGTCGCCAAAAATCGGCAATGCTAGTAGTTAGATAGGGAAAGTCAAAATTTTGGGGTAAATTTAATCCCAAAAGCAAGGCACTTCCACGGGCAATATCGACATAGGCGCTAAAATCTAGATAAAGTTGGAATCCGTAGGCAAAGATAGCCAACCAGATATCGCCGCTGCCTGCCCGCTGTAGATTATCAAAGCTTAAACTAACTAATATTCCCAATCTATCTGCGATCAGAGCTTTTTTCACCGCACCGCAGGCAATTAACCACAGTCCTTCGACAATTTGTTCGGTATTGGGAAATCGCAATAGATTCAACTGCGCTGCTAGATGATGATAGCGAGTAATCGGCCCGGAAATTAGTTTGGGAAAAAACAGTTTGTAGGTGGCAAATTTATCAAACTGCTGGGTGGGAGGCGCACCGCGATACACGTCAATTAGGTAGGCGATGCACTCAAAACAGAAGAAGGAAATGCCTAAAGGTGCGATTATATTAGCGCCAATGGAGTTGGCTTGCTGTTGGAGAATTGGCAAGTTTAGTACCTGCCCGATGGAATTTAATATAAAGGGGATGTATTTGAAGCCCAACAGTAAAAAAACGTTGATCGCAATGCCCAAAAATAACAGCTTTTGGCGGCGATTTCCATCTGTTTCTATGAAAGGCCAATCTTGATTTTTCTGGGATTTATTTTTGCCAATTGCCTGTCCCAAGCGAAAGTTAATCAGGATCAGGACAAATAGTAGGGGTATGTACTGCCACTGCACCGAGGCGTAGAAGACTACGCTGGCAATGAGAATTATCCACAAGCGTAACCGCTGCTGTTGTACTAACCAGTAGAGGGCAACGACGCACAGTAAAAAGAGTCCGTAAGAAAGCGAGATGAAGGTCATTATTGGTAATTGGTAATAGGTAATAGGTAATAGGTAATTGGTAATTGGTAATTGGTAATTGGTGATTTTTTCCTGATTACCCATTACCCATTACCTATTACCTATTACCCTTTACTGTTTCGGTTTGGGCCAGGGAATTAGGGGGTCTTGTGCTAGTCTCTCGGCTACGGCGGCGGCGCCGTAGCGGTTGAGGTGGCTGGGGTCGGAGAAGTATTCGTTTTTACTGGGCCACAGGGTACTCCAATCCCGGAAGGTAAATTCCCGACTCAAGGATAGGCGCAGCATGTACAGGGTGAATTCTTGTTCGTACTTGCGCCGCGCTGTGTCTAAGTACTCTTCGGTTAGGGGTAGGTTGATGAAAACTAGAGGGATTTCGCGGGCTTGGGTGAACTGGACTAGGGATTCTAGGGCGATCGCTTGGTCACCCCCGAGCTGGAAACTCTGATAGTCTTTGTCGTATTCGCCGGTGACTTTGGCGTGTTCCTCGTAGTAAGTTTCTGGATCGAACTGGATCGACACCGGATAAAACCCATCCCAGTCGCCCATGATGGCAGTTTCCCCATCGGGGGACTCAACTGTTCGCGATCCTGGGTGATGATTCAACGTCGCGGCGATGCGGTTTTGCACCAGAGTTTGCAGGCGATCGCGCATCGGATAGGTTGCCGATAAGGTTGCCAATGATTGATTTAACCAGGAATCGATCTGTTTGGAATTGATTGCCAAAATATTACCAGACGTGCCCGATGCCAATGACTTCGCGGCTAACGGTTGATTTGATGTGTCAGGTTTGTCTTCCACAGCACCTGGTCGAGGAAGGCTACCGGATGCTAACAATCTATACCCAGCCGACTGGGCGATCGCTCGGTATGTGCCATCGGTTCTACCGCTGTTAAATGCCCTCGCACCATCAGCCCAAATAATCAATTTCGGTAATTGTTCTGGGGTTAAAATCTGGCGCAGCATCAAATCTACCACTTGGGCGGTGGCGCCATTGACGCCAAAGTTAAATACCTGGATTTTCCCGTATCCCTGGGCGGCTAGGGCTTGTTCTAACACACTGGGTTCGATGCCCCGCAGCGCCCTGGAACTGCCTACAATTAAAACGTCTGGCGCGCCGTTTTTGGCTACTTGCTGTTGGTATAATGCCAGTTTTTCGTCTAGCTGCGGGTTGTTGAAGCTGGGGTACGACGACCCTTTGCTGGTAATCGTGGCGTTTTGACCCGTCTCGTCTAAGCTAACGCTGACGTTGCCCGGTTGCGTAAAGCCGGTAGTATCGAATACATCTTTTCTGCGGCGCGATGAAGGGCGCGACCGCAGAGCCTTTGGCGAAAGCTCGATTTGGCTTAGGGCGTCGTTGGTTGTCTGGGGTGAGTTTCTCCGTAGTAACGACGATGAGCTGGCTTGATTAGCTGGCGATCGCAATATTTGACCCGTCACTAAATCCACCCCTGCCGTCACCATCAGTCCTAACGTGCCCCAAACCACTGCGACTTTTGCTCCTTGGTAACCGATTTGACTCGGTACTGCCGCCAAGTTTTGCTCTGTTTCGCTGTGGACGAACAGTTGCGAACCCACCAGATGATTGGCGATTTTGTCACTCAATTGCTGCCAACCAATTTTGACATCGGTTTCCTTCTCCTCGCCTTCCTGGCCCAGCAGCCCGTCTGCGTAGCCATCGGTTTTGGGAAACTCCACCGCCCCTCCCGGCGCGGGCTGCTTGCGGGGGACAAAATCAACGCTGTAACTCCAGGACGGTTGCTTTTGCCCTGCCCTTCTTCCGTATACTTTTACACCTAATAAATCAGTAATTTCCAGGTCGCGGACGAAGGTGGCGGTGGGGGCAGCGACGCGCTGTTGGTTGGGACAAACGGGGGCGTCGGTCATCACGTGCAACAGATCGTCTTTAAACCGGACTTGAATGCGAATGCCGCCGGTTGCCAGACGGGCGTCGATATCCGGATTGAGCAATCGACCGAGTAAAAACGCGATCGCTGCCTCATCACCTGCTTGGGCTAAGGCGAGGGCAGACATTGCTTTTTCCGGGTGTTTTGCCGCTGGTAAATCGAGCCAATCGACCCATACCGGGGGTGAATCAAACGCTTCGTGACCGTAGATTGTGGCGGCGAAGATACTGCGGGGGGCGAGGGATGCTAAAATCGGCGCGATCGCTTTGATGCACTGCTGTTTGTCTGGATGGGTGGGGAGGCTAGTGCTATGGCAAGAAATATGCAGCGTCGATTCTTTGAGAACGGCGGTGACGGCGATGCCCGCTTCCTCCAACGCGCCGGATAGAAGGCGAGCGATCGCTTCTCCATCGCCCCAACTTGCCCACAGGGACAGCATTTCTTCTGGGGGTGTCAGATCCACCCGCAGCATCCACTCTGGGGTTGCTTCCCCCGTCACCTGGGACAGAATTACACCATCGCGGAACCCTTCCAGGCGCAGCGATCGCAACTGCTGCGTCACCGGATTTGCTAGCAGAGACGGATCGGGGCTGTAGGCAGATTCGCAGAACACCCAAAGGCGGCGTTCTTTGGCGCGATGGATCGCACTAGAAGACGCCCCGATTTGGGGAGGAGATTCGATGGCATCCCCATCTTCAAAAGCGCCATCAAAAGGGCTTTCCTCCTTTTTAGGCAGAGGTCTAGCAACAACCTTGACCTTGACCCCCAAAGACTTGAGGCTAGAACCTAAATAGCGAGCGATCGCAAAAGTATCCCCAGCCCGCGCCTGCTCCTGCAACAATAAATCCGCACTAGAGAGTGACTGCCGTGAAGTGGATTTTACCAACCCAGACCCTGGCGAGGCTGCTGATGGCTTCTGACTCTGGCTGAGGCCAGATCTAGCCGCCTTGGGCAAAAGTAATTCCGGATCGATCTGTTCTGTCCACTCAGGGCGTTTTTGACCCAACACCCGACCGTAAAGAAAAACTTGATCGATCCGAGCTTGACTGCCAGGAAGCAGCGTATCCATCTGGGTCGCCTTGAGTGCCAAGAGCAACCGCTGCAATGCTAAATTCCTGTCGGGACAGCTTTGACCCTCGCAGAGAATATGCAGCTTGTTTTCTCGCAACCGGACTTTAACTTGTATCCCGCTAAGTCCAATCGCCCGTTTGGCCCATTGCGCCAAGCGTGAGGGGTTATCCGCAAGTGTGCGCTCGTTGACTTTCAGCATCAGGGCAGTACTACCGCAAATCTCAACAAATCGTTATCGTGACCGCTACCAACCCTTAGAGATATCACACCCTGGAGGATTTGGACAGTGTTTTACTTGTTGCTGGGGTTGTTATCAGATTCTCCAGCCAACACCAGCAGCGTTTCGCACCCCTCGATAATAATAAAAAACTCGCCAATAATAATGGAAGACGAGGGAGATGGGGAGATGGGGTGCAGAGGAGATGGGGAAATGGGGAAGATTGGGGGTTGAGATGGAGGTGATGAAGACGATCGAGATGGGGAAAAAATTACTTCTACTTCAAGAGTCTTCCTTATCTCCGTCATTTCCTCTGCCCCTGTACCCCCCTGCCCCCCTACCCCAGCTTGGGTACTTCCAGCAACATTTATTAAAGTTTAAAGGGACGCTATGCCATCAGAGATTACAGAACCGCAAGAAAGTCGGTCTTTGAACGCCCCTCGCGTTACAATTCCCACAGAGATTCTACTGAGTCTGGCGACGGGGCCATTGCTAGTGGGTATTTTAGCCGCTAAAGCATCCCTGGACTTCCTGCAATCGGTTGGATCGGCGAGCGAGGAAGTATTTCGGGGCGCTAGCTTGCCAATTCTCGACTTCCCCGATCGCCAAACCAAGTAAAAACACCGCAATGGGTGCGGTCATGCACGAGTTGGTGGTATTTTTTCCCTACCAACTACTGATGACCGCACTCTGTGGCACGCTCAAACCGATAAAAAACCTCGGCGCTCTCAGTTGGTCTACTGCAACACCAAAAAAAAAAATATCATAGAATAATTCGCGGAAACCCCGCGTATGGGCGACCGGGGTAACCGCGTGAGACTTTAGTCTCGCGCATCACTCCGGATGTACGGAGCGGGAAACCGGGCGATCAAACTACGAATCAACTCTGATTTGTTCATCTTACGCCGAAGGGCTTCCTGCTCTAGCTGTAGCACTTCGTATTCAGTTAGCCTCACCTTTAGTTCAAAGTTTTTCATAAGTGTTCCCACATATAGTCCCACATATAGTATAGTAGATATAGGACATTGAGAGGTCGATTCAATGCTAGTTATAGAGTACAAAGTCAAAGGCAAAGCCAATCAATATCAGGCCATTGAAGAGACTATCCAGACAGTCCAATTTATTCGCAACAAATGTTTGCATTACTGGATGGACTCACCCAAGGATGCCAAAATTGACCGATTTGCCTTAAACAGGTATTCTACGGTGCTACGCAATGAATTTCTCTTTGTTAAAAAGCTGCATTCAAATGCAGTACAGGCATCTGCGGAACGTGGATGGTTGGCAATTTCCAGGTTTTACGATAATTGCAAATCTAAAAAACCAGGCAAAAAAGGTTATCCGCGTTTCCAAAAAGATAATCGCTCAGTTGAGTATAAAGTTGGTGGCTGGAAGCTGCACCCTACTAAACGACGCATTACCTTTACTGATAAGAAAGGAATTGGCGAACTTAAACTGCTAGGAAAGTGGAATATTCACACCTACCCCGTCAAGTCAATTAAGCGGGTTAGGTTGGTGCGCCGCGCCGATGGGTACTATTGCCAATTTGTCGTTGATGTTGAAGTAAAAGAACAACTAGAAGCAACGGGAAACGCTATCGGACTGGACGTTGGATTGGAGTATTTTTACACAGATTCCAATGGATATCAGGAAGAGAACCCGCGTTTTTTGAGAAAGGCTTCAGCCAAAATCAAGCACGCCCAGCGTCGCATATACAAAAAGGAAAAAGGTAAAAACGGACGCTCCCATGCGCGGAAGAGATTTGCTAAAAAACATCTAAAAGTAAGTAGGCAACGTAATGAACACGCTAAGAGACTAGCGCGTTGCGTAGTCAAGTCTAACGACTTAGTAGCCTATGAAGATTTAGTTGTTCGCAACATGGTCAAGAATCACTGTTTAGCTAAGTCAATTAACGACGCTAGCTGGACGCAGTTTAGAGAGTGGCTTGAATACAATGCTGGCAAATTTAACCGTGAAGCCGTTGCCGTTGCGCCGCATTACACCAGTCAAAAGTGTAGTAAGTGTGGCAATATTGTGAAGAAATCTCTATCGGTTCGCACCCATATTTGCAAGTGTGGATGCAAACTTAATAGAGATGAAAACGCGGCAATCAATATTTTAAATCTTGCATTGCAAGCTAGGGGAGGGCATCCCCAAAGTAACGCTGTAGGAGTTGGGGTCACTACGCTAGTTGGGGCAACCCTGCTGGAGCAAACCCTGACGTTGAGTACAGAATCCCCCGCGCTTTAGACGGGGGAGTGTCAATCGCTACAATTTGTCCGCTATCTCCCTAAATGTAATCTATGAGTCCCATACTCCAGTCCGATCATCAGGCAGTCGATCTCGTCACACCTTCAAATTTATTTCTGCGCCATCGCCTTAAAGTAGTTGAGGACTTGTGGGAATCGGTTCTCCGCTCTGAATGCGGTCAGGAGTTGGTAGATTTACTCAAGCAACTGCGATCGCTCTGTTCCCCAGAAGGTCAAGCAACGAACGACACCAGCGCCGAAGTATCCAGAATCATCGCTAGTCTGGATATCAACGCCGCGATTCGCGCCGCCAGAGCCTTTGCCCTCTACTTCCAGCTGATCAACATCGTCGAACAGCACTACGAGCAGCGCCTGCAACTGCAATCATTACGCATGGGAAGCGCCCACAATGGCAACGATCCAGCGCTACAAGCCTTTGCTAAACTCGACGCAGAATCTATAGGCAGCGAACCCAAAGCCGATCGGGTAGAAACAAGTTGGACTGAAGCAACCTGGACGCGACGGGAACGCAGCACGTTTGGCTGGTTATTTAACCATCTGCGACAGCTCAACGTACCGCCTCGCCAAATCCAGCAACTGATCGACAATCTGGATATCCGTTTGGTGTTTACGGCGCACCCAACGGAAATCGTCCGCCATACCATCCGCGATAAGCAGCGGAGCATCGCTAAGATTCTGCAACAGCTAGACAAATTAGAAGAAGAGTCGCCCATATCTTGGGAAGAAACCGCGGCAAAAAGCTTCGGGGAATCGTCCTGGGAATTGCAGGGACTGCGCGAGCAATTAACCGAAGAAATTCGTCTCTGGTGGCGCACCGACGAATTGCACCAATTTAAGCCCACGGTGTTGGATGAAGTAGACTATACCCTCCACTACTTCCAAGAAGCGCTGTTTGATGCCATGCCCCAACTGTATCAGCGGTTTGCGCGCAGTCTTCAAAGTACCTTTGGCAATCTCACCGCCCCCAGCTACAATTTCTGCAAGTTTGGCTCTTGGGTAGGATCGGATCGCGATGGCAATCCTTCGGTAACGCCAAAGGTGACTTGGCAAACCGCTTGTTACCAACGCCATATGGTGTTGGAAAAATATATCAAGTCAGTCGAGCGCTTGATCAATCGCTTGAGCTTATCTTTGCATTGGAGCGACGTACTGCCGGAATTGCTCGAATCTTTAGAACAAGATCGGCAGCAAATGCCAGAAGTCTACGAACAATATGCAATTCGCTATCGCCAAGAACCCTATCGCTTAAAGTTGTCCTACCTCAAAAAGCGATTGGAAAATACCCGCGATCGCAATTGGCAACTCTACCAAAGTACCGACTGGCAACAGGATAAGTATAAACCCACTCCCCATAGTGGCCTATATCCCTCTGGCGTCGAATTCCTCGCCGAGTTGCGCCTGATTCAGCACAACTTGACTGAAAGCGGCATCAACTGTAGCGAACTAGAAAATCTGATCTGTCAAGTGGAAATCTACGGCTTTAAGCTGGCGCACCTGGATATCCGCCAAGAAAGTACCCGTCACTCGGATACGATTAACGAAATTGTCGAATACCTGCAAATCTTACCCCGTGCCTATAACGAACTCTCAGAAGCCGAAAAAACCCAATGGCTAGTATCGGAATTGCAAACTAGACGCCCTTTAATTCCCCCAGAACTACCGTTTAGCGCCCAAACCAAAGAAACGATCGAAACCTTCCGCGTCGTGCGCCTGCTTCAGCAAGAATTTGGCCCCCAAATCTGCTACACCTACATCATCAGCATGAGCCATGATGTCAGCGACTTGCTGGAAGTGTTGCTATTGGCGAAAGAAGCAGGACTTTACGACGTGGCAACGGGCACCGGCACGCTGCACGTAGTACCCTTGTTTGAAACCGTAGAAGACCTCAAACGCGCCCCCACGGTGATGCAAACCCTGTTTGAATTGCCCTTCTACCGCTCAATGCTAGCCAGCGGCAATGAAAAATTAATCATGGCGCACGGCGCACCCAGCAAGACGCAGCAGACAAAATCTAGTGCCGATCTCGCACCTCAAGCTTTGCAAGAAGTCATGTTGGGCTACTCTGATAGCAACAAAGATTCGGGGTTCTTAAGCAGTAACTGGGAAATTCATAAAGCACAAAAAGCTTTGCAAGCAATGGCTGAACAGCAGGGCATCGCCCTCCGCATCTTCCACGGACGCGGCGGCAGTGTCGGACGCGGTGGCGGTCCTTCTTACGAAGCTATCCTCGCACAACCGGGTCGCAGTATCGACGGGCGAATTAAAATTACCGAACAAGGTGAAGTTTTGGCGTCGAAGTATTCTTGGCCCGAATTGGCAATTTACAATCTGGAAACCGTCACCACCGCCGTCATTCAAGCCAGCTTATTGCGGACTGGATTTGACGATATCCAGCCGTGGAACGAAATTATGGAAGAGTTGTCAACGCGATCGCGCCAGCACTATCGTGCTTTGATCTACGAACAACCCGACTTCATCGATTTCTACCACCATGTAACCCCGATTGATGAAATTAGCCAACTACAAATTAGTTCCCGTCCCGCCCGTCGCAAGAGCGGTAAAAAAGATTTAAGCACCCTGCGCGCAATTCCCTGGGTATTTAGTTGGACGCAAAGTCGCTTTTTAGTACCCGCTTGGTATGGAGTTGGGACGGCGTTGCAAGAATTTTTGCAGGAAGAACCCCAAGAAAATCTGAAGTTAATGCGCTACTTTTATTACAAGTGGCCTTTCTTCAGAATGGTGATTTCTAAAGTAGAAATGACCTTGGCTAAAGTTGACCTACAACTTGCCCATCACTACCTGCAAGAATTATCAAAACCAGAAGACCGCGATCGCTTTGAACGTTTGTTCGACCAAATCGCCCAAGAATACCATCTTACCCGCGACCTGGTGCTAACCATCACCGACCACAAACGCCTGTTGGATGGCGATCCAGACTTGCAGCGCTCCGTACAGTTACGCAACGGTAACATCGTCCCCCTCGGCTTCCTACAAGTGTCTCTGCTCAAACGCCTGCGTCAAAGCAAGACTCACAGCACCTCCGGCGTGATCGACTCCCGTCACAGTCGCGGCGAATTGTTGCGCGGCGCCTTGTTGACCATCAACGGTATCGCCGCTGGAATGAGAAATACGGGTTGATGGGTAATTTTAGATTTTAGATTTTAGATTTTAGATTTGATTGAATTAAATCTGAAATCTAAAATCTAAAATCTGAAATCGGCTCTTTACCAATTACCCAATGTCGGCACCTGACAAGTTTTCAAATCTTTCCAAGCATTGGTTTTAGTATCGAAACAGCGCCAAGATCCCAGTGCGTCATCGAGGTAGCAAATTAGCACTCGCTTGCTCGTGCGCGATCGCCGACTTAAACGCTGCACCAAATCTTGCAGTGGATAAATCTTGCGACTGAGACGCTTTGCTACAGCTTGATTTGGGCATTCGATTAACAGCGCCCCTTGTCGATCCGTATAAGTAAGTGAAAAAATACACATCCGTAAGATGGCTCGCAGCCAGCTTTCGGCTTCGCTAAAATAGCGGTCTACTAAATTATTAGTTAGAGCTTTTTCTAAAGAACGGTCGTACCAATCGGAGGTGTGGGGGTCAGACATAACTAGGCAGCTCGCAACACAACTGAGTCGAGATTAATCTAAAGCCACACTGCTTACAAGCGCGATCGTACCGACTGCTCAAGTGCCTAAAGCGCGATCTACATAGGGTACTTTACCCAAGACACAGCGACAATCGTTACATCAAACACTGGGTTTGTGTACGGAGTTGGGATATGCGATCGCTTTTGGTGTTTAATATCCCGTCCGGTAGTAGGGGCGGGTTTTACCAACCATTCAATCGAACCACGAGACATTTTTTTTAACCCGCCCCCGCCGCCATACCTTAGCCTTAAATTTTTACTAAGTTCCAATAAATTATCATAAGTTTATTAACAGGTTTCGACATAAGTATTTGCGCCTCTGCGCCTCTGCTCCTTTGCTTTTTCACTTTCCTGGATCGAGAAACTGGGATCTTAATTCCTCCAATTCTTGATCGATTTGGCTTTTAAACTGGGAGTTAGGTGAAGACAAAGGTTGCTGGGAATTTGCTGATTCCTGATGGCTTTTACCAGGAGTAACGCCCAAAAACTGAGAAGATACATCGGCTAATTCTTGATCGATAATTCCTTTAGCAACAGGCGGTGGGGCGACAGCTGGCGGCGATTTAACTGGAGGCGATGCGGGTTTTGGCATAGCTGGTGCGGCGGATTGGTAATTTAAATCTCTCAACACTTCAGTAGCGGATTGATAGCGCCGATTGAGCGCAGATTCTATCGTTTTGTCTAAGATTTTACCCAAAGCATCGCTCACCGGACGCTTCAAGAATTGCCGCCAAACCCATCGATCTTGTTGAATATCGTACAAGTTAAACGGAGACAACCCTGTCAATAAATGGATGCAGGTGACGCCTAAACTATAAATATCGCTGGCAAATACCGCCCAACCTCTTGCTTGTTCGGGAGCAACGTATTCGGGGCTACCAATTGTCGTTCCGGTTTGCTGTAAAGCAGCTGGGTTAGCAACTTTAGACGCGCCAAAATCGACCAGCACGAGTTGACCTGCTTTTCCCGCTCGACGAATAATATTGGCGGGTTTGATGTCTCGGTGAATCACCTGCTGGGAGTGGACAAATTGCAGCACGGGGAGCAAATCGTTTAATACCTGCCGAATTTCGGTTTCGTTAAAACTTCCCTTCGATGCCAACTCTTGGGATAAGGTCGATCCTGCGATAAATTCTTGCACCAGATATGAAAAGCCATCCTGGTCGAAATGCGCCAGCAAGTCGGGAATTTGGGGATGTTTGCCTAACTCGTCCAAGCGCATCGCTTCTTGGTGAAATAATTCGGCGGCTTTCTGGATGTTGCTAGTACCTTGGAGTTGGGGGAAAAATTGCTTAATGACGCAACGGGGTTTGGATGGTTTATCCTCATCCACGGCGAGAAAGGTTCTGCCAAAACCTCCCTGACCGATGGGTTTAATCGCTCGGTAGCGGTCTTTGAGTAGCAATTTTGACCCACAACTGCGGCAAAACTTTGCCCCATCTAGATTCTGGTGGGGCATGGGGCAAGCGGGATTAAGGCAATAACTCATACCGGCTAGCAAGCGAGCATACTAACTCTATCTTGACTTGAAAAGCGATAAAAGGGAGAGGAAGAGGGACAAGCGAGATTGAGAGAGCAAAACTCTGGCGCCCGTAGCAAGAATCTGCTTTAGATCCATGACTTACCCAAAGAAACCGGGTTTCTATGAAAGATTGGGAAACTATAGATCTAGGTCGAAACCCGGTTTCTGGCAACGCCCTTGCCTAAGTCCTAAAATAGATATCTCGATAGATTAACTTTGCTTTTGCCTCTTCCCTCTACCCAGATGCTGCCGCAATTGTTAGAGAAAAAATAAAATTAGATGACAAAATTGCCCGCTAGCCATAAATTCCCGTGGTTTTATTCATAAATCGGCATTGGATGGTAAACTGACAGTAGACAGTGAAGCTCTACGGCTGAAGCTCAAAACTAGAATTTCCAAAATAGGTATTGCTCATGGCTGAAGTAACAAAAGAAGTATTACGGGACAGACTGGGAAACATAGACCAAATCCGCGATATTCTCATGGGGCCGCAACTGCGAGACTATGAAACTCGTCTGGCTCAGGTAGAGGCGGATTTATCTTTACTGCGGCAAGATTTGCGCGATCGCATTGAAGAAACCAAAACCTCTTTCGCCGCAGAAATCCGCCTCACAGTTGAATCTTTAGAGAAAAAAATTAAGGCGGTCAGCTTAACCGCTTCTGAAGAAAGTGCCGACCTGCGACAGCTGACCGATCGCATGAATAAAAGGTTTTCTAACACGATTGAAGCTTTAAATGATACCGTCGATAAGCAAGTTGCTTCTGTGCGCGACGAACTTTCCGAATCTAAAGCCAGACTCCAAGAAGATGTCCGGAATCTTAGAGATCAAATTTTTGAAGAACTAGACCGGCAATTTTCTTCCTTGCGGAGCGGCAAGGTATCCAAAGATGACATGGCAGAAATTCTGTTTGAAGTAGCAATGCGAATCAAAGGCACTGAATTTGTTCGCCAATTGAAAGAAGCAACCGATACAGAAGTTTATGGCGGTATTGCCGTCCTGGAAGACGAGGATAACCCATAAAATCAATCGGGAGCTAAGATAAAACAGGTGGGGGGAATTGTAGCTGGCTAAAGCTTGAGAATAAGAATAGGGATGGCAGTGCATGGATACAACCAAAGAAAATTTAGAGGAAATCCATTCCCCAGAGGTTGAAAGTGCCGCAGCACTAAACCAGCTCAATGGCTTTTTGGATCTGCTGGTAGAACTACAAATCATCGACCAGAAAAAGTCACCTGAGTTGGATTTAAAACCATCATCTGAGGAAACAGGCGGGGAAATAGAAGCATGGAAAAATTTGTTTCAACCAACCCAAATGTTGGCACTGCCACCCGCCAAAGAAATTGGGTGGCGATCGCTTCATGGTGGCGATGCAGGGGAGAAGGAAGACAAAGCAGAAAATTCCCCCCTACCAACTAGAATTGAACGCGCTCAAGCAAATTGGAATCAGCAATCACAGGCAGAAGAAAAAAACTTTAACCAAACGCCGGAAATCGAGGAAGATAAAGCAATCGAACTGATAGCTCAATTATTTTCGTTTGGGGGAGAAACAGCCAGTCAAGAAAAATTAGAAACAGAGAAAGGAAAGGGGGAAAACTCCGCAGAGATAGCCGCAATCAAGCAAGAAGAAAGGGAAATAGAAGAAGATCCGTTTAAGCGGTTGCAAGATATTTTAGTACAGCCAGAAGTATCTGAGGTGCGCGAATTGGTGGCTTATGTAGACCAGAAAGTCGCTTCTTTAGAGCATCAAATTTACGAACCAAGCGAGTTAATCAATTTACTTTTGCCCTGGATAGCAGAACTTTTAAGTCGCAAAATAGACGAGTCTAAAGATGAAGTAGTAGGGGCGATCGCACCAATTATAGATCAAATCATTGAAAGCAAAACCGAGCAAGACCGGGCAGCAATGAGTTCGGCATTAGCACCTTTAATCGCGGCGGCAATTAGCCAACAAATCAACAATGCTCCCGAAGAAGTGGCGCAAGCGATCGCACCGACAATGGGCAAAGCAATTAAAGAACAAATTGCCCTCGAACGCGACGCCATGGTAGATGCCCTTTATCCAGTCATTGGCAGCACCGTTGCCAAATACATCGCCGAAGCAATTCGCGAGATTAACGAAAAAGTATCCAATGCCTTTAGCGTACAAGGAATTAGCCGCAAAATTCGCGCCAAAGTGCAAGGAGTTTCTGATGGAGAACTAATATTTAAAGAATCAATACCCTTTGTCGTCCAAGCTATCTTTTTAATTCACAAAACTTCTGGACTGGTAATTTCAGAAGTCCAAATGTCTGGGGATCAGAAACTAGAAGCAGACATGGTAGCAGGGATGCTCACCGCTATCCGCAGCTTCGTCAACGATTGTATCTCCCAGACGGGAGAAATTTCCGAACTCGATGCCATCGACTACGGCAATTCTAAAATCATTTTAGAAGTGGCGGGATATTGCTACCTGGCAATCGTGATTAAAGGAGATCCGTCCAAACAATTTATTAAACAACTGCGGCAAACATTGAGTACTATCGTCATCAAGTTCGGTAAAGCCATCGAATCGTTTGACGGCGATCCTGCTAACGTTCCCGCGCCGGTAGGATCGATGTTAGATAAACTAGCAGAAACTTCCGCCAAGCAAAAAGAAGCAAAAGCACCAGTTGCCCTGATCGGCATTAGCTTAGCAGCTTTGAGTCTCGTTCTCGTGCCTTGGGGAATTTTTGCCTATCGCCACAGCATCGATCGCCGCATCGAAGCCAACGCCGCCGAAGCTTTAGCCTCTGCCCCAGAATTAGCCGTATACCGCCTCAACGTCAAGGCAGATGGAGATACCCTGCGAGTGTCTGGTAAGTTACCGACTGAGTATCTGCGCCAAAAAGCCGAAAAAATCGCCCGCGACTCGGCACCCAACCTCAAGTTATACAATCAGATCGTTGCCGTTGACGTTCCTGCCGATCCGGTGTTAGCAGCCGCAGAAGTTAAACGGGTAACATCTGTTCTCAATCAAACTAACGGCATTGCGATCGCGGCGCTGTACAATGCAGGTAAAGTGACCTTGTCAGGGACTGTCAACTCTTTTACCGATGCCCAGAAAATTACCCAAGCCTTTGCTCAAATTCCCGGTGTTACATCTGTGACCAACACCGTCCAACTACAGCCGTTCAAAATTGACGCCCGCATCTATTTTGAATTGGGATCTGCCGAACTAACTTCCCCGGATGCGGGTGACAAAATTAACCAAGTTAAGGATATTCTCAGCAAAAATACAGGAATAAATCTCAAGATCGTTGGGCATAGCGATCTCACCGGCAGCTTCCCAGAAAATCAGCGCCTATCCTTGGAACGAGCCAAAGCCGTGCGAGATGCTCTGCTCGCCGCTGGCATCGCCCCCAAGCGCTTACTAATAGCAGGAACCGCTCAACCCCCCGTCGATGTCGATCCCCAACGAGAGGCTGCCAGAAGCCGCGTTGTGCGATTCGAGGCGTTGACGCCAGTTGCAGCTAAAATTAAATAAAAATAAAATATTAAGCAATAGCGGATAATAATTGATATGATAATAAGCTTTTGTCATAGAGAATAGAGCAATCAAGTCATGTCTGCAATATCCAAAAAAATCTGTATGGTTGGCGACTTCGGGGTGGGTAAAACCAGCTTAATTCGTCGCTTTGTAGAGCGCCAGTTCAACGACAAGTATCTTTCGACTGTGGGAGTCAAGATTTCCCGCAAAACGGTAGAATTAGCCGACATAAAACAGCAAGAAAAGCTGAACGTGCAGTTGCTGATTTGGGATATTGAAGGTCATACCAAATTTAAAGCGATCGCTCCCACCTACCTGCAAGGTGCCGCTGGCGCCGTCATCGTTGGCGATTTCAGTCGTCAGGAAACCTTAGAGCGGATTCCAGAGCATATTCAGCTTTTTTTATCTGTAAATCCCAAAGGGTTTATTATTATTGCTTTAAATAAAGCCGATCTGGTAGATGAAGAGAAAGTGGAAAAACTCTTTTTCACTTATCAGTTTAACGACCACGAGCGAGTCATACAAACCTATCCAACATCTGCAAAAACAGGAGTTTATGTTGACGAGCTTTTTGAAAAATTAAGTTACCGCATCGTAGAATCTGCATAGGTTTAACTCTGGCTGCTCTATGGATTATCTCACACTAAATCGGGAATTAAAAATAGAAGAAACTTCTTTGGCTGTGCAACGCTTTGCTGATTCTCCCGAGGAGGTGAAAAAGGGAAAAGATGTCCGCCTCAGCTTTCCCGAATTTATTGGAATAGAAGAAATCCTGCTCGCCATCTTTGACGGACGAATGAAGAGTTTCGAGTTAAAAGGAATTCAACGAGTTTCAAAATCAAATTCTCCTTTATACCTAGATATTGCTGTTTTATTCAATAAAAATGGCACCAGTTCAGGCAACAAACTCTTTATCCTGTTTGAAGATGTGACCGAAAAAACGATCTTGGAGCAAAGTTTAGCACAGACAATCCGGGAAACCAGTCTTTTATCAACCACCCTAGCTCAGTACAAAGAATACATCGATAAAATTATCGACTCGATGACAGATGTCTTGTTAGTCACAACTGAATCGGGTTATATAAAGACAGTTAATATAGCTGCCCAAGATTTGCTGGGTTATAGGGAAGCCGAGTTAATCAATCAACATATTTCAAACATTATAAAAGATGAAAAATTTTTAGCGAAGCTGGTGCAAGAACCATACTCACTTAAAAAAAATGTATTGAAAGATGTAGAATTAATTTGTCAAACCAAAACGGGTAAAGAAATTATATTAGCCTTTTCCCAGTCGGCTATTCAAACCGATATAGAAACGTTACACAATTTTGTTTATATTGGACGGGACATCACCAAGCGCAAGCAAGCAGAAGAAGAGATGCGCAAGGCTCTGGCTCAAGAAAAAGAACTCAGGGAATTAAAATTCCGCTTTTTCTCAATGGTTACCCATGAATTTGGCAACCCACTCAACAGTATACTCATGTCCGTTGCTTTACTCGAACACTACGGTACTGAATCAACCCCAGAAGAAAACCTAGAATATATTCATAACATTAAAACAGCCGCTAACCAAATGACCGAGCTATTAAAAGATGTGTTGGTCATCAATAAGGCAGAAGCAGGCAAATTAAAGTTTAATCCAGCTCCTGTAGATATAGTAAAATTCTGCACCCAATTAGTCGAACAAATAAAACTGGCGGCAGGGGGCGAACGCACAATTATTTTTGCCATTAACAACGATAATAAACAGCTGGAAGAAAGCCACCTCGATCCCTTTCTTCCTTGTATGGATGAAAACCTGCTCCGCCACATCCTGACTAATTTACTCTCCAATGCAATTAAGTATTCCCCTCAAGGCAGCACGGTTGATTTTGACCTAAATTATCAGGAGGAAGAAGTCATTTTTAAAATCAAAGATCGGGGCATTGGCATTAGTACAGAAGACCAAAAACGATTATTTGAGTTGTTTCATCGGGGGAAAAATGTGGGTAAAATTCCTGGAACTGGACTAGGGTTATCAATTGTCAAGCAAGCTTTAGACTTGCACGGTGGCAAAATTGCAGTGAAAAGTGAAGTAGGAGTGGGTACTACCTTCGCCGTCACTATACCATTGAGTCAATTGATAGCGAGCCATTGAAATTTTCCCGTTCAACTATTGAGATAGAATTTGAGGAATGGCAAAATTTTATCTATCTCCTGCGAAAATTAACTAGCGTTTTTGGCGGGAGCGATCGCTAAAAAAATTTTTATCGTCGATCGATATATTATGAAAAAAGAACCTAAAAAATAATAACAGCTAATGAACACCCTTGTCAAGCAGCTATTGGCGCACTTATCGCCAAACCGGAATCTGGAATACTTGGCGGTAGACCGGGAATTCAACATTCTAGAAATGTCTGAGGGTGTTGAACGCTTCGCCGAAGATCCCAATCAAGTGAAAGTAGGGGAAGATGTGCGATTTGCCTTTCCCGAACTCTTCGGGTGTGAAGAGATTCTGAACGACGTGCTTGAAGGTCGGGAGAAAAGTTTCAATTTAAAAGCAATTGGTCGGTTTTTAGACCCGAACAATCCCCTGTATATGGATATTTTAATTGTGGGGGATAAAACGAATGAAGAGCGGGGACAAGAGCAGTTTATTTTTTTTATTGAAGATGTAACCGAACGGATGGTTCTGGAGCAAAAATTAGTCCAAGGATACAATGAAACTAGCCTGTTAGCAAGTGCATTGGCGGCTGCTAAACACTACTTGGATGGCATTATCAATGCGATGGCAGAAGTATTGTTAGTGACCAACAATTTGGGAAATATCAAAACAATCAATCAAGCGGCGGTGGATTTGTTTGGTTACAAAGAAGAAGAATTAATTAACCAGCCAATTTCAGCGATCGCAACAGATGGAAAAATCTTGCTCCAAGCGATTGAATCGCGTTTTGGGCAACAAAATGAAGTATTTAAAGATTTAACAGTCGTTTGTAAAACGAAAAACGGCAAAAAAATTGACGTGGCGTTTTCTTGTGCCGCAATTGAGACAGAAATTGAGGGCATTACCGATTTTGTTTATGTCGGTCGAGATATCACCGAACGCCTGCGGGCTGAAAAGCGCAAAGCAGCGCAGTATGCCATAACTCGCAGCTTATCCGAGTCTGCCACCCTGTCTGCCGCAGCGCCAAAAATTTTATCAGCGCTTTGCGAACATCTGGGAGCGGATGCGGGTCAACTGTGGATACCAAATCAGCAGGCAATTCCACCCGCAAGTGCCGGAGAAAGTTGTCCGATTCCGATCGTATTGCGGTGCGCTCAACTGTGGGTAAAACCGTCAGTTTCCATCCCAGAATTTGCCAACATTACCTGGCATAGTAGCTTTGAGTTGGGTGTAGGATTAGCCGGTCGCGTTTGGCAGAATTGTTCCCCTTTGTGGATAACCAATATGGTCGATGATGCCAACTTTCCCCTAGTGAGTTTCGCTGCCCAAGTAGGATTGCACGAAGCGATGGGGTTTCCCATCATGGGAAACGGTGAAGCTTTGGGGGTAATGACATTCTTTGGTGGCGAACTCGAACCACCCGACACAGATTTGCTCCAAATGATGGCGGCGATTGGTAGTCAAATCGGTCAGTATATGAAGCGCAAGCAAGCAGAAGAAGCACTGCGCTATCAACAGCAACAAACCGATCGCTTGCTGTTGAATATCTTACCCGCCACGATTGCCGAACGCCTGAAAAAGGATCAAAGAACCATTGCCGAACACTTTTCTGAAGTCAGCGTTTTGTTTGCCGATATCGTTGGCTTTACAGAGCTATCAACTCGCATCTCGCCGACAGAATTGGTTCATATGCTGAATGCGATTTTTTCCCAGTTTGACTATCTCGTCGAACGACACGGGTTAGAAAAAATCAAGACGATTGGGGATGCTTACATGGTAGTGGGAGGTATTCCCATCCCCAAGCCAGATCACGCCGAGGCGATCGCAGAAATGGCAATCGACATGCAAACCACAATGGTTCAATTCAACGCCGAGACGGGTCAAAATTTTAGGATGCGAATTGGGATTCATACCGGCCCCGTGACGGCGGGGGTGATTGGTGTGAAAAAGTTTATCTACGACCTCTGGGGAGATACGGTAAATACAGCCAGCCGCATGGAATCTCACGGGATACCGGGAGAGATTCAGGTAACCCAGGATACCTACGAGCGATTGCGCGATCGCTTTTACTTCCAGGAAAGGGGTGCGATCGCAGTCAAAGGCAAAGGCGAAATGCTGGCGTATTTGTTAAAGGGTCGCAAATAGTTTAAATCGCAGTTAAGCTTTCTGCGATCGCGGCAGAACAGTCATACCATAGACTCAGACTCGTTGGAGGGAAGCCACGATGAAAATTTCACGCCCCAACGCCAAAAACCCCACAGCCGAAGAAATCCGAGAACTGGAAAAACTCAAAGCCACGATCGAGCGTGCCACAGCAGATGGCAAGGTGACGCGACAAGAACTAGAAACGATTAAAGCATTAGAATGGGCTGACGGCAAGATTTCCGTTCAAGAATTGGAGTTGTACAGAACCTTGATCCTAGAAAAAATCGAAAAGGGCGAGCTGGAGTACGAGTGGTGACTAAGAAGACGCACCAGACAAAGGAGATGGGGAGACGCGGAGCGTTCCTTGCACCGAATCCCCTGGTTTCTATCATGGGGTGTTCCCGCGTGCAAGACAAAACTTACTCAAATCAAGCATTGGGCTTAATTTGACGTTTGCTTCCTGCTTCAACCAAGGGAGTCGGCTCCTTCTTGTCTACAGGCGTAAATTCCGCGCTTGCCGCACGTACTCTATCTTTTGGGGCATTTTCTAGGTTTTGAGCCGCATTTAAATCGCGATCGATAGAAACGCCACACTTGTTGCATCTATAAACGCGATCTTTCAAGGGCATCGGCTGAACGTTGCCGCAGCAAGAACATGTTTTGGATGAGGGAAACCATCTATCAACCAGCTCTACTTTAGTGCCAAAAAATGACGCCTTGTACACCAACATTCTGCGGAAATCATAGAATCCCAAGCTTGAAATAGCTTCAGCCAATTTATGGTTAGCTATCATGCCTTGAATATTCAGATCTTCTATCCGAATGCTGTAATATTTAAGGCTTATATCAGTTGTGACCTTTTGTAAAAAGTCTCGTCTGATATTAGCAATCCGGGCGTGCTTATTGGCTAGTCTTTGGTAGTATCTCAAGGCATTCTTTGACGATTTTATCCCTTGAGTGCGATTGCCTGAGAGCTTGTTCCGATTACGCCACACATCCTTACTTAGCTTGGTTTTCGCTTTTTTCAGAGATGGCGGCGCCACAATCTTGGAACCATCTGACAGGGTAGCAAAGCATTTCACCCCCAAGTCAATGCCAACCGCTCGAACCGGATGTACAACTGGTGGAAGTTTGTCAACATCTAGTGCGAAAGAAACAAACCATCTGTCGGCTACCCTCGAAATAGTAAATGTTTGGCTTGAACATAAAAATGGGATTGGTTGTTTTAGCCTGAATTGTCCTAGACTAGGGATATTTATCTTCTTGCCTGGGCAAAGTACCTGACGGTTCGTAAATGCAACCATCGGTTCACCCTTTCTGGGATACACTCCTGCCTTTTTTAAGACGGTAAAACTGTCACCTCGTTTTTTTGACTTGAATTTAGGAAAACCAGAAGTACCTTGGCGCCATCGATCAACACCTTTGGCTAAGTTCCTTAAGGCTGATGAATAGATAGCTGATGGATATTGCTTCATCCAAGCATATTGGGGCAAGGTTTTGACGTAGTTTGTAAAAACCTTTTCGATTTCAGTTAACCGTTTTGAGTCGCTAGCTTTAACATCCTCGAACCCCCAGGAAGAGGTAAGCAGTGATAGGCCAAAGTTGTAAACTAAACGGCTAAAGCCAGCGCAACCGGCTAGGAATGACCTCTCAAAGTTGTTAAGTTTTAACTCCAACTTTAGGCTGTGCATCGTTGCTGTTCCGGTTATGGTATTAGGCCGTGCGCGAGTTCGTAAGGGTTAAGCGAGATAAGTAAAGTTTTGCTGCTTGGTACTACGTCTGGGCGTCCTCTTCTAACTCATACAGCATAGTGGGTCATAGGCGATCGCGATCGTTGCCAATTACCTATGACCTATTAGCTATTAAAGCAAGTTGCTAGTTGGATCCTTTGACAAAGAAACAAAGGTGAGCTGAAAAATCGTGGGTTTGACAGGGATAAATAGACGCAGAAACCGGGTTTCTGAATGGGTAATAGGTAATTGGTGTAGGGGCGGGTTTTACCAACCAATCTGTGGCAACACAAGATATTCATTTAAACCCGCCCCAAAAGCCAATGAATCCAATTACCAATTACCAATTGCCAATTACCACCGCCAAAGCTTATAACTAGCAACTTGAGTTATTACCAAACCAAAAGCTACTTCAGCTTTGACTTGATGAAAGCCATAATTTGACCTTGCTGTTTTTTGAGCGCCTCAATTTCGCCCTGCATCTTGTCAATTTGCTGTTTGAGCGCCTGAATATCTGCTGCACCCGCTCCATCGGCGGCGGCTGCTGGTGCTGCTGCTGGTGCTGCTGGTGCTGCTGGTGGCTTAGCTGGTGCTGCTACCTCGCGAGGCAGTTTCGACTTTTTCATCGCCGACTGGATCGCGGCAACCAGATCTTTCTGCTCAAAGGGCTTGAGGATAAACTCAAAATATTTATTAAATGCGGGTTCTGGAATTTTTTCTAAAACTTCTTCCCTACGCCCCGACATGATCACCAGAGGAATTTTCTGTAACTCTGGTTTGCTTTGCAGTTGCTTATAAACTTCCAAGCCGTTCATTTTCGGCATCAGGAAGTCTAACATGATTAAGTTTGGACGTTCCTGATTGATCAACTTAAGTCCCTCTTGACCGTCTTTGGCTTCTAGGACTTGGAAGTTGCCCTTGGGTAGCATTGCTTGGACTTGCTTCCTAACAGAGAGGCTGTCATCGATAACCAGGATTTTGTTAGCCACAATCGACTCCTCTGGCTTGAACTATTAGCTTAGGCTGTGAATTGACCATTTAACTTTGACACTCCCCGACAGTGACGCTACGGGGATTCTTAAGACATTACCGTCTTAATATCCTGAGAACTCGGGCTTACCGGGCGCAATCCTTCTGCCTAATGGCGGTCTGCTATCCTAGTCTGACAACTAGCTCCTCGGTCGTCCACTTTCCCCGAATCCGGGGGTAGGTTTTAACGTCTTATACTGACGCACGAATCTTAGCACAGTTGCTTCTAAGTTGACTCGACGATTTCGTCGCTTCTGGATTAAATCTCCGCTTAAAAGACAGGGGTTTTGTGCTTCCAGTCTTGCCTGATAGTGCCAGTTTAGCGAAACGTCTACAATTTTGAGACGTAACCCGCGTATAGTTTTCATTGATTGGTCATTCTATGCCGTTAGAAGTAGAGCCAACTAACCCAACCGCAAGAGCTGCTTCCCTGCCTCGGGCTGAAATTGAGGCGATGCCGTCTTGGTTGCGCCGCTCCATCGGCAAAGCCAGCGATATTTCTACCGTTCAGCGCATCATCAAGCAGCGCCAGATTCATACAATTTGCGAAGAAGGACGCTGTCCCAACCGGGGCGAGTGCTATTCCCAAAAAACGGCAACCTTCCTGTTGATGGGGCCAACATGTACCAGAAGTTGTGGTTTTTGTCAAGTAGATAAAGGACACGCGCCGATGCCCCTCGACTCGGAGGAACCCCGCAAAGTGGCAGAGGCGGTGAAGTTGTTGGGGTTGCGTTATGCGGTGCTGACTTCGGTGGCGCGGGATGACTTGCCGGATGGGGGTGCAGGATGGTTTGTAGCGACAATGGCAGCGATTCGGGAAATCAACCCAGAAACGCAGATAGAGGTGCTGACGCCGGACTTTTGGGGCGGGAAGAATGCAGAACCAGAACAGCGTCAGCGGGTGGAAACGGTCGCCCTGGCGAAACCGGCTTGTTACAACCACAATATCGAGACGGTGAGGCGGTTGCAAGCACCCGTGCGGCGGGGGGCGAAGTACTCGCGCAGTTTGGCAGTTCTGCGCCTGGTTAAGCAGGTAGACCCGACTATACCAACCAAGTCCGGTTTAATGTTGGGACATGGGGAAACAATTGCTGAGATCGTCGAAACGATGGAAGATTTGAGGGCGGTGGGGTGCGATCGCATTACCCTGGGACAATATATGCGCCCATCCCTCGAACACCTACCCGTACAAAAATACTGGACGCCGGAAGAATTCGACCAACTGGGAGACATCGCCAAAAGTATCGGTTTTGCTCACGTGCGTAGCGGCCCGCTCGTTCGCAGTTCCTACCACGCAGGGGAGAGTGAGTAACGCAGGTGGGCAGGTGGGCAGGTGAGCAGAGGAGCAGAGGAGATGATGGAGATAACTCATAAGTAGTAATTACTTCCCCATCTTCCCCATCTCCCCTGCTCGCCTGCTCACCTGCTCCCCATTACCCATGACCCAACGAAAAGATTTTTATCAACTCGCACTAAAGGTGCAACTTCTTTGGTATTTCTTAATAAGTTCCATCGATCAGGAGAACACTTTATGGCGAAAACCACTAACGCTACCACCCAAACTGGTAAATTCCCCTATCCCTTCCGCACGGGCTGGGCTTTGGTGCTGTTGGCTATTAACTTCTTAGTAGCAGCCTTTTATTTCCACATCATCGAGTAATTGCAAGTGAGGGATGAGGGATAAGGGATAAATTAGATACTTCGGTAGAAGTAAGCAACCTAATTTTACCGATCATCCGATTGAGCCTTATCCTTCATCCCTCAAGCTTTTAGAGCGTGCCTTTGAATAAACCTTGGGGACGGACGAGCAACACCAGTACCATAATGAACAGAGCTACAGCCAGCTTGTATTCGGTAGGCAGCAAGAAAGTGCTGACTTCTTGGGCAACGCCGATGACCAAAGCACCAGCGATCGCTCCGTAAGGGTTGCCAATCCCGCCCAGAATCACAGAGGCAAACATCGGTAAAATTAGAAACCAGCCCATATTCGGGCGCACGGCTTCGGTTAATCCCAGCATCCCGCCGCCGAGTGCCGTCAAGCTGCCAGCGATCGCCCAAGTCCAAATCACAACGCGCTCGACGTTGATGCCGGATACGCGAGCCAAGTCAACATTATCCGCCACCGCCCGCATCGCCTTGCCGATTTTGGTATTCTGCAACAAAAAGTGCAATCCCAAAATCGCCAGAAACGCCAAAGCCACAACTATCAGATCGAAGAAAGGCACTTTGATGCCCAGGATATCCACAGCGGCGGCAACGGGCAGATTGTAAGATTGGTTACTTCCTCCCCAGATTAAGATAATGCCGTTGCGGATAAATAAAGCCAGTCCAATCGACATGATAATCAGCGTTGTCGAGGTGGCGCGAATCGCGCGCATCGGCGACCAAAGTAACTGTTCGCACAACAGCATACCCAGTACGGTGACAAGCGCCCCTAAAATCATCGCCAGCCAAATATTGACGCCGCTGCGATTCGCTACCCAGGTAAGATAGGCTCCCAGAGTCATAAAGTCACCGTGGGCAAAATTGGAAAGGCGCAAAATGCCGTAAGTCAGGGTTAATCCCACAGCAGCGAGGGCAATAATACTGCCCAAGGCAATTCCGTTTACAGTTAATTGAATTAATCGCAACAGTTGTTCATCCATCGTGATATCGTTTGCGGTTGCATCTAAGCTAACAGCCGATCCTAAAACCAAGCTGGTGCAAATCGAAACCGAAGAACCGCAAGATCGCTACTTTTCCCAATACTCCAACTTAGCAGTCAAACGCCCCACCCACAAGGGGATGGGGCTTGTAACTAGCCGACAGAATCAGCCGAAACATAAGGCATATTGACCGATGCCTGCTGCTCTGCAAAACGTATTTAAACGTGTTGCTTTCTTGGTTTTACCCAAGTACACCGCAAATTGTTAACAACTTGTGTGGCGCAAGCCGCGCCAGGAACCTATTTTTTCCTCAAGCAAGCCTGCTGCGATCGCAAAGCCTATCCAGATTGCGAAACTTCCTATTGTTTCGTCATTCTTCCTCTGCTGCCTTCAAACGCTTCGACATTGACTTCAACGTGTAAAATTTGTGTGAATTACCCCGCCCTGTTCGTGAGTGCGTAGCACTCACGAACAGGGCGGGGCTTCAGGCTTCGCAGAGGAATGCCTTAGAACTGACTTACGCCCTTTCTTCGGTCTTACTTCCTCTCCACCTGCTGAGACGGCTATTCCATCCGTCTGTAGCATTCTGATTCCCTCTGCTCGAATATTTGCTGCTGCGTTTCCATCTCGATCGTGATGAGTTTTGCAGCTATGACAAGTCCATTCACGAACATCTAGCGGCATTTCATCGATCTGATAGAAGCATTTAGAGCAGAGTTTGGAGCTAGGGAAGAATCGATTTATTTCGACTAATTTTCCGCCTTTACGTTCGAGTTTATAAGCCAGAAAATTAGTAAACATTCCCCAACCACAATCAGATATTGCTTTGGCGAGATTGTGATTTTGCACCATGCCTTTGACATGAAGATTCTCTATTACTACAACTTGGTTCTCGTTGCTTAGCTTATGACTGAGCTTATGTAGAAAATCCTGCCGTGCGTTCGATACTCGCTCGTATACTTTAGCTGTTAATTTCTTAGCTCTTAGTCTTGAACTACTTCCATCTTGTTTGCGTGCTAGTTTTTGTTGTTTGCGCTTGAGATTTTTCTCATGCTTGGCTAGATGTTTGGGATTGCTATATTTAGAAGTCTTGATGCCGTTATAAGTTACGGCAAAATCTTTAACCCCTAAGTCTATACCTAGCACTGTACCTTCTGTTGACACTTTTGGATTATTGCCTTCGGTTTCAATTAGGATTGATGCCAAGTATTTTCCTGTTGGAGTTTTGCTAATAGTAACTGTTTTTATTTCTCCCTCTATCGGTCTATGTATTTTAGCTTTTACTTCGCCAATTCCACCTGGAATCTTGATAGCATTAGCTAAGAGCTTGACGTTTTGAGGATATTGGACAGACTGCTTCCCCTTCTTCGATTTGAATCGGGGAAATCTAGCTCTACCTGCAAAAAAGTTTTTATAAGCAGTTACTAGATTGAGAGTAGTAGCTTGCAATACCTGACTGTAACAATCAGCTAACCATACGGTTTCTTCTTGTTTTTTGAGTTGAGGTAACAAGGCGTTTAGAGCGATTTGTCCTAAACTTTTACCCGTTTCTTTGTATGTCTCAATTGACTTATTGAGGGCGTAATTCCACCACCAACGCGAACACCCAAACACCTGCGCCAATTGCTGTTCTTGGCTAGGCGATGGGTAGATTCTAACTTTGACGGCTTGATGTTGCACAACAATACTTTTATAGCTATCTTCTTTTATTATAAGAGCCGATAGAATCGCTGTCAATCGAGGATTTTGTTCGTCTCGTCGCCTACCCATCACCTCTGGAGGAGCGGTCGAAATCGGCTCAGGGTAGGACTCCTCACCTCACTCGCTCTCATCCCCCACCTGCGTAGCTAGGTGACTTGCTACCGCGCGTCACTTTGCTACGCGAGGAAGGGGAATTCCCGCTGTCAATGTTAAAACTCGGTAACAACTTTGTAGCAAGGCTGGCGATCGCGAGTGCTAGGAGTGTGCATATCGCTTGATGTATCGCAGCGATGCGCCTCCCAACGCTTGCGCGATCGCCAGTTTCTTCCATCGAGATATCAGTGAGGATTGATATGACTTATAGTGGCAATGAACCCAATGGTGATACTCCCTCTCGGCGATCTCTTGAGCAAGAGATTGGCTCAAATGGTAAATCAGCTTAAAATTTTAACAGCCCGAACCCGGGCGCGAATTGAGAGATCCAAACTGGCTTTAGATCGCCAAAAGAAATTGGCTGCTGAATTCGCTTTGGATCCCCCTAGACGAAAATCTCCCATAGGGGACTTCGTTGATGATTTGGTACACCGTCCGCCAAACCGGGAACAGATGCGCCAGCTCAAAGAAATGCTTTTAGAAGAACAGCAAAGCATAGCTAAACTCATTGCTTTAATTGACAAGCACCTGGAGTAGCTGTCTGCTATTCTCGACTTGCCCAGCGGCTTTCTAAAAGGTAATTAACATTGAACATTACTCAAAAGCGATCGCGCCCAAGATTTTTCGCGACACCTCAATCCCAACCGCAGGTTGCCCTTTTTCTCCGTAACCTTAACGGTGGTGGTGTCGAACGGATTATGTTAAACGTAGCTTGCGGCATGGCGCAACAAGGCGTACAAGTCGATTTAGTGCTAATTAAAGCAGAAGGAATCTTCTTGCCCCAAGTACCGCCCTCTGTGGGAATAGTGGATTTACAAACCAAGGAAATTGACAAAAATCGTTCCTTCAAATTCCCCACCAGTCTCCAATCCACAACCAGTCTGCCCAAGTTAATCGGCTACCTGAAAAACAAACGCCCCGCAGCACTGCTTTCAGCAGGTCATTACCCAAATGAAATAGCAATTTTAGCCAAACATATTGCTAGGGTTCCGACTCGCGTCGTGGTATCGGAACATACCACTCTTTCCGTGGAAGCTTTAGGGGTAGAACAGGTTTCTTCCCGTGTAGCGCCTCTAGCAGCACGGTTATTTTATCCTTGGGCGGATGAGATTGTCACCGTTTCTCGCGGCGTGGCTGAGGATTTGTCGAGTATCTCTGGCTTACCTTTAAAAGGGATGCGAACGATTTACAATCCAGTGATTACTCCGGCATTAAAAGAACAAGCAGAAGCACCTTTAAATCACCCTTGGTTTGCTGAAGGGGAACCGTCGGTAATATTGGGAATGGGACGATTTGTAGCGCAGAAAGATTTCCCAACTTTAATTCGAGCCTTTGCCAAAGTACGCCAGGTAAAACCCGTTCGATTAATGATGTTGGGAAGTGGAAGAGAGCAAAAAAAACTCGAAGCGCTATCGCGAGAGCTGGGAGTTGAACAAGATATAGCTTGGGTGGGATTTGTGAATAATCCCTTCCCTTATATGAAGCGAGCATCTTTGTTTGTTTTATCTTCTGCTTGGGAGGGTTTGCCTACAGTTTTAATTGAAGCTTTGGCGTTGGGATTGAATGTAGTTTCGACAAATTGTGAAAGTGGGCCAGCAGAGATTTTAGATAATGGGAAATATGGGGACTTAGTGCCTGTTGGGGATGCTGATGCAATGGCACAGGCGATTTTAAAAGTGTTGTCTGGGAATTGTAAGTCTGTTGATTCAGCTTGGTTGAACCAGTTTACCTTAGAAACTTCTATCCAAAATTATTTAGATGTTTTGGGTGTAAATCTAGGAGCAAGTACTAGCTCTAATAGCGATAATTAACTTAGACCCAACCATCTACACAAGCTATCCACGTACCATCCTCATTCAGGTGAGGATCGATGTGGTGCATACCACCGCCATTCCAACCAAAACCAGTTGGCGAGGGGGTTAGCACTGACGCTCCTTCGACTTCTTTTTCTTGATAGCTTGTAGGAGTAAGTTCGGTAATTTCAAATGCTCTCACCTGAATCCCATAGAAGGGGTAACAATCCTGGGTATAGCGAATAATTCTGTCATTCATCACCACAACTCTGCCAGCTGGTCTGGCAATATGTGGATTACCATTGATAATGGGACTGTTTGGATGTTCGATCCAGGGACCTGTGAGTTCATCAGCATAATATAGGCGAAGTGTATCGTATTTGGCGTGGGGATTAGTTTCTACAAATAACCACCATCGATTATCGTAACGAAAAATTGAAGCATCTAAAAACACTGAACCGCTTACTAGATTGTCTACAAAAGTCCAATGAGTGGGAAACTTAGAGGCTTTATATAGTCGAATCGATTTGGCTTCACCTGTTTCGGGAATCATGTAGTATTCATTCATCCAGGAAAAAACATATGGATAAGATAAGTGAAATTTTTCAGCTAGCACAATTTGTTGGTAGTCCCATTTCACCGCATCCGGGCTAACGGCTAGTCCAATTTCCCCTTTGCGAGTTTGCTGATTGTAAATTTCAAAAAACATATACCAGTTTTGCTCAACCTTCAGCATAAAAGGATCGGCAACAAAATCAGCCGTTACATCTAAGACATCGTGACAGTCAATCACTGGATTTTTGACATTTTTGGCAGGCATAAATTTCAAAGGTGATTCACCGACATAAATGCCAATCGACCACTGAGGATTCTTAATTAGAGCGGGTAAAGACCTTTTAAAAAATCGCATTTTATCGAGCAAATTCAGCAGGTCGGGTGATAGCTTGTAAATCAATAACGCTAATTTGTTTTTAATTTTATCTAGCTTGATATCCGGCATGAGAAAACAACCTTTTGGACTTTAGTGGCAAGCGATCGCACAAAAATACTCAGATCTATTTCCCCTATTATATCTCTCCATAAAATCACCTCAAGGGCAGCTCATGTTGCCTACCCCACAAGAGTTTTTGCAGAAGTATATTTCTCGGCAACCTGGGTAGGGGTGGATGGGAACGGGTGTTATAACTCGCCTGCGGGATGACGCCTCAAGGCGTACCCGTAGATTTATTTGCGATTCAAGCATAAGCCATTTTCTTCCCCCTAGCTCTAACGCCAGTGGGAATTGTGGATTTAGAATAGACACTATCGGGCCTAAAGAGACGGAGGTTCTTAAGATCTTCCAATCTTAATATACTTTCTAACTGGTTTCCAGTTTAGCACCACTTTTCCCAAGTTAAAAGTATTTGTTTTGACTTGACCTTGAGATTTAGGTAACGTCTAATGATTAATCAATGTACAAGCGTACTCCGTAGGAAAAACAGTATGGTATAATTTCAGGATAATTTGTCGTTATAATTTACCTATATCTCACAAAAGAATATTAGCCCCTACTAATTATTCCTTTTTTAAACAACAACTATATGTCCCACAGAGCCAAACCGATCGCGTTTCTGTTACCAAGCTTTGAAGCCATTGGAGCGCAGCGAGTTGCCATCAATTTAATCAAGCAGCTTCACCAACAGGGTATTGCCTTAGATATCGTCGTTGCATCAGGCAAAGGAGCTTATTTAAACGAAATACCCGCCAAAGTTCGAGTAATTGATTTCCATACACCAATTGAGGAGAGAGTCTCTAGCGGCAGTCGAATCATCTTGCCTTTAATGCGTTATTTACAAAAAGAAAAACCACAGGCATTAGTGTCTCACTTTAAGATATTTAATGTGGTAGTGGTGATGGCGAAAACCCTGGCAATGTCGCCGGTAAATTTAATTTTAGTGGAACATACATCCTTCTCGATAGCTTACGAGAAACGCCAGAAACATTATGGAATTCGGGAGGAAGCACTGCCGATTTTGCGGCGCTGGTTTTATCCCCGCGCGGATGCAATTGTAGCCGTATCTAAAGGTTTAGCGCAAGATTTAGAAACTTACTTGCGGATGCAACCAGGTACAGTTAAAACTATCTACAACCCAGTGATTGATGAGAGTTTACTGTTAAAAGCAAAAGCATCAGTCGAACATCCTTGGTTTCAACCTGGAGAACTTCCAGTTATTTTAGGTGTTGGCAGATTAACTCAGGAAAAAGATTTCCCTACTTTGATTCGTGCATTTGCTTTAGTTAGACAAGTAAAACCAGCGAGATTGGTAATTTTGGGAGAGGGAAAAGAGAGGTCTAAGCTCAATGCTTTAATCCGCGAATTGGGATTAGAAAACGATGTAGAACTTCCTGGCTTTGCCAGCAATCCCTATGCTGACATGGCTCGGGCATCTGCATTCGTTTTGTCTTCTTATCGCGAGGGTTTGCCTACTGTAATTATAGAAGCAATGGCAGTAGGAACTCCAGTGGTTTCAACAGATTGTCCGAATGGTCCAGCAGAAATTCTCGATAACGGCAAATATGGCGAATTGGTTGCCGTCGGCGATAGTGAAGCTATGGCAAAAGCGATTTTAAAGGTATTGTCAGGTGACTCTAAATCTGTCGATTCATCTTGGCTGGAACAGTTCACCCTAGCAAGTAGCGCTCAAAACTATCTTCAGCTAATGGCGTTCCCAGGCTCCAGCCAGGGAACGAGGGTAATTGGTAATGGCTGATTGTTCGTGGAACCCTTAGAAACAAAGCCTCTCCCGTAGGTTGGGTTGAGGATACGAAACCCAACCAAAAATCAAACTTCTCCTTTCTGCTTTTACCACAACAATAGTCAAGCCGAATAATGATAACAATGTCTAATAATACACCCGATATAGCCATTTACCTGCGTCTACTTTATGGTGGCGGTGCTGAACGAGTTATGGTGAATTTAATGCAGGGCTTTGTTAAGCAGGGACTAAAAGTAGATTTGGTGATGAATACCGTTGATGGCCCTTACATGAAACAAGTACCGCCTGAAGTTAGAATTGTAGGTTTAAAAGCCCCTCGGATGGTAGAAGGTTTGCCGAAACTGGCGGGTTATTTGCGACGGGAAAAACCCAGTGTTCTCCTTTCTGGCTTGCACTATAACAACGAAATTGCCCTGTGGGCAAAGCGTCTTTCTGGAACCTCGACGCGGGTTTTTGTATCCGAACACAATACACTTTCCATTCACGCACGAAACCGCCGCAGCGATCGCTTGGCAGCTATTTTGTCGCGGCTGTTTTATTCTTGGGCTGATGGTATTGTGGCAGTATCTCGCGGCGTTGCCAAAGATTTAGCCAAAGTCACCCATCTTCCCCAACAGCGCATCCAAACGATTTACAATCCGATTATTACTCCCGATTTATTTGAGAAATCTGCTGTAGCTATAGATCATCCTTGGTTTGCTACCGGACAACCTCCCGTTATTATCGGTGCAGGAAGATTGGAGGAACAGAAAGATTTTCCTAGTCTAATTCGAGCGTTTGCGATTGTCAGAAAAGTGCTTCCGGCGCGGTTAGTGATTTTAGGAAGTGGCAAGGATCGCCAGCTACTAAATAATCTGGTACGGGAGTTAGGGTTAAAGGATGATGTTGGTTTTTTTGGTTTTGTAGATAATCCCTATGGTTACATCGCGCGATCGCATGTTTTTGTTTTATCCTCTGCTTGGGAAGGTTTTGGTAACGTTATTGTTGAATCTTTAGCATTGGGTACGCCAGTAGTTTCGACTAACTGTCCCAATGGTCCTGCAGAAATTCTCGACAATGGGAAGTACGGTGAGTTAGTATCGGTTGGAGATATCGAAGCAATGGCGCAGGCAATTTTGAAGGTATTGTCTGGCAATTCTAAGTCTGTCGATCCTGGTTGGTTAGAGCAGTTTACTTTGGCCTCTGTTACTCTACAATATCTCGATCTTATGGGGATTTCAAAAGTCTTTTGATCGTGCCAACGTTTCAGGCGATCGCTTCCCCATCACCGCCATCAATCGTTTTCCTTTCTGCTGCAAAACCGGGCATCTGTAAGCTTTAATAGAATTGTGCCTCAAGCTAGGGTTGTATGTGGGCAAAGCTGAAACGGCAAATTTGGGAATCGCGGGGGGTATTAATTGCTGCCCCCAGTGTGGCGGCGTTGGTTATAGCCTTGCGCTTGGCAGGCTTTTTGCAACCCTTGGAATGGGCGAGTTACGATCAATTTCTGCGCCTGCGTCCAAAAGAACCTCCTGACGATCGCATCGTTATCGTTGGCATTACAGAATCAGATTTGCAAAAGGTGGGACGGGGTATAGTTCCCGATATATTATTAGCTCAATTACTAGAAAAAATTAAACAGCAGCAGCCAATCGCTATCGCCTTAGATTTATACCGAGATTTGCCAGAAGAACCCGGACATCAGCAGCTAGTTAGGGTGTATGAAACGACACCTAATTTAATTGGAATTAAAAAAGTCGTGGGAGATGCCAATGGCCCAGCAGTTAACCCACCCCCCCAACTCTTGCAGCGCGGTCAAGTCAGTGCCAATGATGTTTTATTAGATCCAGACCTCAAGCTGCGTCGAGGTTTTTTATATTTGACGGCAAAAGATGGAAATACGATAGAAAGTTTGGGATTGAGACTGGCTTTAATTTACCTGAAAAATCAAGGAATTGAACCAAAAGCTGCGAAAGTTAATCCCAATTATTTGCAATTGGGTGAAGCGGTATTTGCTAACTTTGAAAAGAACGATGGTGGCTATGTCAACGCCGATGACAGGAGCTATCAGATTTTAATCAATTATCGCGGGCCGCAAAAAAGCTTTAAGACAGTATCGATGATGGATGTATTGGAGAACCGGATACCGCCGGATTTGCTGCGCGATCGCATTGTTTTAATTGGCGCGATCGCCCAAAGCCAAAAGGATTTCTTCCCTACCCCATATAGTATCCCCACCCGCACTTCCGGTGTCGAAATTCATGCCAATATAACCAGTCAAATTATCAGTGCCGCGTTAGATGGGCGTCCTTTAATTAAAAGTTGGCCCGATTCCTTGGAGTATTGGTGGATTTTTGGTTGGTCTTTATTTGGTGCAATATTAAGTTGGCAATGGCGACATGCGGGTGGCGTGGCTAAATTTTCCCTCAGAATTGTCGCGATTTATATTTTAGCTGTCGGCAGTCTTTTTGGTATTGGTTATCTGGCTCTATTGCAAGGAGTTTGGATACCCGTTGTACCACCTGCGATCGCTTTCTTCTCTTCTGGTATTGCTATCACTGCTTACATCGCACGCACGGCGGGAGAAATTCGCAAAACTTTCGGGCGCTACCTCACCGATGAAGTCGTCGCCAATCTACTTGATTCCCCCGAAGGATTCAAGTTGGGAGGAGAAAGAAAAAAAGTCACTATTTTAATCTCCGATTTGAGGGGATTCTCAGCCATATCGGAACGCTTGTCACCGGAAACAGTCGTTTCGATGTTAAACATTTATTTGGAGGTAATGGTAGATATTATTACCAGTTACCAAGGCACGATTGATGCGTTTATCGGGGATGGAATTTTAGTGATTTTTGGCGCGCCAACTCAGCGAGAAGACGATGCTGAAAGGGCAGTCGCTTGCGCTGTCGCAATGCAATTAGCAATGGATTCTGTTAACGACAAAAATACCTCTTTATGTTTGCCCAAATTAGCAATGGGAATCGGTTTGAACACGGGTGAAGCAGTAGTCGGAAATATCGGCTCGCAAAAACATGCCAAATATAGTGTCATAGGAAGTCACGTTAATTTAGCAGCCAGAATCGAATCTTATACCGTAGGGGGTCAAATTCTGATTTCCCAATCTACCCTTAAAGAAGTCGGTTCTATCCTGCAAATCTCTAGGGAAATCCAGGTTCAACCCAAAGGCTTTCACGAACCTATCCCCCTTTATGATGTAAGAGGAATTGCTGGCGATCGCAATCTATTTTTGACCCGTCAAGAAGAGAATTTAATTTTCCTAAAACAAGAAATTCCCGTTCAATATACGGTTATAGATGGCAAGCACGTTGATGGAGTAACCTTCAAGGCAAGTTTAGTCAAACTATCAGCTAATTCTGCTGAAATTCGTTCCGAACGTTTAGAACAACCCCTGACCAATCTCAAGCTAAATTTATTAAATGAAGTCAGTAGCGATATTTATGCTAAAGTATTAGAACAATCGGCAGTTAACCAAAATTGTTTTACCATTCATTTCACTACGATTCCCCCCGATGTCGCAGCAGTGCTTGAAGAAATTTATCAAAAATGAGTAGATTGAAATCCACAAATTTTGGCTAATGTAACGCCAGTTGCTAATTGCTAATTGCTAATTGGGAGAGATGCTCAATCATATCCTGCCATTAGCCCCACGGTTGAGATAACTAGCAAATTGAGTTAATCTAGTTTTTACAACTTGGTCAGAGCAAAAATCATGGAGCAAAAAGTATTAACAGGGCTAAGAGCAGAAGCCTACGAACATCCCTTTGATCGCAAAGCCCTAGCTTCCTTGGAAAAAATGCCCGGTATTTCTTTGCTGTTAAAGAAAATTAACGAATATGGTATCGATCGCTTACTCAGATTGCAATCCCTTGGTAATGAAATCAAAGTCACACCCCGCAATTTCCCTTACCTGCATAAATCATTTGTAGAAACCTGCGAAATTCTTGAGGTTGAACCGCTTCCGGAATTGTATTTATTTCGAGGAACGGGTAACATTCAAACCTACACCATTGGGGTAGAAAAACCCCTCGTTAGCATCAATTTAGAGGGTATGGAATGGCTCTCCCCCGAAGAGTTGCTTTTCGTTTTCGGACACGAAGTGGCTCACATTAAAAGTCGGCATTTATTATACCACCAAACGGCAATTATTCTGCCGAGTTTAAAAACGTTTTTAAGTAATACCACTTTGGGGTTAGGTGGCTTATTAGCGAGTGGGGTAGAAGTGGCTTTGTACAATTGGTTGATGATGGCGAAATTCACTAGCGATCGCGCGGGTTTGCTGGCTTGTCAAGATGTAGAAGTAGCCACTACCGCATTGATGAAACTAGCCGGTTTACCGAGAGAATACATGTCAACTGAAATCCTAGAAGATTTTAAGGCACAAGCCCGCGAGTTTTCCACCGAAAGCTTTAATAATCTCGATAAAATCGCCAAAATGTTGAGTTTTATGGAATACAAGTTTTCTTGGGCAATCATGCGGGCTAGCGAGTTATTAAAATGGGTCGATTCGGGAGAATATGAGGCTTTACTTCAACAGGATAATTTAGAAACAATGGGAGATTCAGAAGATTGGACTTTTTCTGATTCTTGGTAAGAACTTAAGTTGCTATTTATCTTACCATAAGCTAATGGCTAATAGCTAATCGCCGAACCGAAAAAGATTGCCCTAACCAATTAGCAATTAGCAATTAGCAATTAGCAATTAGCAATTAGCAATTAAGTAGTCGGACAAAAGAAAAC
>DNGG01000402.1 GCA_003486675.1 Cyanobacteria bacterium UBA11372
TTATCAATCGCGGCGGCGACATCATGGGGTTACGCGCCCAACAAGACCTATTTTTGCAAAAATTAGTCCAACAGTGGGGTACAACGCCTCCCCCGACGACGATTGTGCCTCATGCTAGTAGCGTAAACGTGCGATCGCATTTGGGAGATGCCAAGCGCATTGAAATTGTTTTTGGTGGGTAATAGGTAATAGGTAATAGGTAATGGGTAATAGGTAATAGGAATACATTTCACCAAGCGAGCAATTAGCAATTAGCAATTAGCAATTACCTATTACCTATTACCGCTTCTTCAATTGTTCCGGAATAATATCAAGCGAAACTTGACCGTTATTGTTACCACTGCCGCCGCCGCTGACTACTACAGTTTGATCCTGAAGTTTTCCTACAGCTTTTGGTCCGGTTAAATTCATCGGTGGATTAACTTGTTGATAGTTGACATTTCCCGTCGCTTCTACAACTTGGGTAGGTAGCATCCAAGTCATTTGGTCGGCAAATATTTTCGATTGTCGCCGCATTTCTACACCTTGGACGCTGCCATTTAAATAAGCAATTTGTGGTTTTAAATCTACTCGTCCTTTCAAGGCATTTACGGTCATTTGATGTTCGCGATGGAACATTTGAACTGGTTGGTCGGAAACGATAGTTTCGGCATTGACGTTCCAAACCATTAAGTTACTGCTAACTTGGATGGGAGGGGTGGATACAATGACTTGGGCGTTTTGTTTCAGGGTAGCAATTTTAGCTTTGAGGTCAACTTCTCCTTGCTGCCCCAATGCGCGGTCGGTGATGGTATTTTTTTTATCGTAGCGGTCGATTTGGATAAAGCGATCGCTTATTACTTTTTGCTGTTCCATCTGCCAAACCAAATATTCTCCCTTCATATGTAAAGGCGGTTCTTTTGCTGTTGCCACCACCTGACCGATTAATTCCATTCGTCTGGCGCGACTAAACGACCTCGCTTCTTGCGCCGCGACTTGCATTTGTTTATGCGTACCATTGACTTGGTTGCGGACAATTAAAACATCTTCCTTTGGTCGCCATTCCATTTCATTACCGCGCAAAACTGCCCCATCTTGAGTATCTACAGCAACAATTTTGCCCCTTAAAATAATTTTATTTCCCTCTTCATAAACTTCTCCCTGTTGCGCGGTGATTTGATACACTAACTTTCCATCTTGAAACAAGTCACCGAAGGGATTTTGAACTTGAGCAGTTTTCTTATCCTTACTGTAGATTGCTTGTTTAGTCTTCACTTTCCACAAAGGTCGCCCCTGCGCGTCGGTTTGTTCCAAAGTAACATTATTGAAAGTCAGGTTAGTTTCAGAACTTTGGATTGCAGCAGTATCTTTCTCCAATTTTTTTTGGGTGCGTCCCTCGTTACTGCAAGCGCCAACGCCTAACAGCAGCAACATCAATAAAAACTTCAGGGTCAAAAATATTCTCATATCATTTAACATGAAAAACCGCCTGAAGTGTGAAGCATAAACAGGACTTACGCTTGGGCAACCTATCAGCTTTGTTTAGGCGTATATCTTTAGTTCCAAGTCGAAGATTTTTCAGATCAACCCGGATGGGTGAGCGTAAGTCCTGATGAAGAAGAAAGTATCGATTTAACTTTCATGCTTCATCCTTCATTTTATCCTGCGGAAAGACGCGATGCAGAGAACCAGATGCTGAATTTTTTAACCTTTATTTTTCATTCTTTATAATCCCCATCTTTATGGTCATCCATTAAGCCAATTCCAGACAGAGGACGATAGGTATAGCCGCCATGACGGGGAGTTTTTTGAATATCATCCTTAATCTGTTCCAGATCGATGTAACGATCTGATACGTTGATCAAACTATCGCTTGTCATCGAGCGCAAACTTACCACTTCCACGCGGACACCGCGATAGCTAACCGCATCTACTGCATAGGCAAGATCGCCATCGCCGCTAACCAAAACAGCCGTATCGTATGAGCCTACTAAAGCCATCATGTCCACGGCAATTTCTACATCCAAATTGGCTTTTTTAGAACCATCTGGTAATTGCACTAAATCTTTAGCAATTACTCTATAGCCATTGCGCCGCATCCACAATAAAAAACCTTGTTGCTTTTCATTAGTGCGGTCAACACCAGTATAGAAAAACGATCGCAGCAGTCTAGATCCGGCAGTTAAGCGAACCAGCAACTTTGTATAGTCGATTTCTATGCCAAGTTGCAGGGCGGCATAAAACAAATTCGAGCCATCGATAAAAATGGCGACGCGCCCTCGATTTTCCAAAACCTGTTCTGGCGTGAATACCGAGTCTCTTTCTAAATTATTCAACATGGTTGTTATTCCTCGTTTTTTATCAAATCAATCAATCAATACTATCGATTGTTGCATTTTGAGCATCTACCTGTGGTAGGGACTTGAATCAGATGAATCAGATTACGAACCCGTCGGTGTTAGTTCCAGTCGCCCAAACACGGGGCGGGGTTTGTTTAATATCTGATCGCCAGTTAATATACCCCATTTACCATGGGTGGCGAAGCTGGCTGCAACAGCTATTTGCGTTTTGTCATTAAAGTTGATATCGAAACTTAATTGTTGATAAATGTCATTGGCGATGTTGGGTACGATGGGCGACAAAAGATAAGCCGCCAGCCGCACGGATTCTAGAACCGAGTACAATACTTGCTCAACGGCTGCTTGCTGTTTTTGCTTGTAAAGCGCCCAGGGGGCTTGCTCGTCGATATACTTGTTACCGGCACGAAGTAGGGCTAAAATGGCGGCTGTAGCGTCGCTGAATGCAAGTGCTTCGTATGCTTGCGCCACTTGCTCTCCCAGGGTTATCCCCATCGCTTTTAACGCATTTTCTGCCGGAATATCATCCCCAGATAGGTTGGGAACCTTGCCGCCGCAATATTTGTGCGTCATTGATAAGGTACGATTGAGCAAATTTCCCAAATTGTCCGCTAAGTCGGCATTGAGAATATCAACAAACCGAGTTTCGTTAAAATCTCCATCCCGACCAAATTCGATTTCTTTAATAAAGTAGTAGCGCACCGCATCAGCACCATAGCGGTTAACTAACGCCACCGGATCGATGGTGTTACCCAAACTTTTGCTCATTTTCCGTCCATCTTTGGTCAAAAAGCCATGAACAAAGATTCGACCGGGCAGTGGCAAATCCGCAGACATGAGCATCGCGGGCCAGTAGAGGGCATGGAAGCGTAAAATATCTTTACCGACCAAGTGTAAATTTATCGGCCACCATTTCGATAAAGCATTTTGGAGAGTTGGTTCATCCTCCGGATCGAGTAAAGCAGTCACGTAACCCAATAAAGCATCAAACCAGACATAAAGGATATGGTTAGGGTCAACCGGGACGGGGAAACCCCAATCAAAGTTTACCCGCGAAATCGAAAAATCTTGCAGCCCTTGGCTAATAAAGCTCAATACTTCATTGCGGCGGCTTTCTGGTTGCAGAAATTCGGGATGCTCTTGATATAGTTTTTCCAGTTGAGCTTGGTACTTAGAAAGTCGGAAGAAGTAATTTTGCTCGTCCCGCCATTCAGTTTTTTTAGTTGGGTGGAGGGGGCAAAACCCCTCTGGCAAAAGTTCCCGTTCTTCTTTAAATTCTTCGCAGGCGACGCAGTAGAAGCCTTTTTGTTGCCCTAAGTAAATATCTCCCTTATCCCATACGCGCCCAAAAAATTCTTTGACAATATGGTGATGGCGAGGAGCCGTGGTGCGGCTAAAACGGTCATACTGAATATTTAGCTTAGGCCATAAAGCCTCAAACCCTGCGGCAATTTGATCGCAGTGTTGTTGGGGTGTGAGTCCCCGCCCTTGCGCTGCCTGTTGAATTTTCAACCCGTGTTCGTCAGTTCCGGTAATTAACAGTACATCGCGCCCTTGCAGTCTTTGAAACCGCGCCACTACATCCGCTGCGATCGTCGTATAAGCGCTGCCGATATGCGGTAAATCGTTAACGTAGTATAGAGGCGTTGTAAGAGCAAATGCGTTTTTATTGTTATCTGTAGAATTCATGGACAAATGAAAATCGAACAGGCGAAACTGTTTTTAATCATACATGAGTGCAATCATTCCCTTATTTTATTGCTTATTATTTTAACTTGCTGCACCTCATGACATTGTAAAGAAGTATAAAAATATACTAAAAAACGTCCGGCGATCGCTGCCCGAAGGTGCAAAAAAATGGAAAATAAATCGCCGCCTGGAATTTACAGCCCCTGCGATCGCTACAATATAACCCTGGTCGCGCCTTCGGCGGAGCCAAAAACTAAAACTCTCTCTATCTAAGGGTATTTGTCAAGTGAAGTCGGTTAAAGTTAACAAAAGTTTAGGTATGTTTGCAAATGCAATTGCTGTCGATCTTGTCAACCCATGTTTTCTTATAGTCCACTGCTGATTTCTCAATCGTTTCTCGCTGCTACGGGCACGCGGTTGTTTCTTCACCATCAGGATCGCATCCCAGAAGCTGGATCGGTGCTGGTGGTAAGCAATCACCGCAGCTTTATGGATGCGCCGGTACTGATGGCATCTGTAGG
>DNGG01000495.1 GCA_003486675.1 Cyanobacteria bacterium UBA11372
GTGTTTTCCGGTGCGATCGCACTATACCCCCGATGAGCGATTATTTCTCTTGGCATGGGGCTAGACTTTTTTCCTTGTTTTGTTTATACTAATCTCATAATCTAAATCTTACTTCAAACCCAAAATATTCACAGATTTCCATTATTAGATATAATCTCAAAATTTTTCAATTAAAGCAAGGGGTTGTAATTTTTCCCCATTTTTGCTAAACTTATTTTATAATGGAAATATTGAGTTTTTTATAAATTTTGTACAGATTCCCATTATGAGATAATTATAGCAAAAATTTGGGAATAATCAATATAACAATATACTACTTTAAACTCTCATGCACCCATCGGAAAAAAGCTGGGAAGAAGTGCGCGCCGCCTTTCAACAAATTTGGGGATATGAAGAATTTCGCCCGCCCCAAGGGGAAATAGTTCGCAGCTTGTTATCGGAGAAAGATGCATTGGTAGTGATGCCGACGGGTGGGGGAAAGTCGATTTGCTTTCAACTTCCGGCATTGTTGCAAAAAGGGTTAACGTTGGTGGTTTCTCCCCTGGTGGCATTAATGGAAAATCAGGTGCAAGAGTTGCGCCAGCGTGGATTACCGGCGGCTTTGTTACATAGCGAACTGCCATCCTTTGAACGAAAGCAGACGCTATATAAAATAGAACAACAAACCTTGAGGTTGTTATATCTTTCTCCCGAAACCTTACTGAGTGCGCCCGTGTGGGAAAAGATATCGGCACCGCAGATCAAAATCAACGGCATAATTTTAGATGAAGCCCATTGTTTGGTGCAGTGGGGAGATACGTTTCGCCCTGCTTATAGAAGATTGGGTACAGTGCGATCGGCTTTATTAAAGACTAAGCCAGCGGGGAGTTTAATCGCGATCGCAGCCTTCACCGCCACCGCCGATCCAGCGGCGCAAAAAACGATCCGGGATGTGTTGCAACTCGAACAACCAGAGACGTTCAAACTCAATCCATATCGTCCGAATTTGCGGCTAAAAGTGCAAAGAGTTTGCACGCCGCGATCGCGCCGCCAACAGTTGCTAAAATTTATCCAAGATCGACCGAACAAATCTGGGTTAATTTATGTCCGCACGCGCAAAGATAGCGAAAGTTTAGCCGCATGGTTGGCTAAATTGGGATATGCCACCGCAGCATATCACGCCGGGTTAAGTCCAGAGGAAAGAAGGGAAATCGAAGCGTTTTGGCTAAATGGAAAAATGCAGTTTGTGGTTTGCACTTCGGCGTTTGGCATGGGGATAAATAAACCCGATGTGAGATGGGTGATTCACTTTCACGCGCCTTTATTATTATCGGAATACGTCCAAGAAATTGGTAGGGCGGGAAGAGATGGGAAAACAGCGGATGCTTGTACTTTGGTAAGCGAGCCAACGGGGTGGTTAGATCCAGAAGATAAGCAAAGGCGACAGTATTTTGAGAATGCGATGCGATCGCAACAACAAAAAGCCCAAAACCTGGCGAAAAAATTACCCAAAACCGGGGAAGTTAATGCAGTAGCGCGACAATATTCTGACGGTGCGATCGCATTATCCCTCCTCCACAGTACTGGGCAGCTAACCTGGCAAGATCCGTTTCATTACAGGATCGATAATACTGCCAAAATGCAGACATCTAATCAACTCGACGCGGGGAAACAAATGGTGGAATATCTCAATACTCGCGATTGTCGCTGGCAGTATTTATTACGCGCGTTTGGGTTTGGTTTAGAAGCGGAAAAAATGCGGTGTGGGTGTTGCGATAAATGTAAATGATTTCAGATTTGAGATTGAAGAATTGCAGATTTTAGAAACCGGGTTTCTTTGCGTCGCGATCGCATAGCCCACCCTATGCGATCGCGCAGCGGAAGGGAGGCATATCGCTCTTACTTTAGGCATAGGTATAATTACGCAAGATCCCCCACTCGCTTGCTGGCTTAACATCTTGTGGATTAATGCCACACCAGGGAGGCTTTAATTTGCCGAATGCGATCCAACCGCGCTACCAGTACTTTATCAGCGGCTACCGAACCTGCGGCATATCCTTGCAAGTACTTAATTGCATTAGATTGTGGCTGATGCCCTCTCGTAGCGTCTTTATAGCCGAATTCAAAAAGCTGATGCACTGCTGAGGATGCCATAGAACTTACCTCACAAACTAAAGAAAAAATTAATCTTTTATTTGGATTTGATACTACAGCTAAGGATAGAGGTTTAAAAACCGATCTACATAGATCTTTAACAAAAGTATAACAATTCAATACTTATAGGAGTAAGCACTTATCTATCTAAAGACAGATGTAAATCGCCCATAGCTAATGGCTAATGGCTGATACCGTTTTCCCATGAATGCGGCACACTTGGGGGCGGGTTTATAGAAATTGTTTGTTTGTCTCCAACATGATTGGTAAAACCCGCCCCTACCAACATGTTTGATCTGTAGCCACCTCAAGGTAAATTGGTATTCGTATAACCAATTAGCTTTTCTTGCAATTAGCGATTACCAATTACCAATTACCAATTACCAATTACCCAATTAAAACTGCCGCAAGAACCGCAAATCGCTGCTATACAAACGGCGGATATCATCAATTTGGTGCAGCACCATTGCGAAGCGTTCTACGCCAAAACCGGCAGCGAATCCAGTGTAAACTTCCGGATCGTATCCTACAGCTTTTAGCACGTTGGGATCGACCATGCCACAGCCCATGACTTCCAGCCATTTCCCGCGCCATTGGACGTCAACTTCTGCCGAAGGTTCGGTAAAAGGAAAATAACTGGCGCGGAAGCGGACGGGCAATTCATCGCCAAACATTTGTTGCAAAAATACCCGAATTGTGCCTTTGAGATCGGTAAAAGTCAAACCTTCATCGATGGCTAAAATTTCGATTTGATGGAAAACTGCCGAGTGGGTAGCATCGACAGTATCGCGACGATATACTCTACCGGGCGCGACAATTCTAATCGGCGGATCGTTTTCTTCCATGTAGCGAATTTGCACAGAAGAAGTATGAGTCCGCAGCAAATTTCCATCTGGCAGGTAAAAAGTATCCTGCATATCGCGGGCGGGGTGATCGGCGGGGGTATTGAGTGCCTCAAAATTATAGTAATCGGTTTCCATTTCCGGGCCGGTGGCGACGGTGTAGCCAAGACCGACGAAAATATCTAAAGCGCGGTCGATGGTACTATTGAGGGGATGCAACCGACCTTGGGGAAAGAAAACTCCCGGCATCGTGACATCGAGAGTTTCGGCTTCGAGTTGAGCTTGAATTTGGGCAACTTGTAAAGCTTCGCGCTTTTGTTCTAAAGCTGTTTGCAAAGCTTCTTTAACAACATTTGCCACAGCCCCGATGCGAGGGCGTTGCTCGGGGGATAATTTACCCAAACCCCCTAAAATCTGGGACAGTTGACCTTTTTTACCCAGGTAGGCGACGCGCAACTGTTCGATTTGGTCTAAAGTGGCAGCATTCGCGATCGCTTGTTGCCCTTGTTGCTTGAGTTCTTCTAGTTGTGCCTCTAAATCGGTAGGCTGATTAGTCATACAAGGAAAAATCGGGGGCGTTATTTTAACAGTCTTGTCCCAATTTACCAGTTTAGACGAGAGAGGCGCGATCGCAAGCAACGCCATCCGCGGTATTTTAAGAAGGCAACAAGAAGATGGCTATTTTAAAGTGTATCGAACTGCATGAAATTACTAATTAGTAACGATGACGGTATATTTGCCCCTGGGGTGCGCGCTCTAGCCAATACTCTAGCAGAGGCAGGTCACGACATATCGGTAGTATGCCCGGATCGCGAGCGTTCTGCAACCGGACACGGTTTGACCTTGCACGATCCGATCCGCGCCGAGGTGGTAGAATCAGGTTTCCATCCAGCTGTGAAAGCTTGGGCTTGTTCTGGGACGCCTTCTGACTGCGTCAAGCTGGGATTGTGGGCATTATTGGATAGTAAACCGGATTATGTTCTGTCTGGCATTAACCAAGGTTCCAATTTAGGCACGGATGTTTTATACTCTGGTACTGTCTCGGCGGCGATGGAAGGAGTAATCGAAGGCATTCCCGGAATTGCCTTTAGTTTAACCAGTTTTGCCTGTCGAGAATTTGCTCCGGCGGCGAAGTTTGCCAAACAACTAATGGAACAATTGGGCGAAAATCCCTTACCACAGTTGATGCTGCTTAATGTTAACGTACCGCCCATACCTTGGGAAGCGATCGCAGGCGTAGCCATCACCCGCCAAGGAGTGCGCCGCTACTTCGACGTGTTTGAAAAACGCACCGATCCCCGCGGCAAAACCTATTATTGGTTAACCGGGGAATTACAAGAAGAATTAGAACCCTCACCCCATCCTTTCATACCCCCCGACATTGAAACCGACGTGCAAGCAATCCGCAATAATTACATTACCGTCACCCCCTTGCAATTTGACCTAACTTGTGCTGGTGGAATCAAAACCTTACAGTCCTGGAATTTTAGATTTTAGATGGCAGATTGCAGATTTTAGATGACATTTAAATCTGAAATCTGAAATCTCAAATCTCAAATCAGATTTCAAATTTTAGATGGCAGATTTTAGATAAAATTTAAATCTCAAATCTGAAATCTCAAATCTGAAATTACCCATTACCAATTACCAATTACCAATGCAACTCGAATTTG
>DNGG01000024.1 GCA_003486675.1 Cyanobacteria bacterium UBA11372
TCGCGCAAAGCGATTAACCAAGTACAGCGGTTTGTCCGTACCCTGCTTAAAGACGACGTTCCCCAGCCAAAAATAGCGCCAGAAAATATAGAAAGGATCGTAGACACCCTGACGACGGGACAAGTTACCCACGACTATCCCATCACAGTAGAAGAAGCGACGCAACTCGGTTTGCCCATTACGGTAGGGTTGCCAAACTCGATTTATAACTTGATGGAATTGTACCCGCAACCCCAAGGCGGGCGTCCTTCGGTTCAGTATATTCCCATGCCCTACCAACCCCGCCCGGTTTTACCCGAACCCAAAGGCAGACCTTTACCTGAAAATGCTCGCAATTAGGCCAGGACTTACGCAACTACACTATATTTGGTGTGATGGTGCGTTACGAAGACAGCTAACGCACCCTACATGTATGAACTAAATATAGTGTGATGGTGCGTTATGCGATCGCTAACGCACCCTACATATATAAACTTTGGGTAAGTCCTGTAGGCAAAAAAAATCCATCCCCAAACCGCTTCCCTCCCTTTACAGCTGTTTTCAATGGCATCAACGACAGGGTAAGCAACATTTTTAATAGACTTCTCCAAAAACTCTTGTGGGGTAGGCATCTTGCCTGCCTTTGAGTTTCAGGACTTACGCGCGACGATCCGAGAAACCGGGTTTCTTGCTGCGATCTCTCGTTGCCATCAACGATTTTTCAGAGAAACCCGGTTTCTGGGTTTCTACGTAGATCTCTGGTTGCGATCAACGATTTTTCCTGTAAAGACGATCTCAGAAACCGGGTTTCTACGTAGATCTCTGGTTGCGATCAACGATTTTTCAGAGAAACCCGATCTCAGAAACCGGGTTTCTACGTAGATCTCTGGTTGCGATCAACGATTTTTCAGAGAAACCCGGTTTCTTGGCTTAAGTTCTGGATTAGATTGCCGATGCCATCTCGGAAGAGCTTCAACATATCTTGTAGTCTGTAGTTGGCGCACTCTCAAAAAAATTCCCTATCCAGTCATGTCATCGCTACAAAAACTAGCCAGAAACAATTCCCCGGCGCGTCGGAACCTGTGGTTTGAAAGATTGATGGCGATCGCAGCCACCGCCAACTTAGGTTTGGTAATATTTGACTTAAGTTACATACCCTTGCGCGACTTCTGGCTACACGGCACCCTACAGGTTTCTGACCTTAAAATAAAGATTCCCCTGCCGCCGATTACAAAATGGTACGATCCGCTCAAAGGCATTGAACCCTATCGAGAAACACAAGCATATCTGGAAACGGTAGATCGCTTGCAAGCACAATTGAAAGCACCCAATGCCTTGCAGTCGCCCCAGGTAGAACAGACTCTGCAAGAACTGCGTCGCAAAAGCAACGAAATGATCGATACAAATCCGTTTCAGATAGCGGACAAAAGCGGCACCCTGGAAAGAATTAAAAATCGGATGCGCGATCGCCTCAACCAAGAATCTGCCCGCGAGTCTTTCAGAATATTTTGGACTCAAGCTCATTTATCGAAGTTTGGCACGCAAAGAGAACTGGAATTTTTTAATAGCCAAATCCGTCCTTTAATCGAAACTAACTATTTTCGTCATATCGGGGAAAACAGCGAATTTATTGACCTGTTCTTTTGGAAAATCGACCAGTGGTTCGCCCTAGCGTTCGGCTTAGAATTTTTAGCACGTACCTTTTATATCAGTCGCCGCTATACAGGGGTCAAATGGACAGATGCGATGCTGTGGCGCTGGTACGACTTATTCTTAATCTTACCGATTTACTGGGTACAACCGTGGATGGGATTGCTGCGATTTATTCCGGTAACGATCCGCCTTGACGATGCAAAATTAATCAACCTGGAACGGATACGCGATCAAATAAATCGAGGGGTAGTTGCCAATTTTGCCGAAGAAATCACCGAAGTGGTGGTTGTTCAAGTAATAGACCAAATGCAGGGGTCAATTAAACGGGGTGAAGTATCCCGGTGGTTGACGCAATCGGAAAATCGGCCTTACATAGACCTGAATAATACTAACGAAGTGGAAGCGATCGCCGACATCCTCACCAAACTCGTCGTCTATCAGATTGTCCCCAAAATCCAGCCCGATATCGAAGCGATCCTGCGCCACAATATCGAAAGCATCCTCAGCAACTTGCCCGCCTACCGCAGTTTAAAAGGTATACCGGGATTAGGCAGCGTCCCGGCGCAGCTAACCGATAAATTAGTTACGGAGATATCCCAAGCACTTTACGAAGCCCTGAAAGCGGGGGTAGAAGACCCAGTGGGTGCTAAACTAACCGCGCAACTCGTACAACATCTGGGGGAAGCGATCGCCTCTGAAGCCAAAAACCAAAATACCCTAGACCGAGTGCAAAGCCTGCTCGTAGACATGCTCGAAGAAATTAAAATTAATTACGTCGAGCGCTTATCTCAAGAAGACGTAGAAGCCGTCCTAGAAAAGACTCTCAAACTGCGTCAGATCGCCCATGGCGACGCAGAAAAGCGAATTACCCCTTCAAAAGTCCTTTGAGCAGAGAACTCGCCCCTACTGGGTGGCAAGCCGAACAGAATCGCGCCGCTAAACCGATCTAGCCCGCGCGTGCCCGCGTGAGGTAAGCTAGAAACAGCGGGGAACAAAACCTGTTGTTCGCCGTCAAAGTAAAGACACCTTTCGTCAGCACCCCCGGCTGAAGCGCTCTTTCTTCAGGCTCAATCTTGAAGTTCAAGGGCTTCACAATAGCTGACCAGACTAAGGTAGCAATACCTACGTTATCCTCAAGCGTTAAAGTTCCTACCTTGGAATGCGTGCCAGTTCCGAGCTGCTAGAATCCAACGGTTAAACAGGCTTAAAGGGGTAAGCGAGTGCCGTTGGAAAAGTACCGAGGGATAACTTTGTCGAGGCAAACTTAACTCGCGTAAGCGAAGTGTGCTGCGTAAGCAGATGCCCCTATGCGTACTCTTTGAGCGTTGTGAGTCTGTAACTGCCCAGACGAAAGACAAATGCACTCATGTCACCGCAACAACTAGACCTCTGGCGGTAGGGGCAACCAAGTATTTGACGGCGAATAAATTCGCCGCGTTGCCTTTACTCCACGCAATAAATTGCGTGGCTCCCAGGCTCCCGGTTTTCTTTAGGTGGGTGTACCCCACTTTTTTTATTGCAGTTGTTTCGTAGGTTAAACATTGTAACAGGACAATGGCTCATCCTCTGATACCACAAATTATTGAATTGGCAACCCCCGTTGCCCTTGACTTAGGATTGGAGGTGGTAGGAGCTGTATTTCAAACAAATCAATACCCACCAGTCCTGCGCGTGGACATCCGCAACCCCGAACAAGATACCAGTTTGGATGACTGCGAGCGGATGAGTCGAGCCTTAGAAGCCGCCCTCGATGCCACAGAGATTATCCCCGATGCTTATATCCTGGAGATCTCCAGTCCGGGCATATCGCGCCACCTGAGTACAGACCGAGAGTTTATATCTTTTAAAGGATTTCCCGTTCTCGTAGAGACGCAAGAAGCCCATCAAGGTAAAAGCTCCTGGCAAGGGAAATTGATCAAACGGGATGAAGACGCGGTTTATATCAATCAAAAAGGTAGAGCGATCGCAATTCCCCGCTCCTTGATTACCAGGGTGCAACTAGAAGAAGAAAGCTGACACTCAGCCGTCAGGGGATAGGGGCGATCCTTAATTGGCAAAGGGGAAAGCGATCGGTGCTTCCCTATGGCTGTGGGATACGTACTTCCCTATGGCTACGCGAACGCATTTGTGCCGCTCGATCCCTCCATACCCCCCTTGGAGTTTGCGCAGATCGCCCCCAAAGAACCACTGACAACTGACAACAGACAACTGACGAATCACACTAGGAGGTTTGTGCCGATGACAATGGTTAGTTTACCAGGACTTAAAGAACTGATCGACAGCATCAGTCGCGAACGAAATTTACCCAGACACGCCGTCCAAGCAGCGTTGCGAGAAGCGCTTTTAAAAGGATACGAACGCTACCGGCGCACCCAAAACCTGGAAAAGCGCCATTATGACGACAACTACTTCGATAACTTAGAAGTCGAACTAAATGTAGACGAAGAAGGCTTTCGCATCCTCGCCACCAAAACCATCGTCGAAAAAGTCAGCAATAGCGACCAGGAAATTGGTCTCGAAGAAGTTCAACTTGTCGCCGCTGAAGCCCAAGTAGGGGATACGGTTGTCTTAGACATTACACCAGATCAAGGCGAATTCGGTCGCATGGCGGCGATTCAAACCAAACAAGTACTGTCGCAAAAACTGCGCGACCAGCAGCGCAAAATGATTCAAGAAGAATTCCAGGATCTAGAAGGAAGCGTCCTGGAAGCGCGGGTGCTGCGGTTTGAGCGGCAATCAGTCATCATGGCTGTTACCAGCGGCTTGAATCAGCCAGAAGTCGAAGCCGAATTACCCAAACGCGAACAATTACCCAACGATAACTATCGCGCCAACGCCAAGTTTAAGATTTATCTGAAAAAAGTGCGCGAAGGTCCCCAGCGAGGACCCCAACTCCTAGTTTCCAGAGCCGCCGCCGGATTGGTGGTTGAACTGTTCAGCAACGAAGTCCCAGAAATTGAAGATGAAGTCGTTCGCATCGTTGCCGTAGCGCGGGAAGCCAATCCCCCCTCCCGTTATCTGGGACCGCGCACTAAAATTGCCGTAGACACCCTAGAACGGGATGTCGATCCGGTGGGTGCTTGTATCGGGGCGCGGGGTTCCCGCATCCAAGTCGTCGTCAACGAATTGCGGGGAGAAAAAATCGACGTGATTCGGTGGTCGCCCGACCCAGCCACCTACATTGCCAACGCCCTCAGTCCTGCTAGAGTAGAACAGGTACGTCTGGTCAATCCAGAAGGACGTCAAGCCCACGTTTTAGTCGCAGAAGACCAGCTAAGCTTAGCAATTGGTAAAGAAGGACAAAACGTCCGCCTCGCCGCCCGCCTGACGGGTTGGAAAATAGACATCAAAGACATAGCCAAGTACGATGCCGCCGCAGAAGAGCAAAAAATAGCCGCCGAAATAGCGAGTCAACAAGCCCAAAAAGGTAATATTGAGGCAGAAGACTTCGATTCAGACCTGGAGGCAACCGACTCAGCAGCCGATTGGGAGCTAGAAGAAGAAGCCGATCTGACAGAAGATACTGATGAAACCTAACTTCCGGCGTTGCGTCAGTTGCCGCAAAGTAGCACCCAAGGAAGATTTTTGGCGCATTGTCAGAGCTGATCCATCTGGGCAGGTAGTATTAGATCAAGGCATGGGTCGTTCGGCGTACCTTTGTCGAGATTCTCGTTGCCTGTTGGCAGCACAAAAAAAAGATCGACTGGGAAGGGCGCTCAAAGCCCCTGTCACCCCCCAAATCTACCAGAAACTATGGCAACGCTTATCCACGCAGCCAGACGGAGCCAATCCCACACCAGAAAATGCAACCGCATCCACCCCGAGCGATTGAGGAGGAAATAAAAACTGGATTTGGGGTCAGCAACCCATCCAGGCGGGTCAGTGCCACAATAGTAAATAGGTAAAGTGCGATCGTCCGCAATTGCTTAAAAGTTGGTGCGACATCACAACAGCAGCCAAAACCTTGTCTCAACCGATCCGCTTGCTCAAAAGGTAAGCTGCATCAGTAGAGAGCTTAAAACTTTTGTTGTCGTATCGGTTGCACCAACCGCAATCTCAACTCCCACAAAGGAGGCAGGATGATGTAGATACGGTTAAAACAGCGAGGGCCTGACGCGATCGCTGGTAGGACAAAAGGGGTAAGCGTGGATGAACAACGGCAAAGTCAGAATTTACGAGTTATCACGGGAATTGAATTTGGAAAATAAAGATATCCTTGCTATTTGCGACCAGCTGCGGATTCCAGTGAAAAGTCATAGCAGCACAATTGGTGAAGCTGATGTAGACCGCATTCGAGCCGCAGCAGAAAAATACACACCAGAAACGGCTGCTGTAAGCAAGTCAACATCAGCTAATGTGAAAACTAACTCTCCAGCGATCGCTTCAGGCTCCCGGCCTGTGGCACCTAAAAAACAGCAGCAAATTTTGGAAATTCGACAACACCAAACACCACCAATCAGCGCTGGCACAAAACAGCCGGGGGCAACTTTTGCCGTCCCCCCCAAACCACCAGTAGAAACGAAACCAGTTGAATCTGTACAGCTTGTTTCCTCGCAAATGAAGCCGACTGCACCCAAGCGACCGATTCGCCCCGAACAGAACAACCCTGTTCGACCAGTCCAACCCCCAACCCCAGCCGCAGAAAAAACTGAAGCTCCCAAGGTTGAAAAACCAGAAAAACCAGAAAAGGCAGAAAAACTAGAAAAACCAGAAAAGGCAGAAAAACCACAGGCTGTCGTCCCTCCATCCCCACCCGCTAGGCCAGAAAAACCAAAACTGGTCGAACCGCCGTCAAGACCAGCAGCCGCGGCACCCAATCGGCCTAACAAGCAAAGCTCCAGCGAGCAAGCGGTTTTACTCAAAAAGCCGAGCAAACCAGTAACAACACCCCAAAAATCAGGGGAAAAATCAGCCAGCGTCGGCACTGAAAAACCAACCAGACCGACTCCATCGGTACCTGAGCTTCAGCGACCCAAACCAGCGGTTGTGCTGACACCGCCCAAGGGGGGCGATAGGCGCAAGGTAGGGAAATTAGGAGAAGAAGCCCCAACCCCAACCGAAGAATCAGAAACCCTGAACCCAGTACCAGTAACAGAACTGGAACTGAAGCGACCTACGGCGCTGCGTCCGCCTAAGAAAAACAAAAACTGGGAAGAAGAAGTTGAAGAAGAGTCGCCCAAGGCAGCTAAGGCGGCTAATAAATCAAAACGCGGCGCGCGATCGCAAACAATTCTCGATGACGATGAGGATGTGCTTGACGAACTCGATCTCAACGTCCTGCCAGCAGGAGTTCAGGTCAGCCTTTCCATCGCCCGTCCGCCCAAGCCAAAAGGACGTACTGCAACTGCTGCACCCGCAGCAACGGTGGCGGCTCCGGCAATGGCTAAAACTAAAAAGCCTGGGGCAAGTCGCGATCGCTCCGATCGATCTTCTGGTGTTGGCAAGCGCGAAGAAGTCGCTCCCAAACGCCCCGATAAGCTGGTGTTAAGCGGCAGCATGACGGTTCAGGAACTAGCACAAGAACTAGCTATCCCCGATACCGAAATCATCAAGCGGCTGTTTATGTACGGAATAGCCGTTAACCTGACTCAAAACCTCGATGTGCCAACCATTACAATCGAGGCGAC
>DNGG01000026.1:0-2776 GCA_003486675.1 Cyanobacteria bacterium UBA11372
TATGGGCAATTCAACAAACATCATATAATAGGTAATGGGTATGTCAATCCAGCAAAAGCCTGTTAATACAATTACCAATTACCGCTATCACAACTATTAACTAACAAATTGATTTATTTACCAGGATTAAATTGAAAATAATCATTTAATTGTATAGCGTTATACCAGGGAAATGCCATCGGGATAGATTGACGAAAAAACCGATTTTATTAGCCGATCGTGGTAGAGTTTAACAGCTTAAGTTAACATATAGATATTGAAAAATTTAAAATTGAGATTGTTTATTTTATAGTCGATTTAGGCATAGAGGCAATAATCCGTGCATGAAACTATTGCTTATCGAAGACGATCCGCTAATTGCAGAACAGCTTGCCAAAAACCTGACTGAGCAGCATTATATCGTTGATGTGGCTGCGGATGGTCAAGCGGGGTGGAATTTAGTGGAATTTTCTAGCTATGATGCGATTTTGCTCGATTTGATGCTGCCGAAGTTAGATGGAATTAGCTTTTGTCGGCGGTTGCGAAGTCAAGGCAATCTGACTCCAGTAATTTTACTGACGGCGCAAGATGCCAGCACAAATAAAGTCATGGGTTTGGATGCAGGCGCAGATGATTATATCGTCAAACCCTTTGATTTTCAGGAATTATTAGCCCGCATCCGAGCGTTGCTGCGGCGGGGGGGTTCAACTTTACCGCCGCTGTTGCAGTGGAACAAACTGCGGCTCAATCCCAGTACCTGCGAAGTAACTTGGGAGGCGCGATCGCTGCATTTGACACCCAAAGAATACGGCTTGCTGGAAGTATTTCTCCGCCATCCCCATCGGATTTTTAGCTGCGGTGTGTTGATCGAGCAACTGTGGTCGTTTGAAGAAGCCCCCAGTGATGATACAGTCAGATCCCACCTGAAGGGATTGCGAATGAAACTAAGGACAGCAGGGGTTGCAGACGATCCGATCGAGACAGTTTATGGGATTGGTTATCGACTCAAGTCGGCGGATATTGGCAGCGGGGTTGCCACTGGCAATGGCAAGAAATCCACTAGGGAAAATGCCAATGCCGCCGTAGCAGCGGAGACAGCAGGGGGAGTTGCTCAAATTTGGCAGCGAGTTAAAGAGACGATCGCAGGGCGGGTGAGAGCGATCGCCGAAGCGACAAGGCTGTGGCAAAACCAGCAGTTGAGCGAGGAGGCGCGAAGCCTTGCCGAGCAAGAAGCGCATAAACTGGCAGGATCTTTGGGCATGTTTGGCTCGGATGAAGGCTCTCGTTTGGCTAAAGAAATCGAAGCTTTGTTTAGTACCGGCGTGGAGTTAGAAGTAGAACAAAAGCAATACCTGGCTCAACTGGTTCAAGCACTCGATGAGGAATTGCAACGGCTCGATGGCTCAGAAGATGCCGCATTACCATCGGCAGATCGACCCGCAGAGGAATATCCTTTATTGTTAGTCGTTGACTTGGATCGTCAGCTGACGGAACAATTGGCGAGCGAGGCGACAAGTTGGGGCATCCGAGTCGATGCGACTGATGGTGATACTCCTGTGGCACTGAGAGATTATATTTTAAGCGCGCGCCCCGATGCGGTGTTGCTCGATCTAACCAATCGCAACAGGCAAAAGCAGGGATTGGCGTTACTGGCTCAACTCAATGAGCTGACTCCGCCAATACCAGCGATCGCGATCGCCGAGGGGGATAATATAATCGACCGGGTGAAAATCGCCCGCTTGGGTGGACAGCGGATCTTGCACAAACCCGTATCCCCCGAAAAAGTGCTGGAATGTGCGACGCAACTGTTCCAACATCGGCGTAGCGATCGAGTCAGAGTCTTGGCGGTAGACGACGATCCGCAAATTTTAACCGCATTGCAAACCTTACTCACACCTTGGGGCATCCAAGTATTTACCCTCGATCGCCCGCTGCGCTTCTTGGAAACGATCAAAACAGCCGCGCCAGAATTACTGATTTTGGATATAGAAATGCCCCAAATTACCGGAATTGAACTGTGCCAGGTTGTCCGCAACGATCCCAACTGGAGCGGACTTCCGGTTTTGTTCCTCACAGCACATACGAATCGCGACATCAGACAGCAGGTATTTGCAGCCGGTGCAGACGACTACGTCAGCAAACCGATTGTGGCGGTGGAATTGGTGACGCGGATATTAAATCGGATCGAGCGATCGCGCCTATTGCGGAGTTTATCAGAAATCGATCCCCTCACAGGCATCCCGAACCGACGCAAGTCCACCGCCAGTCTGATGCAGTTGCTTCACGAGTGCGAAGTCGCCGCGCAACCTTTGTGCTTTGCTATTATCAAGCCCAACAACCTCAAGCAAATTAACCAACAACAAGGACACGCCGTCGCCGATCGAGTCCTATCTCAATTGGGAGAAATACTGCGGCGGACATTCCACAACGAAGATACCATAGGTCGTTGGGGCGGAACCGAATTTATCATCGCCATGTCTGGAATGACAAAAAATGAAGGCAAACGGCGGCTGTCTGAACTTTTGAAGCACCTGCGCCAAAGAGAATTTGTTACTGTTGATGGCGCACCCTTGCGGCTATCCTTCAGTGTCGGAATTGTCCAGTATCCTAAAGATGGTGCCGATCTACAAACTTTATATCAAGCCGCCAGCCAACAATTAAAAATTAAAAATTAAACTGGTAATGGGGAATTGGGAATTGGTAATTGGTAATGGGGGGTGGTGAAACATTCTCCCAAATCCATCTGGATTTACCCTTGGGCGACCTATCATATCATGTCCGGTCGATTACCCATAAT
>DNGG01000026.1:3097-9119 GCA_003486675.1 Cyanobacteria bacterium UBA11372
TCCGCTGGCATCGGCATCGCGCTCATGGCGGGTTTATCAATATAATTCGCTTCCAATCAAAGGTATTTGGTAAAACCCGCCCCTACAACACCATTAACTATACGAGTCGGATACTACCAGACTTGATATCACCTTTGTTTCTGTGTGGATCTCTAGTTGCCAAACAGACGATTTTTCTCGCGAAACCCGGAATATGAGCCTAAGTCCTAGCCATTTTACCTAGAAATTGGGTCTAAAGCCCCGTTCTTTTAGGACGGCTTGTAAGTTTCCAAGTTTCTAATTAGTTCCCTCAGAACATCGCTTTTAGTGCGCCGATACTTTTTGCAGTAAGCTTCTAACTTTTGGTACTCTTCCTCACTTAGCCTAAAAAATATCTGCTTTTCCATTGTCTTGTATATCGATATGATATACAATAATAACATGAACGCAAGATATCGCTACCGAATTTATCCGACATCCGAGCAGCAATTGGCACTAGCAAAGCTGTTTGGATGTGTGCGAGTAGTTTGGAACGATGCTTTAGGATACTGCAATTACGAACGCTCCGAAGGCAGAGCTAAGCCTAAAAATGCAGACCTACAGAAGCGTTTTATTACTCAGGCTAAAAAAACCATTGAACGGGAATGGCTATTAGAAGTATCCGCAGTACCCCTGCAACAATCGTTGAACGATTTAGACCAGGCGTACAAAAACTTTTTCGATTCAGTCAAAGGTAAGCGGAAAGGACAGCGCGTTAAACCTCCTCGGTTTAAAAAACGTAAGTCTAAGCAATCTGCACGATTTACTAAAGCTGGCTTTAGCATCAAAGGCAATAAAGTCTATTTGGCTAAAATCGGAAACCTGGAGACAGTTTGGTCAAGACCTCTACCAAGCCAACCGTCATCTGTGACAGTCATCAAAGATGCAGCAGACAGATACTTTCTGAGCTTTGTTGTAGAAATAGAACCAATTGTTCTTCTGCCGTCTCATAAATCAATTGGTATCGACTTGGGTATCAAAACTTTCGCCACGCTGTCTAACGGGGAAAAGATTGATGCACCAAAGCCACTGAAGAAAAAGCTTAAGCGGGTTAAAAAGTTAAACCGCAGATTGTCTCGTAAAACCAAGAGTTCTAAGCGCCGTGAGAAAGCAAGGAAACGGCTGGCTAAGCTACATGCCAAGGTAGCAGATACGCGCACTGATTTTCTGCATAAACTGTCAACCAGACTCATTCGTGAAAACCAAGCGATAGTACTGGAAGACTTGAACACTTCGGGAATGATGAAGAACCGTAAACTCTCCAGAGCTATTAGCGATCTGGGTTGGAGTACGTTCAGACAATTCCTAGAAGCAAAAGCTGAAAAATACGGTCGTGACTTTAGAGTCATTGATCGGTGGGAACCTACAAGCCAAGTGTGTCATTGTTGCAAGGCTAGGTTTGGAAAACTAGACCTATCAGTGAGAACTTGGACTTGCATGAATTGCGATACAACTCACGACCGTGATGTCAATGCCGCAATCAATATTCAAGTCGCCGGGGGACACTCGGAGACTCAAAACGGACGCGGAGGAAGGCGTAAGACTAACGCTTTGTTAGCAGCATCCAGTGAAACGTCAACCACCCCAAAAGCCATTCAGTTGTCTCTGTTTGACATGCATGGAATCACCGTGGCTTTAGTCCGGTGAGGATGTCAACGCCTCGTTCCAGAAACTTTACAGCAGATTGCCAGCAGCGTCAGGTACAGCCCTTGTTGCTCTGTTTGTCTAGCGGCAGCATTATAGCGGGAAAGCAGGCGCATGAGGTAGACCGAAAGAATGCAATAGCGGCAGCAAAAATGGCTGCCGCTATTGCATTCCAAGCGATTTTGCTGTACCTAGACGAGCTGGCAATCTGCTGTCATGCTGCCCGCACACAGCTGTCCTTCGGTGTAGCTCATAGGGCTGCGAGGCGCTATAATTTTGAATCAAATATGGTGAAAATTGTCAAGCTATTTTTGAGATCGGGCCAGCAACCGGGTTTCGACCTAGATCTGTTGTTTTCAAATCAAAGCTCTTTCATAGCAACCCGGAATATGAGCCATAATTTCTGACCTAGTTGCACAAGATACCTTTGTCTCTTCTGCTTTCTTCGCCGATCTAATTATGATTTTTAATTCCTTGATCCCCCACGGAAACTGCTATCTTGGCAAACCGGGGCTGGTGTGGCTGCATCTGATATCTGACTTGCTGATTGCCCTGGCTAATTATGCAATTTCAGTAGGATTAATCTATCTATTCCAAAAGCGAAAAGACTTACCATTTAATTGGATATTTTTGCTGTTTGGTATTTTGATCGTCGCTTGTGGCAGCACCCACTTAATCGAGGTTTGGACGCTTTGGCATCCTACCTATTGGGTATCGGGAACGCTCAAAGCTTTGACGGCGGGAGTTTCCCTCGGCGGGGCGATGATGTTAATTTCATTAGTGCCGCAAATATTAGCTTTGCCGAGTCCAGCCGAGTTAGAAGCAGTTAACCAACAATTGCGACGGGAAATCGCCGAACGCCAGCAGGTAGAAGCCGCGCTGCACGCCTCCCAAATTCGTCTGGCTGGGATTTTGGATATTGCAGATGATGCGATTATCTCGATTGATAAAGCTCAAAGGATTACCTTGTTTAATCAGGGAGCAGAAAAAATCTTTGGTTACAGCGCCGAAGAAATTTTAGGTCAATCCCTGGATTTACTGTTACCTTCTCGCTTTAGGGAAATGCATCGCCAACACATCGGCGAATTCGCCAACTCGCCCGATGTAGCGCGGGGAATGGGACAACATCGGGAAATTGTTGCTCGTCGCCAAGATGGTAGGGAATTTCTCGCCGAAGCTTCGATCTCGAAGCTGGAATTAGAAGGGGAAACAATATTTACGGTAATTTTGCGCGATATTAGCGATCGCATCGCCGCACAACGCGATCGCATCCAAGCACAGCAAGCGCTGCAATACAGCGAACAACGACTGCGGCTAACCCTAGAAGCAACGGGAATCGGCATTTGGGATTGGAACTTATTGAATCACCGCATCACCTGGAACGATAATCACGCCAGACTGTTTGGTTTGATTCCCGGCAGCTTCGCTGTCAATTATCAAGCATTTCGCGATCGCGTCCACCCGGAAGATATCGAACGGGTAGAAACCGCTGTAGCTATTGCTTTAGACACAAAAACCGACTTCGGGGCGGAATACCGCATTATTTGGCCTGATGCTAGCATCCACTGGATCGAAGGCAAAGGGCGGGGTATTTACGACCATGCGGGGAGGGCAATTCGGATGATCGGAACGGTGATGGATATAAGCGATCGCAAAGCCCAAGAAGCCGCCCTCCGCCGCGCCAACGACGAATTAGAACACAGCGTTATTCAACGCACCCACGAGCTATTTGAAGCCAATATAGCCTTGCGAACCGAAATCGCAGAACGGGAATGGGCAGAACGAGGAGTAACCGTCCAGTATGCCACAACGCGGGTACTGGCAGAAGCGGCTACCCTGGCGGAAATGTACTCCAGAATTTTGCCCGCGATTTGTCATAGTTTGGGGTGGGTAGCGGCAGAATTTTGGATCGCTACCAAGGGTAATGGACAATCAAACCAATTACCAATTACCAATTACCAATTTCCTATTACCCCCTGGCTACAATGCGTAGAAATCTGGCAAGCACCGTCAATAACTTCGCCAGAATTTAAAGCGATCGCTCAAACAATAAATTTTACCCCTGGAATGGGTTTACCGGGTCGCGTTTGGGCAACAAACGAACCAATTTGGATTGCCGATGTAGTTGAAAATGATTTCTTCCTGCGCTCTGAAATAGCAGCTAAAATCGGATTGCACGCAGCATTTTGCTTTCCGATTCGGATGGGTGACCAAATCCTCGGTGTCATTACCTGCTTTAGCCGTAAAATTCAACCACCCGACGCAGATTTGCTCGTTCTGATGACGAGTATTGGCAACCAAATTGGGCAATTCATCCAACGCAAACAGGCAGAAGAAAGACTAAAAGAAATCGCCACCTTGCAGAACGCGATTTTAAATAGCGCCAACTACACGATTATTTCTACCACAGTAGACGGCACGATTATTACCTTTAATGCAGCAGCAGAACGAATGCTCGGCTATACCGCAGCAGAAGTAATTGGCAAGACAACTCCTGCTATCATCCACGACTGGGATGAAGTCGTACAACGGGCGCAAGAACTTTCACAGGAGTTGGGCGTTAATATTGCACCGGGATTTGAGGCGTTTGTAGCTAAAGCGCGGCGCGGGGAAATAGATGAGCGCGAATGGACTTATATTCGCAAAGATGGTTCCCGCTTCCCGGTTTTGCTATCAATTACAGCTTTGTACGATGGCGGAAATAACATTACCGGATTTCTCGGCATTGGCAGCGATATTAGCGATCGCAAGCAAGCACAAGCAGCACTGCAAAGGTACGCCGCAGAAATCGAAGACCTTTATAACTATGCCCCTTGCGGATATCATTCCCTCGATGCAGATGGTAATGTTATCCGCATCAACGATACCGAACTCAATATGTTGGGCTACGCGCGAGAAGAAATAATTGGAAAGCATCTGACCGATTTGCTTGCACCCGACAGTTTGCCAATCTTCCAAGAAAACTTCCCGCGTTTCAAACAGAAGGGATCGCTGCACGATCTGGAATTGAATTTTATTCGTAAAGACGGCACAATTTTGCCGGTGAGTTTAAATGCAACCGCGCTCAAAGATGAAGCGGGAAATTACCTGATGAGTCGGTCTACGATTTTTGATATTAGCGATCGCAAGCAAGCAGAAGCAGCCCTGCGCCAAAGCGAGGAACGCTTGCAACTCGCACTAGAAGCCTCTGGAGACGGACTTTGGGACTGGGACATCACCACTGGAGAGGTTTATGTAAGTTCCCGATGGCTGTTAATGCTCGGCTATGAAGTAGGTCAAATTGTCGTAAATGTCAATACCTGGGAAAGCATGATTCATCCCGACGATTGCCCCTGGGTAATCGAGGTGCTGAACAATCATTTACAAGACAGTTCGGTTCCCTATTGTTTCGATTATCGAATGCGAACCAAATCGGGGGAATGGAAATGGATTGGGAATTATGGTAAAGTCGTGGCGCGCGACGAACAAGGGAACCCGCTGCGGATGACGGGGACGCATAAAGATATTAGCGATCGCAAAGCAGCCGAAGCAGAAATCCGCAACCTGAATCGAGCATTAGAAATAGCCGTAGTCGGCATTTCCCAACTAGATTTGCTAGGAAGTTTCATTCAAGTTAACCCAGATTATGCCTGTATGTTGGGTTACAAAATAGAAGAAATAATCGGCATGGATTGGCAACAAACCGTCCACCCTGAAGACCGAGAAAAAACCCGAACTGCCTACCAACAAATGCTGGCAAATGACAAGGCAGAAGTAGAAGTAAGGGCGGTGCGAAAAGACGGGTCAATTTTCGATCAAAAAATTGTCATGGTCAAAGCTTACGACCAACAGCAATTCATCGGGCATTACGGCTTTATGAAAGATATCAGCGATCGCCGAGAAATCGAGCGACTCAAAGATGAATTCGTCTCCATTGTGTCTCACGAATTGCGTACCCCTCTAACTTCAATTTCCGGTGCTTTGGATCTGCTCGCGAGTGGGTTGTTGCAAGCTCAACCCGAAGAAGCACAGCGCATGTTAAACATCGCTGCCAATAATACCGAGCGCTTGGTGCGTTTAATTAACGACATTTTGGATATCGAACGCATCGAATCCGGTAAAGTAAGCATGACTAAGCAAATATGTCAAGCTGAAAATTTAATGCTTCAGTCAGTAGAAGTCGTGCAAGCAATGGCGCGCAACGCAGGCGTTACCATCAGCGTCTCTCCCCTCAAAGCAAGTTTGTGGGCAGATCCCGATCGGATTATCCAGGTTTTCACCAATTTGCTGTCTAATGCGATTAAATTTTCCGCCCCAGGTTCGACAGTTTGGTTGAGCGGGGAAATTCAGGTAGCTCATGAGCAGGTGAGCAGGGGAGATG
>DNGG01000622.1 GCA_003486675.1 Cyanobacteria bacterium UBA11372
CCCAATGGTGCGGGGAAAACAACTTTTTTAGATGTAATTACCGGCAAAGTACAACCAACGGAAGGGCGAGTGTTATTTAAAGGGCGAAATACGAAAAAAATCTCAGAACATCAAATCGCCCGGTTGGGAATTGGTCGCAAATTCCAAACACCTCGGATTTACCTGAACCTATCGAGTCGGGAAAATTTGGAACTGAGTTACAATCGCAATAAAAATGTTTTTAGCACTTTGTTTGGCAAAAGTTCTAGTAGCGATCGCAACCAAATAGCAGGTTTATTAGAAACTATTGGTTTAGCCGCTAAAGCCGATATTCAAGCTGCTTTGCTGTCTCACGGAGAAAAGCAACGCTTAGAAATTGGCATGTTAGTCGCCCAATCTCCCGATTTATTATTAGTCGATGAACCAGTCGCCGGACTTACGGACGAAGAAACTTATAATGTGGGAGAATTGTTGCTAGCTTTAGCCGAAAGTCATTCGATTTTAGTCATCGAACACGATATGGAATTCGTGCGCCAAATTGCCCGGAAAGTAACGGTATTGCACCAAGGTTCTGTTTTGTGCGAAGGAACTATTGAAGAAGTACAAAACAATCCCCGCGTGATTGAAGTGTATTTAGGTTCTAGTAGCGAAAATTGATCGAACCAGAAAGACGCTTGGGTGCATTACAAATCTTGACGTAACAAGAAGGTAAGTCCTGTTTATTTTTTTTAAGAAACCAGACAAATGGTAAATTGCCTGCCAAACTTGTATATAACCCAAGTTGCTAGTTAAATCGAGCGGTACTGGCTAATGGCTAATGGCTAATGGCTACTTGTCAAGACGGCAAAAGCCTGTTAACCCAATTAACAATTAGCAATTAACAATTAGCAATTAGCAATTAGCAATTAGCAATTAGCAACTTGAGTTAGATAGTTGCATCCTCCTCAAGGAGAACTTGCAGTGCAGTACGAAATTCGCTACAAACCAGCCTTTGCCGCTATTTTTGTCACCCTCAATCCTGGTGACAGCATTACAGCAGAAGCGGGTGCAATGACGAGTATGGATGCCAGTTTGTCGATGCGGACTGAATTTTCTGGTGGGGTAATTTCTGGTTTACTGAAAAAATTATTTGGGGGAGAATCCCTATTTGTTAATGTATTCAGCAATCAAACCCAGCAACCTTTAAAACTGGTTTTAACTCAATCTGTAATCGGAGATATTGCTTGTATTGAATTGCGCCGTGGGGGAGCAATTTGCTTTCAACCCGGTGCTTATATTGCCCACACTTCTGGGGTCAAAATCGGCGTGCGCTGGGCAGGATTTACCAGTTGGATATCGGGAGAAGGACTATTTAAGCTCAAAGTAAGCGGGGAAGGAAAAGTGTTTTTTGGTGCTTATGGAGGGTTGACCAAAAAACGAATCAATGGAGAATTTATCGTTGATTCTGGTCATTTAGTCGCCTACGAACCTCAAATTAAAATGAAAGTGGGGTTAGCCGGTGGATTAGTTGGATCGGTGACTTCTGGCGAAGGATTGGTGAATCGACTTTCCGGCGAAGGTACGATCTATTTACAGTCGCGCAGTATTGATGGCTTAGTGAGATATTTACGTCCCAAAGTTCGTTAGCCATCAGCAACTCGGTTTTTGGCATGAGTTATTAATTGTTAGGCAAATGTCACAATGGAAGTTGAAATATTACACCAACCTGATAGCGCGATCGCTCGCGTTACTCTAGAAGCAGGAGAAGAGTTAGTCGCAGAAGCTGGCAGCATGATTGCCATGAGTGGTTACATCAATGCCAGTACCACTTTACGCAGCGGCAAAGGTGGAGGAATTTTAGGCGGACTCAAGCGCTTGGTGGCGGGAGAGTCGCTATTTTTGAGCGTTTTTCGCTCTCCAATTGCCGGGGGAGAAATCTTTTTATCTCCTAAATTAATCGGCGATATTCTCCCCTATCAAATGACTGGCAATGGCTTAGTTGTCCAAGCCACTTCTTACCTTGCCAGCGAATCAGGTGTAGATATTAATGTGGGATTTCAAGGATTAAAATCTTTGTTTTCCGGCGAATCAATTTTTTGGTTAGAAATCAGCGGCTATGGTTCGCTTTTACTGACTTCGTTTGGCGGGATTTATGAAATTCCAGTCAATGGCGAATACATCGTAGATACTGGTCATATTGTGGCTTTTGAAAAAAGCTTAACCTTTAGCATCAGCAAACCGGGTTCTAGTTGGATTGGTGCTTTTTTAGGTGGTGAAGGTTTTGTTTGTCGGTTTCAAGGACAAGGTCGAGTATTTTGTCAAACCCATAATCCCGGTGCTTTTGGGTCTTTGCTCGGATCTCAGTTACCGCCAAGATAATTTTCGGATTTGCGCTTAAGCGCTACTACAAACATAGACAAATATCGAGGTTAAAATGAGCGAAATCGCTTACGAAATCGACCATGCGCCTGCTTACGCATCCCTGCGTTTAAATTTAAAGGCGAATCAAACTGTGTTAGTTGAATCGGGCGCAATGGCAGCTATGGACCCTTGGATTAAAATGAAATCAAAAGTCAAAGGTGGATTGATGAAAGGTCTGGGCAGGCTAGTCAGCGGCGAATCTTTTTTTGTAAGTGAATTTACCGCTGAAGGCAGACCAGGAGAATTATATATTTCTCCCGGCGTCCCTGGAGATATTCAGCATTATTATCTGAATGGCAATGCTTTAATGATTCAATCTTCGGGATTTGTAGCTGCCAGCACAACTGTAGAAATAGATACTAAGTTTCAAGGTTTTAAAGGCTTTTTTAGCGGGGAGTCGTTATTTTTGTTGCGGGCGACGGGGGCAGGCGATATTTGGTTTAGTTCTTATGGGGGGATTGTAGAAATTCCAGTGACGGGGGATTATGTAGTAGATACTGGCTATATTGTTGCCTTTGAAGATTCGTTAAATTACAACGTTGAAATGTTGGGGGGCTTATCGTTTAAAGGTCTAAAAACTGGCATACTAGGCGGTGAAGGTTTGGTGTGTCGTTTCAGCGGTCAAGGACTTTTGTGGGTGCAGTCCCGCGAACTTTACAGTTTAATTAATTTCTTAAACCCTTTCCGTCCAGTTAAGAGCAATAACTAATACCATGTCTGGTAAATTGGCAGGCAGCGATCGCAACCCACCCCCCAGCAATCGTCAATTACTCATTCTGTTAGGAATGTTTATCGGTTCTATCCTGGTAATTATCTGGCTAATCAATATCATCGCTAATAGTTTAGTTTGGCTGATTCCCCCCAGCGTAGAACAACAAATCGGTAAAATTGTGCTTCCCGCTTACGAACGATTAGCGCCAGCAACCCCCGCCCAAAATACGCTCAATCAACTATTACAGCGTCTAGAAACTAACTTACCCACAGCCCAAAAACAGCAAGATTATCGCGTACTCTACTTGCAAGATGAAACGGTAAATGCTTTGGCACTACCGGGAAATGCCATTATAATTTATTCCGGTTTGCTGGCAAAGGCAGAGTCAGAAAATGAAATAATGATGGTAATGGGTCACGAACTAGGCCACTTTGCCCACCGCGATCATTTGCGAGGCTTGATGCAAAAATTGCTCTGGCAGCTGGCGATCGCATATATTATAGGCGATACCACTTGGCTGCAATCCCAGACGGCGACGGTGGCAAATGTCGTTAGTCAATCTCAATTTTCCCAATCTCAAGAACTACAAGCAGATGAATTTGGTTTAACTTTGTTGCAGGCAACTTACAATCACGTCGCTGGAGCAACCGACTTTTTTGCTAGATTAAGTCAATCGCGAGGTGCAAATTATGCCTTCTTATCCACCCATCCCGCACCGCTTCAGCGCGTCGCCCAATTAGAACGTTTAATTAAACAAAGAAATTATCCGGTTTTAGCGAGATCGCCCCTACCTCCGGCGTTGCGTTAATAATGTAGAAAGTTCAATCAAAACCAATCGTAACTCAAAGTAATGACTAGCGCGATCGCTCCCCAACCCAACACCCCAACTGCACTGATGCTGCAAGTTTCCAACTTAAATGTCTACTACGGTGAAAGCCACATTCTCCGCGATGTCGATTTAAGCGTACCGGCGGGACAAATGGTTTGTTTAATCGGACGCAATGGCGTGGGTAAAACTACCCTGCTGAAGACGATTATGGGTTTAATTAAACCCCGCACGGGTACAATTAGTTTGACGGGTGAACCAATAACCGATAAATCCCCCGATCGACGCGCAAAAATGGGGATTGGTTATGTGCCCCAGGGACGGGAAATTATTCCCCGCTTGACGGTGAAAGAAAATCTGCTGCTAGGTTTGGAAGCTTTACCTACTGGCAGAAAAATGAATCAGGAAATACCAGAGGAAATTTTTGACCTGTTTCCCGTGTTGAAAACAATGCTTTCCCGCATGGGTGGCGACTTGAGTGGCGGGCAACAACAACAACTGGCGATCGCTCGTGCTTTAATGGGACAACCCCGCTTACTCGTCCTAGATGAACCCACCGAAGGCATTCAACCTTCTATTATCCTGGAAATCGAAGCCGCCGTCCGCCGCATTGTTCAATCTACAGGTATTTCCGTTCTTTTAGTCGAACAACACCTGCACTTCGTGCGACAAGCAGATCGGTACTACGCAATGCAAAAAGGCGGTATTGTCGCTTCTGGTTCTACCAGCGAACTCAGTCAGGATGTAATTCAAAGGTTTCTAGCTGTCTAATCCCTGGTAATTGGTAATGGGTAATTGGTAATTCGATTCATTAAGAGTAGGGGCGGGTTTTACCAATAACCTTTGATACTTTCTTTCAATTTAACTCTTCGGACCCCGCCCATTGATGGCAAAAGGGTATAAACCCGCTTTTGTCAAGAGCGGCTAATCAAATTTTATCAAATGTAATAAAAGTTTATTAAAAATCAAATTATTTGGCGAGCAAAAATATTTTGGTGGCAGAAACAATCCAAAAAAGAGCTTTGTCAAAAATGCCTTAAAAGTGTGTAAATTGTATCAAGACTTAATGAATTATAGATAAAGTATATAAAAATAAAATAAGATAAAGTTAAAATATTGTCAGGAAAACCCGTCCAGTTATGTGTAGATATTTTAAGCAAGCGCTCAAACCAATAGCCAGTGACAGTTCAAAAGGCTGAATCAAAACTATGGGGAAGGTTGCAAAGGCTGCAACCGAAAATTCTCATTTTTACCTTTGGAGCATCATTGCTGCCAGTTTTGTTCGTGCTGGCAGCGACTTGGAGATTTGTCCATCAACCGTTGACGGAGTTGGAAAGAACTAGACTTGACGATCAAGTGCAGGCGTTTCGGGGATACACTTCTGCGACTGAGAAGGGATTGCAAAATTTAGGCAAAAGCTATGCGATCTGGACAGGTTTATACAATGCGATCGCACAGGGAAATCGAGCTTGGATTAAGGATGAGGTAACCGATCAGCTGGTTTTCTCCACGGATGTGGATACCGTGCGGGTACTCAACCTTCAAGGGGAAATCTTGGGAGAAGGGGGAAAAGCGTTGCAACAGACTGGGGCGCAACAGCGGATTAAGACTTTAATCAAGGCAGGAAAACCGAGACAGCAGTTGGTTGTATTGGGCGAGAGCAAACTGTTGGCTTTAGTAACCGAACCTGTTTTACGCAGCGACGGGAGTGGTAATTCACCGGGAACAGTGGTTATTGGTCAAACATTGGATGATGCTTGGTTGCGAAAGTTTTTAAGTTTTTCTCAACCGACTACCAAATTGAAAATTATTTCCGTCTCCGGGTTGTCGGTGGTTTCTAGCAGCGATCGGACAAGTTTTGATACTTGGGAAAAAAATAATTTGCTCGGGGGAGTATTACCGGCAATTGAACAAGGTGAGTCAGTATACCGGATCGAACCGGAGTCTGGTTTAAATACAGTTTATGCCCCGCTGAATTCTGGGGGTAAGCTGGTAGCGATCGTTAAAATTCAGATTGAATCCGAGCATTTTCAAAAGGCAGCGGCAACCATCAGCCGCATAATCTTGATTGGACTGGTTTTTGCCCTGGTGCTATCGATTGCGATCGCGCGCCTTTTAGCCAAACAAATTGGCAAACCGATCAACCAATTAGCCGAACGCAGCAAAACCCTCGCCGCCTTTGATTTAACCGCTCCCATTCCCGGTATTAATGCAGGGGGAGAAATCGGTCAATTAGCAAATGCCTACCAAGAAATGGCATTAGCCTTAAAAACCCTAATCGACAACCTAGAACAGCGAGTTGCAGA
>DNGG01000303.1:0-143 GCA_003486675.1 Cyanobacteria bacterium UBA11372
CCCCCAGACAGCATGGGACATTCGCTGTTGTTCCTCTGGGGACCAGAAGCCCAATGGAACTTCACCCGTTGGTGTCAGCTAGGTGGGTTGTGGAGCTTCATCGCCCTGCACGGCGCATTTGGCTTAATTGGCTTCTGTCTGCG
>DNGG01000303.1:440-6524 GCA_003486675.1 Cyanobacteria bacterium UBA11372
GTTTCGGTATTCTTAATGTACCCCTTGGGACAATCGAGCTGGTTCTTTGCACCCAGCTTTGGGGTAGCCGCGATCTTCCGTTTCATCCTCTTCCTGCAAGGGTTCCACAACTGGACGCTCAATCCCTTCCACATGATGGGAGTTGCAGGTATCCTGGGAGGAGCGCTGCTGTGTGCGATTCACGGCGCCACCGTGGAAAACACCCTGTTTGAAGATGGTGAAGGTTCCAACACCTTCCGCGCCTTCAACCCCACCCAAGCCGAAGAAACCTACTCGATGGTGACGGCGAACCGTTTCTGGTCGCAAATCTTCGGGATTGCATTTTCTAACAAACGCTGGTTACACTTCTTTATGTTGTTCGTACCAGTGACTGGGTTGTGGATGAGTTCGATCGGCATCGTTGGGTTAGCGCTCAACCTGCGGGCTTATGACTTCGTGTCGCAAGAATTGCGCGCCGCCGAAGACCCAGAGTTTGAAACTTTCTACACGAAAAACATTTTGTTGAATGAGGGCATCCGCGCTTGGATGTCACCTCAGGATCAACCGCACGAAAACTTTATCTTCCCTGAGGAAGTTCTGCCTCGCGGAAACGCTCTCTAATTTCTAAAAGCCTATAGCTCTTGGATTAGAAGCATATAGTTTGCCAATCCCACCCATTCAAGGGGTGGGATTTTTGCTGGCAAAGGCTTTCATTTATATAACCGACAGGACTTACCCACGCGGGGCGAGAAACCCTGTTTCTGCGTCAATCTCGCGACTGTCAACCGACGATTTTTCCTGGAAACCGGGTTTATGGGGGCGATCGCTGTTATAGAAACCCGGATGGGTGAGCCTAAGTCTTGTACCCATTTTTGTAATCTCTGTGCTACTCTAATCAGAGGTGCGTAACACGTGCCATTCAACAGACTCCACGTTTGAGAACAAGACCGTTCAGGCAACAAGGAGGTGATGCCCATGATAGAAAGTAGTAAACGCATGGGTCATCAGATTGAAGTTAACCGGCTGTGTGCCGGGGCTGTTCTCTAGCAGTTAGCATTAGTTGCTTCGGCAACTAAAAAGCTGCAACTGCTGGTGCTAACTGAAGAGTTCCTCCCGGCAGTCAGGTTCAATCTGAAGACCCGCTAGACCGCTCTCGCGTTGGTGGTTAATCTTTCCAACCAACCCCGCGAGAGCGGATAGTTTTTTGGAGATTTATCAGAAGATTTTGGAAAAAATCCTTATATTATCGCAGAAACCAGCTATTGGAAGGTTAAAAATAAGGAAAATTCTGTTAATGTATAACTTGAGCGGGCGTTGCCTTGGCAACAGCCTTGGTGGCGTGCATAAAATTCGCTCAGAAGGAAACCTAACAAATGTCTATTTGAAAGGAACCCTTGGGCGAAACTAGACAATACAGTTGAGAGCCTAAAATCAAGCAAGCGATCGCCACCCAACCAACCTCTAAACCCTTAAATGCCTGCTGTTTGAAAGCTATTTTCTCACTAGCTTGGCACAGGTAAAAAAACTCAGGGGTTAAACAGCGGTTAGGGTGGGAATAAGTAAAACTTCGCTGACTGGAAAACTAGGCTCTATGCTGGAAAAAGCAGCGAGTAAAAAGGCAAGCGATACCGCCTGGATGATGTAGGCGATTAAATTCCCCAAAATTAGACCTGTAGCTGTGCAAGGTTTAGTAGGGAAAGCCTACCTGCCGAAGAGTACCATTGCCCTCAGGCATGGGCGTATCAAAGGTGAGTAAGATGATTAGCGTAGTGCCGTAACCCGATAGCGAGAGCAAAAGGCGGCACCCAGGGGTGGCATCTGCCCCAGGAATTGCTAATTTTTGGGCGTTCCTCAGCCCAGAAATCTCAAGCTCTATTGTGTGGTGAGTGTAAACATTCGGTGTGAGGATAAGAGGAAAATGTCTAATATTTTGTGGAAATCTCTACTGATTAGCCCAGTTTTTCTGGGAACCACGCTGGTATTCGGTAATTCAGCAATTGCAGCCGAAAACCAAGCAACAAATTTAACAGGCAGCCATAAGACCGAAATAGCTGCTATGGCGTTAAATTCGACGCAGCTGGCAACTGATAAAGCGGCTTCAGACTTTTCAACCAATTCTACAACCGAGTTAGAAAAGCTCGCTGGAGCTAAATCTGTTGGGACTGTACAGGATTCTATCACTTCCGGCAAGCAGGCTGAAGTATCTGCTCCAATTGCATCGCCGCTACGGGTGACAAACGTAGCACAGGCAGTACCGAATACGAGGAATGCACCCGCTGCCAATCCTGACAGAACGTTAAATCAAATTCTGCAATATGGCAGCGAAAACTCTGCCAACAGAAATTCACAGGCTCAGGTGACTTCTGTTTCCCAGCTGACCGACGTAGACCCCACCCACTGGGCATTCCAAGCATTGCAATCCCTAGTTGAGCGCTACGGTTGCATCGAAGGATATCCAGATCGCACCTATCGCGGCAACCGGGCGCTGACGCGCTACGAATTTGCGGCTGGTTTAAATGCTTGTTTAGACCGCATCAACGAATTAATTGCCGCCGCAGTTGCCGACCTTCCCAGCAAAGAAGATTTAGCGACCATCAGGCGCTTGCAAGAAGAATTTGCCGCCGAACTTGCCACCTTGCGCGGACGGGTAGATGCATTAGAAGCGCGCACGGCAAGGCTAGAAGCTCAGCAGTTTTCTACCACTACGAAGCTGAAGGGTGAAGTAATTTTTGCCGTCACCGACGCCTTTGGCGGAGCTAGTCCAGGTGGAAACGATGACGACACCAATACCGTGTTCCAAGACCGGGTGCGTTTAGAATTCCAAACCAGTTTTTCCGGAAGGGATTTGTTACACACCCGTCTGGCGGCTGGTAATGCTGGACAATTTAACTTCCCAAGCACGAACAACAACTTCACAGGGTTGACCACAGGTGAAGGCAGCCAGCAATTTAACCTTGGTAACACTGGCAACAACGATATCATTTTGGACTGGTTGGCCTATCGATTCCCCTTATTTGGCAAGTCCCAGGCTTATGTAGCTGCTGCTGGAGGGATTCACAGCGATTACGCTCCCACCGTCAACCCTTACTTTGAAGACTACGACGGCGGAAATGGCGCGCTTTCTGTCTTTGCTCAAGAAAGCCCGATTTATCGGATTGGCGGCGGTGCAGGTGCAGGGGTAAACTTAGCCTTTGGCGAGGGCGGTATCCTGGGAAGAAGTTCGCTCACCTTGGGTTACCTGGCAGGGCCTGGTGCTAACGATCCCAGGGATAAAAATGGCCTGTTTAATGGTGAATATGCTGCCTTGGCTCAGCTGAACTTCAATGTCAGCAATACCTTTGGCTTGGCTTTAACTTATGTCCACGGTTACCACAACGCTGGTAATGCCATCTTCGATCTTGGTGGTGGTGGCACCAGGGGTTTTGTTGGTACTGGTTTAGCTAATACGCCAGCAACTGTTGCCGGGTTCCCAGGAAGACCTATTGTGACTAATTCTTACGGTGCATCGGCAGCGCTTCGCATCACCAAGAATTTCTCCATCAGCGGTTATGCTGCTTTCACCGACGCGATTATCATTGGTCGCGGGAATGCCGATATTTGGACTTGGGGCGGTGGTCTTGCCTTCCCAGACTTCGGTGGAAAGGGTAATTTGTTGGGTCTGTTCGCAGGTGTGGAACCATACTTGACCGAGATCGATGCGCCAGGAAATTCTAATTTCGAGGACGATCCCCCCTACCACATCGAAGGCTTCTACAAGATCCAGGTAACGAATAATATTTCATTTACCCCGGGCGTGATCTGGCTGATGTCTCCCAACCAAGATAACGACAACGACGATATCTTTATTGGCACGCTCAGAACTACGTTCAGCTTCTAGCAGTAGGGGAATTTTTCCCAGCTAAAGCAAGCCTCCTTTTGAAGGGGGCTTGTTAATTTTTGTTTGTGGGTCAGAACAGGACTGAGGCAAAGAAACCGGGTTTCTATGAAAAATCTTTGACCAAGGAAACCAGAGATCTACCAAGAAACCCGGTTTCTGATCTGGTTGAACTAACGCGCGATCGCATTTTTATCGGCACTGACCCAAAGAAACCGGGTTTCTGGGATCGTCCTGGGTCAGCCCTGTTGATCGACGATCCCAGCGGGCAACAAGATCGATAACCAGCAAAACTACAGTGGAAAACCGGGGTATACTGGAGGGGATCGTATAATCTTTCTGTCATCTAAACGTGGAACTCTCGTGTAAAAGTGAATACGCGCTTTTGGCTTTACTAGAGCTGGCAATTTCTTACAATGAAGGCGAGCCACTGCAAATTCGGCAGATTGCGGCTAAACAAAATATTCCTGACCGATATTTAGAACAACTGCTGGCTACATTGAGGCGCTGCGGTTTGGTGCGTAGCCAACGCGGGGCAAAAGGTGGCTATGTTTTGGGTCGAGAACCCTGGAAAATTACTTTGCTGGAGGTGGTGTATTGTTTGGAAGGATTAGATCTGCAATCTTCTAAACTCGACACCAAGGCAAAAACAGTAGAAAGTGCCGTACTGGCAGAAATATGGCATGAAGGGATTGAGGCGGCTCATGCAGTTTTGCAAAAATACACAATACAAGATCTGCGCGAGAAGCGAGACTCAAGGCGTCAGCTGGATATTATGTATTACATCTAATTGGTAATGGGTAATTGGTCATTGGTAATTGGTGATTGGTTAAACTCTTACCGATGGCGAACGATATATTACCCATTACCGATTACCCATTACCCCTGTTGCAAGAACCAGAATCCAAGCTATTTATTTTGCCTATAGGGATTGACAATTAGCATAAAAAACGGTAATAAAGCCGGTGGTTTCAAAAGCTGTGTTTGCAGACTCGTGGGAAATTTTTACAATCAAAAATGTTGTGCGAGTTTAAGGGAGGCTGCTTTACAGGCGGCTAAACTCCCGCTGATTTGTAAGGCAGCTAGAAATGACAGAGCAAAACTACTACGAAACGCTAAAGGTTAGTCACAAAGCGACGCAAGCAGAAATCAAGCAAGCTTATCGCCGTTTGGCGAAGCAGTTTCACCCAGATACTCAAAAGGAAACGGCAGATAGCGATCGCATCGTTGAGATCAATGCTGCTTATGAGGTGTTGGGAGATCCAACGCGGCGACAGTCTTACGATCGGCAAATTGGGGGTAACTCGGCAGTCGCATCGGCAACGGCGCAAAAACAACCGCAAAAGCGGCGACAAGCTGCGCCAGACATCGACGCTCAAATTCAACTATGGCTGGCTGGAGTGTATCAGCCGGTAAATCGCTTGCTCTCTCGCATTCTCAATCCCCTAGAATCGCAGATCGACGAACTATCTGCCGATCCGTTTGACGATGAACTGTTGGAAGCATTTCAGGATTATCTCAACAACTGCCGCCAGTTTTTGGGCGAAGCGCAGAAAATTTTTCGTTCCATGCCTAACCCCTCCCCAGTCGCTGGTGCGGCGGCAAACCTTTACTATTGCCTAGATCGCGTCGGGGATGGGATTGACGAGTTTGAGTTTTTTACCGCTAACTACGACGATAGCTACCTGCACGCGGGGCACGAGATGTTTAGAATTGCCGCTGGGCTGCGGCGGGAAGCCCAATCTGCCTTGAGAAATGTTACTTGAGGGCTTTCTGTCTCCTGCATCCATCTGGGGTAGGACTTACGTAAAGAAACCAGGTTTCTATGAAAAATCGTTGGGAGAGGAAACTAGAGATCTAGGTCGAAACTAAGGTGATAGCCTCGGCGCCGTAAGTCCTATGGGGGTATAGACGAGCGATACGCAAGGGCGCGCAGGCTGCGCGATCGCTATCCCAAAGAAACTTATATCCATTCCATTGAAAAGATAATGGTAATCACAGGGATCAACCTACATTAAATGTGGGCGAAATTAGTTTATTCTGAAAAAGGGCTTTATCTAACTTAACAATTCCTACCCCGCGACTTTAGCGTAGTCGCTCCAGTTGTTGAACCAGGAAGACAGGTCTTCTGTCGAAACTGGTGAGCTAAATTGGACAAAAAACTCGATTTTGATTATGAAATGCATCATTAATCGTCGCGCTCAGTTTTCAGCAAGTCACAGATACTGGTT
>DNGG01000303.1:6668-13198 GCA_003486675.1 Cyanobacteria bacterium UBA11372
AGCTAAATTGGACAAAAAACTCGATTTTGATTATGAAATGCATCATTAATCGTCGCGCTCAGTTTTCAGCAAGTCACAGATACTGGTTACCAGAACTGAGTGAAGCCGAAAACATTCAGCAATTTGGTGCCTGCTCTCGTGCGCCAGGACACGGACATAACTACGTCCTATTTGTCTACATGGCTGGAGAATTAGATGAGTACGGCATGGTGCTGAACTTATCTGATGTTAAGCATGTAATCAAACGGGAAGTTACTAGCCAACTGGACTTTTCCTATCTCAACGATGTCTGGTCGGAATTTCAACAAACGCTGCCAACAACCGAAAATATAGCGCGGGTAATTTGGCAGCGATTGGCACCCTACTTGCCAATTGTGCGAATTCAACTGTTTGAACATCCTGAACTTTGGGCAGATTATCTAGGAGATGGAATGGAAGCTTACCTCACACTTAGTACCCACTTTAGTGCCGCGCACCGACTGGCACGTCCCGACCTCAGCTACGAAACAAACTGCGAGATTTACGGCAAGTGCGCTCGTCCTAACGGTCACGGTCACAACTACCATTTAGAAGTAACCGTCAAAGGCAAAATCGACGAACGCACTGGCATGGTCGTTGATTTGGTCGCATTACAGAAAGCGATCGACGATCTTGTAGTCGAGCCTTTGGATCACACTTTCTTGAATAAAGATATACCTTACTTCGCGAACGTTGTTCCAACGGCTGAAAATATTGCCGTTTATATTGGCAACGTACTAAATCAGCCAATTCGGGAATTAGGCTGCGAACTTTACAAAGTTAAGCTGATTGAAAGTCCTAATAACTTCTGCGAAGTTTACGCATCAGACTTGTCTGAAAGTGCAATAGAGCATCGCAAGAGCGAAGCAATTCTAGTGCGCCTGTAATTGGTGATTTGAGATTTGAGATTGCAGATTTAATTTAATCTAAAATCTGCAATCTCAAAGAAAGCAATTACCAATTACCCAAAGGCAAAATTGGTGTTACTGAGAACGCTGACTTGAACTCCATTGACGATCGCTAAGTCTTTGCTCAAGTAACTAATCACAACGTCACCACCTTTTTGGGTGATGGTGAGGGAGCTACTATTACTGATTCCCAAACCATTGATGCCAATAACATCAGTACCAGCTTTAAAATCGGCGATGGTGCAGGCAGCGGTGGGAAGTACGGCATTGACGATCCAAAACTGATCCTTGCCCTCGCCGCCAGTGAGGGTGTTGGAGCCAGTACCAGCGTACATGACATCGTTGCCTTTGTCGCCGAAGATGCGATCGCCCGATCCACCAATGATGGTGTCATTATCCTGACCGCCGTACAGCACGTTGCCCCCCGCACCCGTAGAGGCATTGATATAGTCGTTACCCAGTCCACCATAGAGGGTGCAAGCTTTACCAGCTAACAACAGATCGTTGCCCTTATCGCCAAAGATCAAATCCTTTGTGCTGCCGATGATGGTATCGTTCCCCTGCCCGCCATACAGGGTATTATTACCTGTACCGCCCGAAGCATCGATAAAATCGTTACCTCCGTAGCCCAAAACCAGTTCGTTTCCTTTAGCCGTTAGCCGATCGGGTCCCTGCCACATCGCCAGAATTAACTGACCGCCTTCGACGTGGTTGCCTTTCAAATCTTGAGTACTGGTAATGCTATGCGCCTGTACGTCAAACAGGTAAAAGTTGCGACCTTTGCCAACTTCCACAATCCCGGAGGTTTCCCATTGACCGGGTTCGCTAGTATTATCAAATTGTTCGCCTGCGGCGCTTTCGTCGAGTTCGGCAACAAAGGTAACTTTGTCGGTGCGGATGTCGTATAGCCACATGCCAGCTTCCCGCGCCCTAGCCCTCATCACATCACCGCCAAAGGCCGTTTCGTCTTCCTGGATTAAAATCTGGCCTTTATGATCGACGACGATGTTGTCATAACTGACACCCGTGTCCATGCCGCCGATTAGCACTGTTTCAAAGTTAGATATTGGCGCTGTTGGATCGGTAGAATTGAGCGTGAAGCGATACATCCTCCCGTAAGGGTTTTCGGCTTCAGCCGCAGTAGTGGCTTTACCTCCGCCTGCTTTATCGTTGGTTCCCGTGGTGACAAAGTAGAATGTGCCGGGATTGTTAGGGTCTTCAGAAATATCTTCCGGGCGGCGGAAGTTAGTAGAACGACCGGCTGCATCAACCCAGTCGCTGAGAACTTTACCCGTTGTATCTAAGGCTACATCTTTGGGTACGGGCGTCCAAGTCGCTTTGGTTGCGATCCCTTCTGGCAGACTTTCGCCATCGTATCCATCGACTCTCAGCACGTACAATTGACCGTCTTTAAAGCCGTTGGGGTCTTGGGCAGTTTGTTGCCCTACGAACATATAAACTTCGCCGTTGCTGAAGTCTTCTGTGCTGAACAATACGGTTTTATCGGAATTGGTTGCCCGATACTGGGAAGCGGAAATCGTATTTTCTCTCGCAAAACGACCAAATCCATCAAGTCCTATAGCTGTGCCATCGGGCAATACCGCCCAACTACGACTGGGAGACTCACCTGTAGTACTATTGGTTGTGGTTTCTTCAGGTATGAAATAAACCGGAATTGACCCACCTTTTGCATCAACAAAGCCACTTTCTGCTAAATAGGCAGAACACAAGCGAGTCAAACTCAACTCTCTGCCGTTAGCAGGGTTGACGTAGGTTCCCTTCGAGGTGTTTAAGACAAACTCGCCAGTACTATCTACTACCCTGTCGATTAAGTTCTTACCCCCGATAGGGTTCCAGTTTTTATCAAATACAAATAAGGAAACTCTCGCTCCTTGGATTCTGCCGGGGACGGTGGAGGAAATATCCGAAAAAATGGGATTGCCTTGTGAATTAACCGCAGCAATTTCATGGTTTAAGAAAACATAATAGTTGTCTCTGGTTTCAAATAACCCCATGCCATCTGGAATCCCCGTCATGGCAAAGGTTCTTCCAGCTACGACTCTAAAGTTTCCTACTGTTCCTTCAATTAAAGGAACTTCATCGCCTACCGTCAGTAAAGGCATAAATTTGAAGCCAGGATTGCCGGGAACATTTCTGACGTAGGGATTGGCGTTGCTTACCATTGATTGGCTATGCCTCTGTTTTAATGAAAATTTTTTGCACTTCCAAATATTTCTATTTGGCAAAGTCGTTTAGTTACTTTGAATAAACGTGCAAATATTAATATCTCGCTACATAGTTAAGGCTTGAATAGGAAAATGATATCGGAAAATTAAGAAATTGCTATGGGGAAATTAACTAAAATATGTTGAGTATATATATATCATGTAGCAATTTTTAATAAAATTTAATCGTCTACTGTTAAGAAACAAAAGAAACCCAGTTTCTCTAAAAAACCGGGTTTCTAAATCAGCAAGCCAACTACGACGATAGTTACCTATACGCAGAGCGCGAAATGTTTAGAATTGCTGCCGGACTGCGGCGGGAAGCCCACTATGCCTTGAGAAATGTTACTTGAGGGTGTGGGTTTTGTAGTCTCCTTCTACTGATATTGAACTGCTATCTGTGCAAACGCTATTCTTTAGCTCTTAATCCCACTTTTTTATTGACTTCTTCCACCAATTCCATCTCATATATTATTGATCAAAGACAAGCGATCGCATTTCAGAAGAGCTAACAATCGAGCTACCCTTGTATTTGAGAACCAGTAGGGTAATATCATCAAACACCTTTTGTTTTCCAATAAATCGCCGCAGGTCTTCGATCGCGGTTTGCTTGATTTGTTCGGCATCCAAATGCCAATGAGAGCTAACTACATCACACAGCCTTTGCAGTCCGTAGAAGTTTTGATGGATATCTATGGCTTCCGGAATTCCATCCGTATACAGAACTACCCCATCTCCCGGCTGTAACTCCAACGTTGTATGGTTAATTAACTTTGCAATATCCTCATCTAACCCGAGGGGAAATCCTAAATCTATCGTGTCAATTCGCTCGATATGACCCCCTTTTCTCACAACTAAAGTTTCCTCGTGCTGACCGCTGATGCTGATTCTGCCTTCAAAATAGTTGAGAATAACGAGGGTCAGGTTTTTCTGGGAATTCATCCGTTGCACGTTTTTATAAATCGTGCGGTTTAAGGTATCTAAAAATTTCACCGGGTCGTATTCTTGCGCTTCCTTGAGCGTTCGCACAGCGGTTTGGGTCATCAACATCAAAATACCGCTTTCTAAGCCGTGTCCCGTCACGTCGCCAATGCCCATAGTGACGACGCCATCAGTATACAGGACATCGTAGTAATCGCCCCCAACTTCTTCGGCGGGTTCCATGTATCCAGCAATATCGAGTCCTTCAATGTTGAGTTCTTCGGACTTGGGCAAAATCATGCTTTGAATTTGCCTCGCCACTTCCAGTTCGGCACTCATACGGAGGTTTTCGGATTTGAGTTTTTCATTGAGGGCGATAATTTCTTCGTTAGCGGTGGCGAGTTCGGAGGTGCGTTCTTTGACTTTGCTTTCCAAGGTAGCATTGGCATGGCGTAAATCGGCTTTAGCTCTGTCATTTTCGTTGAGTACTGCACCTAACAAGAGATTTGTAAGAGCAATAACGCCCACAAAGGAATCCAGCAGTAGCAAGGATTCATTTTGAGAATCGCGAACAAAGTAGCCAAAGCCTTTTACTGTTCCGACTATGGCGATTGAGGAAAGGATAACAATTAGTAAGGTAGAGCCTGGTTGATGGAAGCGAAAGGCTGCCCAAACAATTAGGGGAATGACCATGAATTCGACTGGATAGCCGCCGCCAAAAGCAATGCGGCTGACAGCAATTACCAAGAAACATAAAACTGCTGCTTCCATCCACCGTTTTTTAACCAGTTGGACTGTCTGCCTGCTGTTCTGACTCCAGGCTAGGAATAAAGGAGTGAAGATTAGAACGGCAAACTGCTCGGAAAGTGTCCAGGTTAAGACAACAGTATGGTAGAGCGACCAGGGTATTTTGCCAGACAAACATAGGATAGTGGGAGACATGATTCCTGAAGGTATACAACCGAAAAATGCTCCCACAATTATAAAAATTACAACATCTTTTACCCGATCTAGGATGTAGCGATTGCCGATCAATCGTCGGATCAGATAAGCGGCAAAGATGCTGATAAATGTCTCTGATACAGTTACCCATAACGTAGTGACAAATCCATATGACGATAACTGACCCAAGTAACAGCCCACAAACACTCCTATCCACATGGGATAGCCCCATATCAAAGTGGCTGCCAGTGAAGTTCCCGCAGGAGGCCATATAGGGACAACATCACCAGGTAGGGTAATAAAGGCAAGAGCTAACTTAGCAGTCGTATAGTAGGCGATCGCAACCAGAGCCGTTTTTAACCAAAATTTCCAGTCCCTACAAGATGAAGGAAAAAGTTTTCTTAAAAACGGGTTAACTTTCATAGGTTCTTTCCAATTTTCCAATCCTCGGATAGTATGACCAGAGCGAGTCGGAGGGGAATATGTCAGGGAAAGCAATTATCTTTTTGAGTAGCGCCTTTCTGCCACTTTCAGCAGAGCATATTCTCAAACCCTTGTTTTACATAGATTCTATCTTTCGAGCTACGAAAGACAGAATCTATCGGGAACTCAAAACCAAAATGCCTATTAGGTAAGAGTTTCAGAGAAATCAATCAATTTTTATTTCGTCATAGTGACACAAGAGCAGTAAGTTGGGTTTTCGTTAAGTGAAACCCAACAAAGGCAAGGCTTGTTGGGTTTCATACCTGACGTGGGATTTTGGCGAAGGTATTGTGAATCACCAAAAGCTTTTTAGTTTGCTCTAGCAATTATCGTGCGGTGGCGAGGACTATTGGCAGTAATGGTAGGAGTACTAAAACCAGCTTCTACTATCGCCTGTTCGATATCTAAAGTGAAATATTCGTCGAGATATGGCTCGGTACTCTTGAGCAAGGTAAGGATGTAAGGTGGCATAGTAGCAAAAGCTTGCGACTTGGGATTCATATCCATAATACCCAGATAGCCATTTGGACGCAGCAGACGCCTCGCTTGGCGGAAAATTTGTCGCGTTGCTGATTGGGGTAGTTCGTGGCACACCAAAAAGATGGAAACTAAGTCAAACGAAGCGGATGGCAATCCAGTAGCTTCGGCGGCGGCATGAACCCAATTGATCGATGCTTGACGCTGCTTAGAACTGTAATCGGCAACTGCGAGAAAATACGGAGACAAGTCAACGCCTGTTACTCTCGCTTCGGGATAGGCATCTTGCAGGGCAAAGGTACTCATCCCGACGCTGCAACCTAGATCTAAAATATCTTCAGGTGCTTCTACGATTTGCGCTTTCAGGATATCGCGGTAAGTTTGGCGGAGTCTGGTGTCTCCTTGGGCACCTGCGTTAGGCCAAATTGTGGCGTGGACGGCGTATGCGGCAACTTCGACTTCAAAAGCCGCCAGCCAGCTGAGATTGCCATTATCGTAGGCGTGAAATGACCGCAGGTAATAATCTGGGTAAATTAGCTGGGGATTTGTTACCCGT
>DNGG01000453.1:0-8278 GCA_003486675.1 Cyanobacteria bacterium UBA11372
GCCAAAAGTATTATCAATTGCTTGCGAGCCAAACCTGCAACCGTGCAGCGGCCCAGCAGCGAATTCCCAGAAGGGTTTAAAGTCAGTAAATTGAGCTTTATTGGGGTCGTAATAAGTCGCGACGGCGTAATGCAAATCTGAAGTTAGCCAAACTACATTTTTGATATTATTTTGTTGGATAAACTGCAACAAATCTGCTAGTTCTAATTCCCGTCCCAAAGCGGGGCCATCCCCGTTGGCGCAATTTTCAAATGCTTTATCCCCATCGCGGACAATAATCCCAATTGCCATATCGCTAGCGATGACTTTCCAAGTTGCTTTTGAGGCGAGTAATTGGTTTTTTAACCAACGCACTTGTGCGCTACCCAAAAACTCTGTTTCTGCACTTGCTACTGACTGACGATTTTCTGTATTTGGCCCTCGATAGCTGCGTTCGTCGAGCATAAAAATATCTAAATTGGGGCCATAATTAAAAGCGCGATAAATGCGTTCCGGATCGTTGGCGTCCCAGCGAAATGGCATATACTCAAGTAGCGCTCTTTTGCCGCGCGCCGCCAGTAAATCGCAGCTTTTTACGGTATAGCGATTATCGTCGAGTATTTCTCCTGGATACCAGTTATTAGTTGTTTCGTGGTCGTCCCATTGGACTAGCAACGGTACTTCTGCATTGAAGCGGCGGACGTTTTCATCTAGTAAGTTATAGATATAATTGCCGCGAAATTCGGCTAAAGTTTCGGCAAATTTGGACTTTTCTGGGGTAGTAATGTTTCTCCAAATACTGCCTTCTTCTAGTCTAACTTCTGAGAGAATTGGATTATCTGGATAGGCATTATCGCCGCAGTGGATGAAGAAATCTGGTTCTAGTTTGCGGATAGTTTCATAGATTTTCATTCCACCCCAATCTGGATTAATACCCCATCCTTGACCGCCGCTGCAACCCGACCACGCAAAGAAAATATCTTTACTTGAGCTGGGAGGGGTGCGGAAACTTCCTGTAACGGGAATGCTGGAGATATTTCTATCGGCTAAATCTTGGAAAGTAACGCGATAAAATAATTGCTGACCTGTGGGTAAATCTGATAGGTAAACTCGCGCTGTAAAGTCTGTGGGGTCTATTGCTGCTGCCCCTACAATTCGTTGGGCGTTGCGGAAGGTTTCGTTAGTGGAATATTCTACAATTATGCGCGCCGGTCGGTCAGTTTTGCTCCAAATGACGGCGGTATTTCCGTTAATATCCCCGCTGGCGACGCCGTAGGGAATTTGCGGACGCATTTTTTCTGATGTTATGATGCCGGGAGCCTGGGCGAACGATCTTGAAAATAAATTGCTGGTAATTATTCCGCCACCCGTCAAAGCGGAACTTAGCAGGAATTGGCGACGGCTAATTTGGTTTGAAGGTTTTGTTTCCACGATCGCTTTCTCCCAGACTATAGTTTTATTTTAGGCGAGCGATCGCTCGCCTAAGGTAGGAACCAATGGATATAACCGCATTTTTCGCAAACTAGGCACAAAGCATAGCGGTCTTTCCAGCTGGGATAATAAATGGTAGGGACTCCCTCTGTTAGCTTTACTTCTCGCCGCCAGAATAATTCATGGGCGCAGACTAAGCATTTCAATTTAACTTCGCCTACCTTGTAAGCTTCGGGTTGTTGCATGTTCTCTCGTTCCCAGGCTATTGCCTGGGAATGCTATTTTGGAGGCTCCTGCCTCCAATTATAGGCTGTTTAAAAGTTACTCTACTCATTGCATTTGAGCAGCTTTTGTCTCGTTCCCAGGCTATTGCCTGGGAATGCTATTTTGGAGGCTCCTGCCTCCAATTATAGGCTGTTTATATGTGATATCATGTCCTTAAGATTACCCATAATTAACAGCCGGGACACGGCAAGATTAACATTATATGTTTATCCGAGATATATCTGATGCCGTGTCCCTACGCAACAACTCTGTGAGATTTTTTTATTATGGGCAATGAGCGCGGACATCATATGACTTATATGCGGCAGGAGCCGCTGGAGTTGCGTTACCAGGTAGAACCTGGTAACGAGTGAACCTGGTAACGAGTGAAAGAGAGTTATTCGACTCGTTGCATTTGAGCAACTTTGGGATCGATGATTTTTTGACCGACGCTGGGAAATTTTATCGCTAAACAGAGTTTGTTTCCGGCACCAAAAACGCGGGTGATTTCGCCGACTCCAAAAGTGTTGTGAACGATGCGATCGCCTACTTGCCAATTTTCATTTCTCACACCCCCCCTTGTTAAGGGAGGGCTGGGGGGGATCTGTTTTTGGATGGGAGTTTCTTTTTGTCTAGAAATCGCTTGCTTCGCCCCAGTTGTTCCGTTACCGCTGATATATTCTTCTGGCAATTCTGCTAAAAATTGCGATTTAAGTGCAGCTTCGCGGGAACCATATAAGCGTCGTTCTCTTGCATGACTTAAAAACAAATTTTCTTGGGCGCGGGTGATGCCTACATAACAAAGTCGTCGTTCTTCTTCCAACGCTGCTGGGTCGTCTAAACTGCGGATGTGAGGAAATAATCCTTGTTCTAATCCTACCAGAAATACAACGGGGAATTCCAATCCTTTGGCGGAATGCAGGGTCATTAAAGAAACGGCTTTTTGTCCTTCTTTTAAGCTATCCAAATCTGACGCTAGGGAAGCATTGGCGAGAAAGCCTTCTAAACTGGAATCTTCGGTATCTTCTTGGAATTGCAGCACGGCGTTATAAAGTTCTTGCACGTTTTGCAATCGATCTAATGCTTCATCGGTTCCCTGGGTTTTTAAGTCTTGAAGATAACCGGATTCTTCCAGGATGCCTTTGACAATTTCTGCCGCAGATTGGGAATTAATTTCTTCTCGCCAGCGTTGCATTAGTTCGACAAAACTTAAAATCGGTTTTGCCGTTCTGCCTGCTAATGTATTCACCGATGTTTCATCGGTTAAAATTTCCCATAAAGGGATGCCAAGTTCTTGTGCTGCGGCAATTAATCGGTCTAAAGTGGCTTTGCCGATGCCGCGCCGAGGGGTATTAATAATCCGCAACAAGCTGAGGCTATCTGCTGGGTTAGCTAGGGTTCGCAGGTAAGCCAAAACGTCTTTAATTTCCTTGCGATCGTAGAACCTCAAACCCCCTACAATTGTGTAGGGAATATCTCGCCTCACTAGCGCTTCTTCAAATGGGCGAGATTGAGCGTTGGTGCGATACAGAATCGCAAAGCTTCCCCAGTTTAATTCGTCATTATTGTTCGCCAAGGAGCGGATTTGATTGATGACAAATTCTGCTTCTAAAGTTTCGTCCTCGGCTTTGTAACAATAAATCTGCTCTCCCGCATCCCGCGTCGGGCGCAAAACTTTATCAATCCGTTGGGTATTGTTTTCAATCAGTTTATTAGCTACATGCAAGATGTTTTCCCTAGAACGATAGTTTTCTTCTAGTTTTACCATCGTGCGAGTTTCTTCATCTGGCAAACCATCGCCGAAATCGTTCTGAAAATCAAGCAAAATGGTGAAATCCGCCATGCGGAAGCTGTAGATTGAATTATGGACTAAAACTCCATTGGCAATGTAAGTGTGAGCAATATCTACTTCTAAATCGTAAACTTCGCCCTGATACTCCTCCTGAAATACTTCTTCTATTTCATGCTCTTCTAGTTGCCCATCTACATCGATTAAAACTCTCATCCCTGGCTGTAAGTGAGAGAGTGGCATAAATTCATAGGTGATGCCACTTAGTAAAGCGCGGTGGCGAATTTCTAATCCACCAGTATCAGCGATTTTATGAGCAGCTAGCACAGCTTCTTTATAAGATACTCTAGCCGTTTCGAGTCGATAACCGCGATTGTTTTTACTCGAACGAATGGAGAAGCCAGCAGCTTGTAAATTCTGGGCAATATCGCTGCGATTAGAACACCACTGTAAGCGATGATAGCTAGCAGATAGTTGTCGCTCTAGTCTGGGCGTACCAAACATTACTAAGTTTAATGTTTGTCGCCGCGAGCCGTTTTGCGGTCGATAATGGGGATAATCGGGATGCAGCCACAAATCGTCCATTAAATTGTGAGCATTGGTGATGGTGTCAATTTCTTGGAACAACCGGAAAATTAACTCATCGCCGATTTGCAAATCCCGACCTTCGCCGTGAAAAACTATTGTTGGTAAACCATATTTAGCAGCATAGTAAGCTTCGTAGTAAATAGCTTCTTCGTAAGAATTTGTGGTTTTCAGTACCCAAAGTTTATCAGCATGTTCTTGACATGCTCGCACTCTAAAACCTAATTCTTCTTTGCCATAGTCGTTACTACGCAAACTTCTGGTCATCCCAATGCGATAACCTCTGTCTGCTCTGTACATTAAGTAAACGTAGTAACGTCCTACTTGGGGAACCATTCGCGCCAAGAGAATGTGATGGGGAGTACCTTTGAGCAATTTGTTTCCAGCACGCACGCACCACAGGGAATCAGAAAAATAACCCTTTTTGATCTGAGTAACTGTACGTGGATAAAGTTGATGTTCGCCGCTGGGTGCTAATACTTTATCTCCTACATTTAATGTCTCAATTGGTGCATAGCCGTCAGGGGTCAAAATTTGCGTGCCTGGGGGAAGACACTGATCTGCATCGCCGACGACAAAAATCGATCTGTTTTCCCAGTTATTGAATTTTTTGGTGTCAACACCGCCCGTAACTAAAAGGCTAATTAAGTCATATTGGGTGCGGTTGGTATCTTGATATTCATCGACTAAAATATGGCAAAACTTTTTATGCCAATAATTTAAAATTTGCTGGTTTTGGCGGAATAGCTGCACCGGGACTAAAATTAGGTCGTCGAAGTCGAGGGCGTTATTTTCTGCCAGTGCATCTTGGTAGTGGGTGTAAACATCGGCGATAATGCGCCCTTTATAATAAGGATGCTCTCTGGCATAATCACTGGGGGATAGTCCCTGGTTTTTGGCGTTGCTAATGGCGTAGCGAACGTTGCGGGGTTCAAATTTCTTGTCATCCAAATTTAGCTTTTGGGTGACTATCTGTTTCACCAGACTTTGCGCTTCGGATTCGTCAAAAATAGAGAAATTGCGATTCCACTTGCGGTTTTTCTCATCTTGATATTTGTCGATATCGTAACGGAGAATGCGGGCGCAGAGACTGTGGAACGTGCCGCACCAAAGGGGTTTAATATAGGTTTGGTAAACTTGCGATCGCACTCGCGTCTGCTGTGCCTCCGTCATCTGGTACAAAGCTTTCCCGTAATCTTCCTCTGCTTGCCTTTGGGCGAATAACTTTTCAATCCTTTCTTTCATTTCCCGCGCCGCTTTATTGGTAAAAGTCACCGCCAGGATATTTTCCGGATCGACCCCGTGGCGCAAAATTAGATTGGCAATCCGATAAGTCAGCGCCCGCGTCTTTCCCGAACCCGCCCCGGCGACGACCAATAAGGGGCCGCAAAAATGCTCAACGGCACGGCGTTGGCTAGGATTAAGATGGCTGAGAAAATCAACAGTTTGAGTCATGATAGGGTAGTGCGTTCGGGCCTTGCCCGTCGCGTAGCGAATCGCTCGACTTAGTATTGTATCGAGGCTTTCCCAGTTCTTGGTATTAAATCTTCTTACGCGGCGTTTAGATCAAAAATGAATTCACGCAAACTCGTCAAATTCTGTGCTTTGTCCCTGGGTTTAATCCTCGTTAGCTCCCCGATAGCTTATGCTCAAAGGGTATTTAGTCCCGTGCAACAGCAAGCTTACCCCTCCCCAGCAGTATTCGAGGAACTAGCAAAGGCAAAAGTTATCTACCTGGGGGAAACTCACGATCAACCCCAAGATCACGCCGCGCAGTTACAGATTATACAAGCGCTGCACCAACGCAATCCGCGGATTGCGATCGCAATGGAAATGTTCCAGCACCCCTTTCAGTCCTACATCGATCGCTATCTAACAGACAATATTAACGAAGAAGATTTGCGCGATCGCACCGAATTCGATGAGCGCTGGGGCTTCTCTTGGGAATATTATGCCCCCTTCGTGCGATTTGCCAAAGCCAACCGACTCCCAGTTGTAGCCTTAAATGCACCCACAGAAATAATCCGCCAAGTTGCCCGTCGCGGCTTAGAAAGATTATCCCGCGACGATCGGCGAGCTATTCCACCCCTAGCCGAAATTCGCACAGATGACCCCGCCTATCGCCAGGTGATGCAAGAAATTTACGACCAAAGCCATAAAGGTAAGGGAAACAGTAGCGATTTTGAGCGATTTTTTCAAGCTCAAGTCGTCTGGGATGAAACAATGGCAAATCAAATCGTCCGATTTTTACAAGCCAACCCAGATTATCAAGTTGTAGTATTAGTTGGTAAAGGTCACGTCGCCTACGGATACGGCATTCCCAGCCGCGTCGCCCGTCGCGTAGATGGGATTGTTCAGCGTACTATTCTATTAAATCCAGTCGCAGATACTCCACCCAGAAATAATATCCCCGCTGCCGATTTCTTTTGGTTTACTTACCAATAACGCCACAGGAGAAACTTTTATGCAAGTTACCGAACAGCGCTACTACTCTCTTGAAGAATATCTAGCACTAGAGGAAGCCGCAGACTACAAAAGCGAATACATCGACGGTGAGATTGTTCCTATGGCAGGTGGATCTATCAATCATAATCAAATAGCTGGCAATTTCTATGCCGAGCTAAATTTTGCCTTCAAAAAACTCGATTACCGAGTGTTTATGAGCGATGTTCGTCTGTGGATAGCCAAAAGACGCATCTACACTTATCCTGATGTCATGGTAGTCGTGGGAGAACCGGAGTATGATAGCGATTCCCCTGCCGGGACGCTTCGCGATCGCACCGATACAATTACCAATCCCAAGGTAATTGTAGAAGTTTTATCAGATTCAACCAAAGGGTACGACCGCAGTGGAAAATTTCAAGCTTACCGCACCCTACCGACTTTTACAGAATACTTGCTGATTGACCAAACCAAAATCTATGTATAACATTATTATAAGACGGGCAATAAACAATGGTCATTCCGCGAATACGATGCCGAAGATGAAACAATTTCTTTCACCTCCGTTCCCTTTCAAATTTCCCTCGCCGATGCGTACAACAAAGTGATGGTAATTGGTAATGGGTAATTGGTAATTGGTATATCATGCCCGGTATCAAAGTTTGGTGTATAGTAGGGGCGGGTTTTACGAGAGATATTTGAAGGCTACCCAAGGACTAAATAAACCCGCCCCGGCTGAGGCTCTAAAATCACCCATTACCCATTACCTATTACCTATTACCTAGGTATTACCCAAAAATTCCACAAACGGTTTAAATTCTGGCACTAATTCAGCGCGACTCGCTACTAAAGTTGGCAAAGAATAACTACCATAATTCTTACCCGGATGCAACGGGAAAATTGGCTCCTTACCCAAGAATACCCAAGCACCCCCAGCAGCTTGAAGAATCACCCAAACTGCTGCCAAATCCCATATTTTAGGGGTAGCTTCGACAGCACCCAAAGCCGCACCAGAAGCAACGCAAAGAAAGTTATAACTAGCAACTCCCAGCATCCGAATTTTACACGGGAAAGGCTGTTTCATCACATCTGTACTTCTGGCACACAAGCTGAAAAAGTGATTTTGACTCGGCGCGTCAGGGCTAGTATGAATCGGGCTGTTGTTTAAAAAAGCACCATTAGTGGGTAATTGGTAATCGCTAATTGATAATTGGTGATAGAAGCCGTGGAAGGATTGACCGATGGGGGGGAAATGGACGTAACCAAATACTGGCGTTCCTTTATACAACAATCCTATTGAAATTCCCCAGATGGGAATTCCTCGGGTAAAGTTAGTTGTACCATCTAAAGGATCGATTACCCAACACCATTCGGAATCAGGAAAAACATGTTCGGTTTCTTCAGTTAAGACGCCGTGAGAGGGAAAAGTAGATGCTATTGCTTCTCTAATTTCTTTATCCGCCCATCGATCTGCTTGAGTTACCAAGCTACCGTCGGGCTTGCGAGACGCTTGTACTTGTCCAAACTGGGTTAGTAAATACTCGCCGACTCTAGCAGTTGTGGTTTGGGCAAAGGTTAAAAAATCAGTCATTCCTGGTAATGGGTAATGGGTAATAGGTAATGGGTAATGGGTAAATCTGCAATTAGCAATTAGCAAGCTCGCAATTAGCAAGCTCGCAATTACCCATTACCCATTACCAATCAGTCTAAATCGCCTTCCATGATGGTAGCGATCGCATCCTTAGCATTATCGCGGAATTCTTTGACGTTAACGCGCCCCAAAAACCA
>DNGG01000453.1:8482-19671 GCA_003486675.1 Cyanobacteria bacterium UBA11372
GTCGCAAACACCAAGCCGTATGATAGCACCGGAACGGTAAACAGAGCTTTCCCGATATCGAGGATAGCACCGCCGATTACTACTGCGGAGCCGCGCGCGATCGCTTGCGCCAATCCCCAAGCACCCACAAAAGTTCCTGCGGTTTCTGCTGCGGTTAAATCTAACATCAACGACAGCGCCCCTGTCGTAGCAATTCCAGCAGATAAACCAAACAACACTAAACTTGCCTGAAATAACTTCACATTGGCACTAAATCCTGCCAAAATCAGCAAAATAAAACAAACCGCACAAGCCAAACAACCCAATCCAGTTGTTCTGCGCTTACCCAAACGGGGAATAATAAAAAATCCAGTTGCACTCAAACTCAGCAACATGCCAATTCCCCAAAAAGAATTCAATTGCGAGCTTTGCCCCACCGACAAACCAAACACTTGTCCGCCATAAGGTTCTAAAACCGCCTCTTGCAGAAACAAGCTTGTCGTCATCACCAACATAAAGGTAAAAAATATCCCGGTTTGACGACTTGCCCTTAAAATTTTCAAAGCCGTTCCCAAGGTAATTTTATCTTCCCGGTTCACCAAAGCCGAGCGAGAAGTATAGCGGGAATATTTCTTTTCCACCCCGAAAGTAGCCAGCAGCGCCAGTCCCAAAACAACTAAAGGAACGATAACAAACAGCGAATTAATCGACGCATTTAACGTCTCAACCGAAGGATTTGGACTCTCTAACGGCTTCAACAAAATTTTGCTGGTAATGCCACCAATCACTATACCAACCGTCATCATTGTCCAGACAATTCCGATCAATTGACCGCGATTATCCTCATCGGAAACATCTACCAACAAAGCCATAAACGTTGTCGAACTAGCACTTACAGCCAACCCGTACAGCGCAAAAATTAAAGCCGCCAGCGCCGTCCAGCCAGAAGTTTGCTCTGTCCAACTCCAACCCCCAGCCGCTTGCACCGCATTACCCAATTTCCAGATAATTTGCACCGCTCCCGATAAGATAAACGTAAATAAAGCAGCACCAATCCAAACATAACCCGTGCGGTGATGACCCAGCAGCGGTTTGGCATCAGACATCTGTCCAAACCAAATTCTTGCAGGCGCCACAAACTGAGAAATTGCCAATGTAGCGCCAGTTACCGTCGCTGGAATTGCCAATTCTGCAATCATGACGCGGTTGAGTACCCCCAAGGTTAAAACTGCCAGGATACCCAAACCCATTTGAAATAAACCCAATCGGAACATCGTCAGCAGTTTGATTTTAGGCATTGGCTGACTTGCCGACTCTAGTTGATGTTTTGAAATATCACCCGTTGCCATTTTCTTTTCAGAGATCGACTATTTTATGTCCGAGTTCTTAGAAACCGGGTTTCTGCGTAAATTTTTAGTTTTAAAGCGACTATTTTCAGAGAAACCCGGTTTCTTTGCGCTAGAAACCGGGTTTCTGCGTAGATCTCTAGTTTTAAAGCGACTATTTTTCAGAGAAACCCGGTTTCTTTGCGCTATGTCCGAGGTTAGATACAACTAACTACTCTCCAAGATAAACCCTGCGGCCTAAATTTTCAGTTGCTTCCTCCCCCCAGCACCTGGGAAGCGACGATACACTAATAAAATATTAACTTTTGTAAACAAACGGTGAACCAGCGTGCAGACTATTACTTTAGGTCAAGATGGCCCGGTGGTCACGCCCCTATGCGTCGGCACTTGGGCGTGGGGAGACAAGCTGTTTTGGAATTATGGCAGTGACTACGGCCCGGTGCAATTGCGCGAAGCGTTTGAAGCATCTTTGAATGCGGGAGTGAATTTCTTCGATACCGCCGAAGTATACGGCATGGGATTATCTGAAGAACTGCTGGGACAGTTCATGAAACAGATCGATCTTCCCGTCATTATTGCCACCAAATACGGCCCGGTGCCGTGGCGCCTTACCAAAGAATCGGTTGCAGATGCCCTCACAGCCAGTTTAAAGCGCCTGCAAGTCGAGCAAGTCGCGCTTTACCAGGTACATTGGCCTTTTACGTTTTTCATGAGCCAAGAAACCTTGATGAACGCCCTGGCAGACGAAGTGCAGCGGGGAAGAATAGCCGCCGTTGGCGTCAGTAACTATTCTGCCGACCAAATGAGAGAAGCGCACAAAATTCTCGCGGCTAGGGGGGTACGCTTGGCGACGAATCAGGTGCGGTATTCCTTGCTATCCCGGCAAGTTGAAACTGAACGCATCGTGGATACAGCCCGCGAACTCGGCGTTACCATCCTGGCTTATAGCCCATTAGCACAAGGATTGCTTACTGGCAAGTATTCGTTAGAAAACTTTAAAGATCCGACGGGGGCGAGGCGGTTTGATTCTCGCTTCAGCCGCCAAGGGTTAGAAAAAATCGCGCCCGTAATCTCATTACTGCGCGCACTGGGAAATAAATACGATCGCACGCCCGCCCAAGTTGCCCTAAATTGGTTAATTGCTCAAGGCAACGTGATTCCGATTCCAGGCGCAAAAACAGCCCAACAAGCCAAGGAGAATGCTGGAGCATTAGGTTTTTCGCTGCAAGCAGACGAATTAGCCAAATTAGATGCAGAAACAGCGAAGCTGACACCAGGCGCAAAGTAGCAAGTCAAGGATATAGAATCGCCCCACCTTGGGGCAGATTCTTTATGGGGCGAGTGAGCAGCTAGCTTTCCTTATCAGGACAAATTTAAAGTTTAGTTTCTATTGCTTGAAACCAAGCAAGAATCAAAGTAGTATTGTCGCAGAAGCCATCTAATCTCTTGACGTAAATTGCTAACAAATTACGTTTACAAACTGAGGCCAAACATTACCCAAAGCTCAAAGATGGAGCAATGGATAAATATGCTTAGGTATCATTACAACTGGTGCCTGGGTGACAGGATTAGTCAATACAATCAACAATTCATCCAGGGAGAGTACAGCGACTTAAGAACAAAAGTTTCTGCCAGTCCGCTGACATGCTTTGTCAGTAAGAACGGCGCTACAGGAGAACCGTGGAAAAACACCGGAAATGCCAAAAATCCCCGCCGCAGCGCTGGCGGCATTCAAATTACTGCATTGCCGCAACTAAAAGCAGCTAGACCTTGGTATGCAGCTATTGATTCAACCGTTTTACAACAAAACGTAAAACGTCTGGATATAGCCTACAAAAACTTCTTTGAAGGCAGGGGTTTTCCCAAGTTCAAGAATCGCAGCAACTTCACCTCGTTCGCATACACGATGGGAGTGAAAGCCCAAGGGAGCAAGATTTATCTACCGAAGTTGGGATGGATGCGATTTTACAACTCCAGAGAGATCCCAGGTGGATTTACCATCAAAGCGGCGACGCTCCGACAACGCCAAGATGGATGGTATGTGGCGCTGAGAATTGAGGATAAAACTGTACCAGACCTGGTGGCTAAATCTTTAACCGAAGTCAAATCTGTGATTGGATGCGATCTGGGGATTGCTAAATTGGTACACCTCTCGGATGGTTGCCAATTCCAAAATCCTAAATTTGGCAATAACAAGAAAGTTAGACGTTTACTAAAAGTGAGGCAGCGACGGGTCAATCGCAAGGTTAAAGGTAGCAATAATCGAAAAAAGGCGGCAAGAATTGTTGGACGCCTGCACAAAAAGATTGCCGATAAGCGACAAGCTTATCAATGGTGGGTAGCGAATGCTATTGTTTCCCGACGAGTGGATGGTATTGCTTTGGAAGATCTAAACGTTTCTGGCATGTTGCGTCGCTGTCGGGTGAAGAAAGACGAGGAAAGTGGGAGGTTTTTACCGAATGGACAATCTAGAAAGAAGGGGTTAAATCGCGCTATCTCTGATGCTGCTTGGAATGAATTAATTTTGAATATCGAGTATCTCGCTGCAAAGCAAGGAAAGATCGCAATCAAGATTAATCCGAAACATTCTAGTACTGAATGCAGAAAATGTGGGCAGATTGACCGCGAGAACCGTGATGGCGAGAAGTTCATATGTTCGGCTTGTGGATTTTTCGCACATGCTGATATTTCTGCTGCTAAAAATATCAGAGATAGAGTGCTAGAAATGGTACGTCGGGACTCGACGGAACCTGCGGATAAGACCGCTAAACGCCCAAAAAAATGTAAGGAGAAATCACCGCGCCCTGGTGGCAAAGGCGGTGAGCCTGGGAACCTTGCAATGCAAGGATATTGAAATCGCAAGGTTTCAAGAATCTCCGCGCATGGACGGCCGGAGAGTGTCAATCCATTTCTTCCTGATTCGATTCCTGCCTCTCGTCCCATTCGGCCTTTGCCTTGCGCCACGTGTAAACGTTATTTCGAGCCTCGACCTTCTTGTTAGCGCCAATTTCTAAGCAATCTGCAATCAGAGCCGATAGGGTCTGACCTGTATCTGCTGCTAGTTCTTCCAAAAGCCCCCGCAAACGCTCGGGTACAGTTGCCTCTATTTTCGCCATTTCCCTGTAAATTAGCCTGTATTTTTTACAAATATAATGCTATTATATAACGAAGTAATCACGCCGCGCAGGGGATGAGCCAGATCCCCAACGCGACTTTACCCCCTAACAAGAGTAGGAGGCTCGGACTATCATGCCAAATTTCGGTACCGGGTGGGAAACGACGCTAAGTTTCCCGCCGCAATTGTTTTGCGCGCAAACTCTAGGTTTTGTACCTGGGGGTGGCAACACTTTGCCATCGGTCATTCCTGGTCTGGACAGCTTGCCACCTCCGACAGGCGAATATGAGTTTGTCAGGGTGATGATTTTCGGATCGAGTTATGGTGTCACATACACAATCCGTTGGCTGTACGCGCTCAAATTTGCTCAGGTGAGCGAATGGAGCTTCCTTATGCCTGCTCCCAACGGGGAATACATGAGCATCTTAACCAAGCGAATCCCCCTGGGTCGCACTAACTGAGCGGTCTTGGGTAACGAATTGGTAGCAGCAGTGCTGGCGATAGTTTTAGCAGGTATCGGCTAGCGATCGCTAGTTTCTTCGCTCAATTGGATCGAACAAATTGCAGATTGCAGACTGAAACTAAATCTGCAATCTGCAATCTTAAATCTTCAATCTTCCTACTCGTCTTCGGCAAACACAAAGCGATACAATTCGCTGGGGTCGGGTTCGGGACTTTCTTCGGCGAACTTAACCGCATCGTCTACAACCGCTTGAATTTTGCGGTCGATGTCCTTGAGTTCTTCAGCTGTGGCTAAATTTTGCTCGGTGAGGTAGGCGGCGAATTTTTTAATTGGATCGCGGGTAAACCAGAATTCCTTTTCTTCTTTAGAGCGAAGTTCATCTGGATCGGCGAGAGAGTGACCCCGGAAACGGTAGGTGAGGGCTTCTATTAGGGTAGGGCCTTCACCGGCACGGGCGCGAGCGATCGCTTCTTTCGCCACTTGATACACCGCCAGGGCATCCATCCCATCTACTTCAACCCCTGCCATCCCAAAGGCATGGGCTTTCTTGTAAATTTCCGGATCGCTGGTAGCGCGTTCGTGAGCCATGCCAATCGCCCACTTATTATTTTCTACCACGTACAAAATCGGCAGCTTCCACAGCGCCGCCATATTCAAGCACTCGAAAAACTGACCGTTATTGCAAGCGCCATCGCCAAAAAAGCAAGCTGTTACTTGGTCGGCACTGGCATCGCCCATCGTTTCTTTGCGATATTTCGATTGAAACGCCGCCCCCGTCGCCACCGGAATCCCTTCGGCAACAAACGCATAGCCGCCCAGCAGACGATGGGGAGAAGAAAACATGTGCATCGAACCGCCGCGACCTTTAGAACAACCAGTCGCCTTGCCAAACAATTCTGCCATTACTTCTCGCGCCGGGACGCCAGCACTCAAAGCGTGAACGTGGTCGCGGTAAGTGCTGCAAACGTAATCTTCCCCTGGACGCATCGCCTTAACGACGCCAGAAGATACGGCTTCTTGACCGTTATAGAGGTGGACAAAACCGAACATTTTGCCCCGATAGTACATTTCGGCGCATTTATCCTCAAACAAGCGCCCCAAAACCATGTCTTCGTAAACTTTCAGTCCTTCTTCCTTGGTAATTTGGGCGGAAGCAGCGTGAAAGACTGGGAGGGTTCGTTCTTTAACCATCGATTTGTTGTATCCTTTCGGCAAGAGTCAAAGCCAATTCTGTTTCCAGTATCCCGCCCCAACGGGAGCCTGGTGTATTTTGTTTGCACCAATATCTCATCCCATCTGAGGGAAGAGTTAGGACTAGCTACAATAGGCGTGCGATCCGATCCTCAACCCTTGCTTTGGTTCCAAGTTTGGGCAAGAGCAGGAGAGAGTTTAAAGAATTCCCTTGACTTTGGTCTTGGGAGTGTCAATGATACCATAAGCTAATTCAGTCGTTCGCCGTTAGGGAAGTGGGCTGTGCGTATACCACTTGACTATTATCGAATTCTGGGTCTACCGATTCAGGCAAGTACAGAACAGTTGCAACAAGCATATCGCGATCGCGTCCAACAACTACCGCGACGCGAATACTCAGAACTGACAATAGAGGCTCGCAGACAACTGCTCGATGAAGCCTATGGGGTTCTTTCCGATCCAGAACAGCGTAGCGCCTACGATGCTAATTTTTTCACCAAAACCTACGCGAGTGACTCCCCTCAACGGATCGAGTCGCCAACGGCTGTGGCTGCATCGGTGGAACCAAGTGCTTACCCCGAACCTCCCAGTATCGACATCTCTGACGAAGAGTTTTTGGGAGCCTTGCTGATTCTGCAAGAATTGGGAGAATACGAGCTAGTCTTGCATTTAGGCCGCTCCTATCTCAGCAGTTCCTCAACCGAAATCGAAACCGGCAGGTTTGGCGAACCCAAAATTGCCAGAGCAGACATGGTTTTAACCGTCGCCCTAGCTTGTTTAGAATTGGGGCGCGAGCAATGGCAACAACGTAGGTACGAAGAAGCCGCCGAAACTCTAGATGGCGGTCAAGAATTGCTATTACGCGAAGGTTTATTTGCTGGCGTCCGAGGCGAAATCCAATCGGACCTCTATAAGCTACGTCCTTACAGAATATTAGAATTGCTAGCACTGCCATTGGAAGAAACCCAAGAGCGACGCAAAGGAGTGCTGCTGTTACAAGAAATGCTAGTCGAACGCGGCGGCATCGACGGTGCAGGCAACGATCAATCCGGCTTAAACAAGGAAAACTTTCTCCGTTTTATCCAGCAGTTGCGCGTCTATCTCACCAGTGCCGAGCAGCAGGCTTTGTTTGAAGAAGAAGCCCGTCGTCCTTCGGCAGTAGCTACTTACCTAGCAGTTTATGCCCTCTTGGCACGCGGGTTTACCCAACGACAGCCAGAACTGATTCAGCGCGCCAAGGTGCTGCTGATGCGTCTGGGGAAACGTCAAGATGTATATCTGGAGCAATCGATCTGCGCCTTGCTGTTGGGACAAACCGAGGAAGCATCTCGCGCAATGGATTTATCTGGAGAATACGAGGCTTTAGCTTTTATTCGCGAAAATTCCCAGGGCGCACCGGATTTATTGCCCGGATTGTGCCTTTATAGCGAACGCTGGTTGCAGGAAGAAGTTTTTCCCCATTTCCGCGACTTGCTCGAGCAACAAGTGGCTTTAAAAGATTACTTCGCCGACGATCGCGTGCAGACAGCGCTGGAAACCCTGCCAAAAGACACAGAAGCAACCAACGAATGGGAGGCGATCGCTACTGAGCGCATATCCACCCCAGCAGCATCCCCAGCCACCACTCAAGCCGAACGGGAAGCCATCAGCCGTCTGAAAACCCAGATGCAGCGAACTCAAGCTTTAATTGAATCCCGCTTGAGTACCCAAACCGGATCGGGTAGCGGCACGGACTTGCCAAGCACCTCCTCGACGCCTTTATCTGGAACCGCCGAAGCAACCCTGAGCGCCTTGTTAGGGAAAGCAGGTGCGACGATGGCTCAAACACCCATGACTACCGCTGAGCGCTTGACAAATGGTTCGATCGGCGCCCCCAACCAAACGGAAACTTACCCAGGGGAAGGGATGCCCGCCGCTAGCGTCGGCACTCCGATCGGCGAATCGGTTACCTTCGATCAAGGCGCTTCCTTACGCCAACCAACGCCATCAGGCGGTGCAACAACAGCAGCCTTGCAGCATCGAACCGGTGGGGCTTCCACCAGACGCGGTAGGCGAGGCCGCGACAATCGATGGCTAAATCAGAATCTGGAAAATTTGTCAAGGGGTTGGCGAAACTTGGTGTCACCGGCTGGCACTGGTTCAAAAGCAGCCAAACAAAAGCGGCTGATATTGCTCTTGGGTGGGGTATTGGGTATCGGAGTGCTGCTATTAGTGTTGATCCAAGCCATCGGAGCGATCAACAGAAACTTACAACAAGCGCGATCGCCCGTTAAAGGAGAACAGTTAGCGATCAGCCTCGATAAATCTTTGACAGAGCCAACCGCAATAGCTAGAGATCCATTAACTGCATCGGGACCAATCACCGAAGAAGTTGCCCAACAAGTAATTCAGACCTGGTTAGATCGTAAAAAAGAAGCGTTTGGTTCTGACCACGAAATCGAGCGATTAGCTCAAATATTAGTCAACCCAGCACTTTCGCGATGGGAAGCGATCGCTCGCACCGCCAGGAGAAACAACTGGCATCGCGAGTTCGAGCATACGATTGAAAACAATTCGATCCAGATCCCCCAGGGCGATGAAAATCAAGCCAAAGTAGAAGCACAGGTACGCGAAGTTGCCAAACACTACAGAGGCGAACGATTAGTGCGGCGAGAATCTTACGATTCTAATCTGCGGGTTCGGTATGACTTGGTGCGCCAAAACGGTCAGTGGTTCATCCGGGATATGACTGTTTTAAAGTAGCCTTCGTCAGTAGTCAGCAATCAGCTCTCCAAGTGGTGCGATTGTCAGTAGTTGGTCGTAGGGAAGAACCTCGCTTGTCTTCCTTCCCTTCCTTGCTTTCTTCCTTGCTTTCTTCCTTGCTTTCGAGGGTCTTCCTTGTCTCATTTATAACCAAATGGTGCGCAACAATCGCAAGCCAACTGATGACCATCTACTCGTAACCTATGACTAACACGCTATTCGATATTTATACCCCTCTAATTCTCTGGACGGGTTTAGGAATACTGCTGTTTCGGTTTATACCAAAGGCGCTGCCTCGGTGGTTGGGGCGCGCGCTTTATTGGGTTGGGGTACCGATAGAAGTTCTGGCACTAGCTCGACAGACGAACTTTTCTGGGAATTGGGGGTTAGCGCCCTTGGTGACGTTAGTAGCCTTAACCTTGGGACTGGGACTGTCTTGCTTATGCTGGCAGGTGTTGCGGAGTCCAGCTTTACCCAAGTCGAATCAGAGCTGGTTTAATCCCTCGCGCCAGGGTAGTTTTATCTTGGCGGCGATGCTGGGCAACACCGGGTTTTTGGGGTTAGCGATCGCTCCTTTTTTAATCCACTCCGACTCCCTGAATGTAGCAGTCTTCTACAGCATCGCTCACAACCTTTTTGGCCTCAATGTTTTTGGCGTTCTAGTTGCCAGTTATTTTGGTCGCTCCCAAAGCGAGCATCGCTGGTGGCTTAACCTGCGTGATTTATTGATCGTGCCTTGCCTGTGGACGTTTATCTTGGGGTATTTAACTCAATCAATTGAATTTCCTCATTTTATTGAATCTGGACTCGAAGCTTCGATTGGAGTTGTCAGTTGCAGTGCCTTTCTGCTGATCGGGATACGACTGGCGCAAATCTCAGGTGGGAAAAGTTTTCGGATGGCGCTGATTCCCAGTAGCTTAAGAGTTGCGATCGTGCCAGGACTGATTGGCATAGGGACGACTCTGTTGGGAATTGGCGGTGACCCCTGCTTGGCGTTGGTTTTGATGTCAGGGATGCCTAGTGCGTTTATGGGCTTGATTTTGGCAGAAGAATATGACCTCGACCGAGAGTTGATTGCCAGCAGTATCTTGCTATCCACCGTCATGCTACTGCTGATGATTCCTCTCTGGTTATTGTTGTTTGGCTAGATTTTGCAGATTTTCCCCCCACAGAAACCCGGTTTTTTGCAAAAACCGGGTTTCTTGATTAGATATCCTGCCGCTCGCCGGTTTGTCAAGAAATCTTGATATTCTGGCGAGCGCTTTTAGGGATTTTGTTAACAAATGATGACAAAACGATCCCCGATTTGCCTATAAAAGCGTAAATGTACTCATAATGGCGCGACATACCTCTTGACCTGATAAAAGACTTTTCTGCAACATATTCTTAACAAATCGCAACTCACACAAGAGCAAATGCCCAGGTGTCTTAGGAGTGTTGCTGGTGTCAAATGAACCCTGTCTTGCTTGAGAGAGAAGCTCAATCGAGAAGTTCAGCTCAAACGTAGCAGCGGGAAACAGCCACATCGCTTCCAAGAAAAAATGGGCAGAGCTATCCAAAGATGTAGCGTCGAGAGAAAAGCCATATTTTGACTGGAACATACTCAAAAAGGCAAGACATAGCTGTTACTCAAACTACTGGAGAACGCATTTATGGCAAAAGAACGCCCACCTTTAGAAGAAATGACCTTGCGGCAACTACGTAGAGTAGCCAGTGATTGTGGTATTTCTCGATACAGCCGTATGAGAAAATCCCAATTACTGGCAGCAATACAGGAAGTACAACGCAGCAGAATTTCACCGAGTCAATCTAATACGCAGGAGGTACAAGAAGCCGTGGAAGCAACAAAATTTGAAGTGGGTCAAGAAGATAACGTTGCAGAAGACCTTTCATCCGTCGATGAAGGGTTAGCCGAGTTACCCGGTGGTTATGGTGAAAGCCAGATAGTTCTCCTGCCGCGCGATCCGCAATGGGCTTATGCTTATTGGGATATTCCGAACGATCGCAAGGAAGAACTGCGACGAGCAGGGGGACAACAAATCGCCCTACGGCTGTACGACGTAACCGACATCAACCTGGATAGCCAAAGTCCCCATAGCATTCAGGAATATCCCTGCGACGAGCTAGCAAGGGAATGGTATTTGCCGGTACCCGTGAGCGATCGCGACTACGTAGTCGATATTGGCTACCGCACTGCCGATGGTCGCTGGCTCGTTTTAGCTCGTTCCGAAGCTGTGCGCGTTCCCCCACTCTATCCCTCCGACTGGGTAGAAGAACAATTCATTACCGTTTCTTGGGATGAAGAACTGCGGGGTCGCACATTGCTCGAACTAGACCCCGCCAGCAAGCGGAT
>DNGG01000341.1:0-2014 GCA_003486675.1 Cyanobacteria bacterium UBA11372
GTAGCTATGGCGGTGCGGTGAAGACTTCGCTCGCCGTGCTGAAATACGATAATAAACCCCAAATCGCCCAACCCTTGGGACAGTGGCTTGGTAAAGCATGGTTGAATTCTGGCCTCGCTGGCAATACTAAACTAACCGTAGTTCCGATTCCCCTGCACCCAAACAAGCAACGCCAGCGCGGTTATAATCAAGCCGAATTGCTGGCAGAAAGTTTTTGTCAGGTAACCGGATTATCCTTACAGCGACAAGGTTTAGAACGAGTCCGGGAAACAGAAGCTCAGTTTACACTAGGGGCGGCGGGGCGGGAGAAAAACCTCCAGAGCGCTTTTGCAGTGGGGAAAAAGTTGCAAAAGTCACGTACTGCTGCACCCGTGCTGTTATTAGATGATATTTACACAACTGGGGCGACGGCGCGGGCGGCAGCTAGTGTGTTGCGCCAACAAGGTATTACGGTGTATGGTTTGGTAGCGATCGCTGCTTCAGGGCAGAATCTTTCTCCCCGATAATTTTTAGACAATTTTAAGATGCGGCTGCTGCCAATCAAATAAAGTCTAGACAGCGACCTCTATAATTGACACGCTTACGCTTTTGCGCTTTATCATGATTCAAGCTTTCGCTACTCGGTTTAGATCTGTCCCGATAGTTCCAGCCACCTTGCTGGCGCTCAGTCTGTGTGCTGGCGGCGTTCGCGCTCAACAATGTCAGGCGTATAATCCACAGCCTTTACCCCCTGCTGGCGAGGTGAGCGGTAACCTCTCAGAGAAAGATATTCCCACGGGACAGGGCGGTTTTGCGCGCGACTATACTGTAACGCTGACTGCGGGAGACAATGTAGCGATCGATCTAACCTCTGAGGGCTTTGATACGATTGTGACGCTGCTATCTAAAGACGGCGCAACGGTAGCGGAAAATGATGATGGCCCAGATGGCAGCACCAACTCGCTTTTATTCACCCGCATTAAAGATGGAGGGACTTATATTGTCCGGGTAAGAGCCTTCGGCGAAACAGCAGGGGGTGAATTTAAGCTTAAGGTAACGCGCTTGCGACCAGTTCAATAGTAGGCAGAGGGGCAGGTGGGCAGAGGGGCAGGTGGGCAAAAGGGGAATTTGAATGTACATTCTCCCCATCTCCCCATCTTCTCTGCTCCCATGCTCACCCGCACACCTGCACACCTGCACACCTGCTCCCATGCACACCTGCACACCTGCTCAAAGTCCAGTCAGCAGACAGAGCAACAAAGCTTCAGTCCACTCGACGACGGCACCGTAGGTATCGCCGGTATGACCGCCTAATTTACGATCGAACCAGGCACCTGTGAGAACTGCGATCGCTCCTCCACCAAAGGTCATCCCAGCACCTAAAATCCAACTACGCCGATCTAGGAAAATTTGTAAGCCGCTTAGTGCTAACAATAGCAGCAGTCCCGGCAACAAATCGTTGGGCGAATGAATCGATTCTTTATGAATGGCGCCTTTGCCCTCTGCTTTGAGATAGGGATAAGAAATAATTGCCACCAGCTGTCCCCACCTTCCCCACCCCGCTGCTGCCATTAAAACCACCGGGCGATAGGATTCTAGATCGGTGAGAGCAGTGGTTTTGAGCAGTACTAGCGCGATCGCTGCCATCGCCCCAAATGCCCCCGTCAGGCTATCTGACATTACCTCTAAGCGACGTTCGGGATCTTGCACCGCCAGTCCATCCGCCGTATCCATCGCTCCATCGAGATGCAGTCCCCCAGTCAAAGCAATCCACGCCACAACTACGAGGGCAGATCGGGTGAGGACAGGCATTCCCAGCTGTTGCAAGCCAAAATCAAGCAATCCCAAGATTCCCCCAATCATCAATCCGATCAGGGGGGCGAGGCGCGCCATTCCCCGGAAGGCGAGCGTCCAACTCGTGGGCACCGGGAGACAGGTGTAGAATGCGATCGCGGCGGCGAGTGCCGCCCCCTGTCTTTGCCAAAATGGGCTTTTCGATTGTTCCAAGCGTCGATGATTCACCGTCACACTCCTA
>DNGG01000341.1:2230-5701 GCA_003486675.1 Cyanobacteria bacterium UBA11372
GATGATTCACCGTCACACTCCTATCGCCTACCGTATCGCTGCGCCAGCGCGTGTATCAAATAGCTAAATTTGGGTTGGTCAATTCGGTAAATTCCATCAAGAAGGGGTGATAAATTCTGCAAATAACATAGTGATTATTTCGGACATACCAGCTATTCTGGAATTAAAGCCCGATTCTACAAGTCTTCGCCAAAACCATACCCTAGATTAGAGGCATTCTGTTTCAGGTTGCTTGATGTTTTTAATCTTAAGGCAAGCTTGTAGGGTCTGACCCTGTTGTTGTATCTACCATTTCCCTGCCAATATCTAGGCGCGTTGAGGCCAAAGGTCTTTATCTTTATGCGACACGATCCATCCCCTACTCAGCTGCCTGCTCCGTGTATTATCGATACGGGCATTGTTGTTAATAAGCTGGACATGCATCGACTGCTTGCGGATTTGCACCACGTCCGTTATCTCCACATCCAGGAGGAACGCTTGCAGAGTCAGGGCGAAGGATACGTGCTGGAAGTCTTTGCCGATCCAAATCGAGCTACTTTAGTCGCCAACCGCGCGCTTTATTTGAACCTCTATAGTTTTGATTATTTAGAATTAAAACAATCCCCAGATTGCGAAAGCTATTTCGATCTGGTTCAGGATAGTCGCCGCCTTCGCTTGATTCCGATCTCAAACTCGCTGCAAGAGCGATGCACTGCCAAATTTAATGCCGCCGCCCTAGATGCAGTCGTCGATCAAGTCCTCTCCGGTAAGTGGGATCTGCAAATTGACGAAGATGATGAGCCTTTTTGATCCATAGCAGGTGAGCAGGTGTGCGGGTGTGCGGGTGTGCATTACAAATTTCCGATGCCCTATTTTGCCAAATATCAACCAGTTTGAATTAATTTGAGCGACAAATTTTCTTTTCAATGTCAGGCTCGCTGTAGCCATACTAAGGCGCGTGCAGGTGTTTTTACAACGCCACATGGAATTGTAGAAACACCCCGCTTTATGCCCGTGGGAACCCTCGCCACCGTCAAAACCGTGACCCCGGCGCAATTACGCGATACGGGGGCGCAGATGGTATTAGCGAATACCTATCACCTGCACCTCCGACCGGGAGAAAATATTGTAGCCAGTGGGGGTGGAATCCATAAGTTTATGGGATGGGATGGCCCGATGCTCACCGATTCGGGCGGATTCCAGGTTTTCAGTTTAAGTGAAATACGTAAAATTACTGAAGAGGGAGCAACATTTCGATCGCCGTATGACGGACGAATTATTGAATTAACGCCAGAGCGATCGATTGAGATTCAAAACGCCCTGGGGGCGGATGTAATTATGGCCTTTGACGAATGTCCGCCTTACCCCGCGAGTCGAGAAGAGGTGGAAGCGGCAACTGGGCGGACTTACCGCTGGTTAGAGAGATGTATAAAGGCACACGGGCGTTCCGATCAGGCATTGTTTGGAATTGTGCAGGGCGGGGTTTATCCCGATCTGAGGCAAGAAGCCGCAAAAGCTTTGGTAGAGTTGGATTTACCCGGTTATGCGATTGGCGGCGTCAGCGTGGGAGAACCGGCAGCACTGATCGAAAAGATTGTAAAAGTTACTACACCGATTTTGCCATTTGAGAAGCCGCGCTATCTGATGGGAGTGGGGACATATCGGGAAATGGCGCAAGCGATCGCCGCAGGTGTGGATCTATTTGACTGCGTGATTCCCACCCGTTGGGCAAGACACGGCACGGCGATGGTAAGCGGGGAACGCTGGAACCTAAAAAACGCCCAATTTAAGGAAGATTTTACACCGCTGGATGCGAGTTGTCCTTGTTATACTTGCCAAAACTTTAGCCGTGCTTATTTGTGCCACTTGGTGAAGTCGCGGGAAATTTTGGCTTACACGTTACTATCGATACACAACATTACCGAACTGATCCGTTTTACCCAGCGGATCGGGGAGGCGATAGCGAGCGATCGCTTTGCCGAAGAATTTGCTCATTGGCTTGCGCCTGAACCCGATTCATAAGACGCATAGCATGTTAAGATATACGACAATTATGAAAAAAGCTGTGTTGGAGAGGAAACATAATTCATGGAAGCAGCGCTGTTGTTGGCAAAACTGCCTGAAGCTTACTCAATTTTCGACCCCCTGGTAGACGTTCTACCTGTGATTCCCGTGTTTTTCCTGTTGTTGGCTTTCGTATGGCAAGCAGCAGTTGGTTTCAGATAAACCGATAAAAGGATTATCTACTAGAAAAATAGGTGGCTACTCTGGAAACAGGGTAGCCGCTTTTTTTGATCGGATCGCTCTGTATTAATTTGTCTTAAGCGGATAGTGAAGGCACATCTTTACCGTTGAGTCTTTGCGCGATCGCGCTAGGGTTGCGGAGCAATATCGCATCCAGCACCCTTTGTTCTGATGCGGAAATCTCGCCGTTACTTTCGGCAATGCGACGGCATTGAGCTAATAGCGGTACGGCAAAATCTCTGTTGAGTTGCTCTAACAATTTATCCAAAGGTTCGGGGGATTTAATGTTAGCAGCAATCCGGTTGAGAGAATCGGGATTTATTTGCAACGCCTGCAATTCTGGCAAGATATCTTCCCAGTTTTTGTTGGGATAACTTGCCAGAATCATGTGAACCATAATTTGATCCATCACCGCTTGCTGTGCGATCGCCAAATCCAAATATTGCTCGCTGTGTTGCTGAATCGCTTGCAGCGTTTCGGTTTTAGGTTGTTCCGCATCTTCTCTCACTTTGGCTTCGTAAAACTCCCGCGCCGCATATCCCAGGGCGTACAGCATCGTCGCATTCGTACTCGCACCAATCATGGCGCCAGCCAGCGGTACGTTGCGTAAAAAGCCCAAACCCGCTTTCATGGCGTTGCTACCGCCCAGCGCCAGCCCAAAAATTGCCAAAACCTCGCCTTTTCGGGCTGGATCTTGCAAATCCATCCCATAAGCAGCGGCAATTTCATAAACCATTTCGGTTTGAATCGCGGTAGTTGCGGCTAAATCGATCGCCAGCAATGCTGCTGCTACGCCGGGTAAAATGCTGCTAGCAAGTCCGACACCACCGGCTTGGATCGCTTTTTGCACGATGATGCGATGGGCAATTTCGCTGGGATATTCGTTGGGATACTGTTGTTGGAGTTCCTTGACTTGAGCTTCGGCTTTGGCTAAATCGACGCGATCGCTTACCCCAACTAACCAATCTAGCCTCAGTACCCCAGCGACTCGTTTGACAAAGGGAAGATTGCCAACGAAAGTTACCGCATGTCCGGTTCCTTGCGTTGCTTGTCCAATCAATCGATAGGTTTGTTTAGCAGCAGCTTCCCCCAAATTAACTGCTGTGTCAACAACCGTTTTGCCTGCGTTCAATGCAGACTCTGTTGTCTCGGTAATGAAATCTAAAAAACCAGACTTTTGCGGTGAATTAGTTTCTTTTTGTGAATTTGATTCTTGGTTCATTGCTGCTGCTTTCAATTAACGACAAT
>DNGG01000341.1:5940-6444 GCA_003486675.1 Cyanobacteria bacterium UBA11372
CCTCTTAGAGGCACTGTAATCGGCACCCAACCATCAGTTCCTAAATTTGCAATCGTCACTCTTCGTCCATTCGCGACGACTCCAACACTTTCCCCATCAGTGGAAGGTGCTTGATGTACGTTAATTCCTCTGACGGCTGCAACTCGGCGGCAGTTAGTAGGAGGCGGGGGAGTTGCCACTTCACACGCTCCGAGTAAACCACCATATACGTAGCCTTGTAGCGGGGCAGTAATTGCTACCCAGCCATTCTGCCCAAGATTTTGAATCGTCACAGTTCTTCCGGAGCGGATGATGCCAATCGCTTGGCTGTTAACCGTTGGTTGTTGCCGCACATTAAGGCCATTCCTCGCAATAACCTGGCGACAGGTTTCTGAAGTTTGCGCTAGTAGATATTCACCTTGATTCTGAGTTTGATTTGGCTCGGCAGCGAACCCAGGAGCAACTAAAACTGTTGCCGTCAACATGATGGAACTTGTTAAGCTTGTATATTTTTGCCAAATTCCC
>DNGG01000341.1:6635-6761 GCA_003486675.1 Cyanobacteria bacterium UBA11372
TTGTATATTTTTGCCAAATTCCCTCTTGTGGCATCGCTTTATCTCCTTTTAATTCTCTATGCCAAAACCTTAGAAAAGGTTTTTAGATGGCTCATCTTCTCCCAGAAAGAATGAAGCATCATCCCA
>DNGG01000451.1:0-5131 GCA_003486675.1 Cyanobacteria bacterium UBA11372
AACCAATAATTTTCCAGATTGGGCAGTAGCTGTCGTGCTGTTTTACCCTCTGCTTGTTTCAGCCCTGTTTGTAGCTCAAAGGCTGGGTTCATTTCCATAAAACGATAATCAATCGGCTGATTTTTTTGATCGAATAACATCTCGATGACGCAAAAGCCGTCTTCCATCGATTCAAACAGGACGCGATACCGTTCCTCAGATCGACGTAATGCTTCCTCTGCTTGTTTGCGTTCGGTAATATCTCGCGAAATCGACAGTATTTGTGCCACCCCTCCAGAGGCATCCCGAATCGGGCTAACGATCGCTTCCCACCATTTCGGCGTGCCTTTTGCGGTGGGACAATATCCGCGAAAAATGCTAACTTCGCCTGCTTTAGCAGCAGCAAGTGCTTGTTCTGCCTGTTTGCGATCTTCGCCTTGCCAGAAACAAACCCAATCGGCGTTGTGAAAGGGCGTGAAGTCGTCAATTTCCATGACACACAAACCACCGCTATTCATGTAGAGTAGCCGCCCATCAAGGTCTAATAACTTGATGCAATCGGGACTACTTTCTAAAATCCGGTCTTTAAATTCTTCCGTCTGGCGCAAAGCTGCTTCAGCCTGTTTGCGATCGTCAATATCCTCAGTCGTGCCATACCAGCCGACAATCTCGCCCTGCTCGTTGCGGCGTGGCAAGGCGCACGAGCGCATCCAGCGGTAGGAGCCATCGGCGAGTTTAATTCGGTGTTCGATATCGTAAGGCTCACCCGTGCGGAGCGAATGCGTCCACGCTGCCACCATTGCAGGCGAATCATCCGGATGGGGAACCTGCATCCAACCTTCACCCAGGGCTTGCTGGCGCGTCAGCCCGGTTAGTTCGAGCCAGCGATCGCTGAAACCTGTAATCCTGCCGTCGGGGTCAGCCGTCCAGGGCACTTGTGGATTGAGTTCAACTGTATAGCGCAGATGCTCTTCTGATTCACGCAGTTTTTCTTCCGCCTGTTTGCGATCGCTGATATCGACACAAGCACCTGTGATGTAAGCCGGGTTACCTTCCCCATCGAAAAAGGTTTTGCCTTTATCCGAGAGCCAGCGAATGCTGCCATCCGGATACACCACGCGGAAATCCATATCAAAATCTGCGCCAGAGGTGGCACACCGCTGACATCGATCGATTACACCTTGGCGATCTTCGGGATGTACCATCTCGATAAAAGCATCCAAACTCCGCGCCGTTTCTCCTGGTGGTAACCCAAATAAGCGATCGAGGTTTTCGTCCCAATCAAGGGCATTGGTGCGGATATCCCAGCGAAAAGTGCCAGTTTCAGCCGCAAATAAGGCAGCTTCCAATCTTTCCTTTTGATCTTGAATTTTTGCTTGGGCTTGTTTGCGCTCGGTGATTTCTTCACAAACCGTGCTGATGCCGATCGTGCGATCGCCATCTTTCAAGGGCAAAAAGTGTTCTATCCAAGTGCGTTGCACCCCCGGTTGCGCTGGTGTTTCACCTTGAATTTCCACATTCAATAGTGGTTCCCCAGTTTGGAGAATCGGGCGCAGCAGCTGTTCGGCAATATCGGCAATCCCAGGCAGCACTTCCCGTATCGTGCGCCCGATGTGCGCCTCTACTGGAAAACCATTGATTTCTGCCAGTCGCTGATTGATCCGCACAAAACGCAACTCAGTATCGAGGACATTCAAGCCAACGGGGGCAGACTGATAAATCGCTTCAATTTCCGCTAGTTGTTGCTGTAGTTGAGCTTGACTTTCCCGCAGGGATTCTTCAGCTTGTTCCCGTTGGGCGATTTCGTGCATCATTAAGCTGGCAGTTTCCAACAGATCGATCGATAAATTGAACAGCGCGATCGCTTCTTTGGAAGTGCTTGCCGATTGCTTACAACACGATAAGTCTGAGCAATTTACATCTGCTGATTGAGCCAAATCCCCATCTGGTTGTTGATGAGTTCGCTTCTGCCCAATTTGTGACGCTGAGATTTGTCTGAATGTTGAGATCGCTCCATAGGTAGTTGAGCTTCCGACTTGAAACAAAGGTTGAGCATCAATCTCTAGCCAGATTGGCTCTTTGTCTTTCCGATCGAGTCCCATCACGACATTGAACTGGGGTTGCCCGGTTAAAAGAGCAAGCTTTGCCGGATGAGTTTGATCGGGGAAATCAGTGCCATCTTCATGAATTGCTTGCCACGGGCAATGCGTCGAACTCCAGCCTTTGATTTGCTCAGTTGTTAGCCCTAAAAGTTCCACGGCAGCAGCGTTCCAAGCGGCGATCGTGCCATCCGCCAACTGAAGTACCATGCCTTCTTCAACCACAGACCTTGGAGCGCCATTAAAATGCTTTAGAGTTGGAGCTTTTACTTCGTGCATAAACGCTTTCTAACCTGAGCAAATGCCGTATTGTCTATTTTCTACCAAAAACGCCCGCCGAAGCCCGTCGCTTTAGACATAGCGATGAAGTGCGCTGGCGATTTTAATTGTAGTTTATATAATATTATATTACAATTATACAATTATCCCGCTGTTTTTGGTGATATTCAAGGTAAAAAATTATCAAAAAATCTCTATAAATTTTACCAAAATTAGTAGCTAGTCTATAGCTAACTTATCAACAATAATTGCCAAAAATAACCAGGATAAATACTCGCCATTCGCCATATATTAGCAGGCGCAGTCCGGGGAGTTTTTTTGTATTGCTCGCTACATTAGCTTGGTAAAAATCGAGTATTTAAGCCTATTTACAAATTAACTCTAGCGGTGGATGGAACGATTATATCGCTCGCTAATATTGGAGTTGCAAGTAAAAACATCGGCTAATTTATGCAACCAAATTCTGGATTGACTGAAAAGATTGTCTCGCCAATCGTGACCAATTTGTATCAAAAAGACTTGAATAAGAGAGAACATTCAATCCAGGGAATCGCGATTGGGTTGACTATTATTGGACTATGGGCAGGTAGCCTAATTTTTTGGATTTCTTTGGATCTATCGCAGGTTCAGATTTTCTGGATAATTGCAGCGATCGCATCTCAAACCTTCCTCTACACAGGTTTATTCATTACCGCTCACGATGCAATGCACTGTTCGCTGTTTCCGCAAAATCGCCAAATTAACCATTTGATTGGCAGGGTGGCAGTTTTTCTTTACGCCTTATTTTCATATCAAAAACTATTGAAAAATCATTGGCTACATCACCACCATCCTGCTAGCGAAACCGATCCAGACTTTTATGATAGTAATTTTTTGGGTTGGTACTTTAATTTTTTTAGGAGATACTTTAGCATCATGCAAATATCGGGGTTGGGCATAATCTTTCACCTACTTAATTATTTTAGGATTTTTGATGCAGAAAATATGTTTTTATTTTGGGTGATTCCCTCACTTTTAAGTTCGGTGCAGTTGTTTTACTTCGGAACTTATCTGCCCCACAGGAAACCGGAGGGAGGATATACAAATCCTCACCGTTGCCAAAGTAATTCGCTCTCAACGTTTTGGTCGTTTATTACCTGCTATCATTTTGGCTACCATGAGGAACATCACGAATATCCTCACCTTCCCTGGTGGCAATTGCCGATTATCCGTAAGCAGCGGATAGCCGATTTGACTCAGACTTGAGACATTGTTCGATGATAGAGGCGGCTTTTTTGACACCGCCAGATTGAGCGATCGCACTCTGTATCTTCTGAGCATTGTACAAATAAGACTCTTCGGTTAATACGCGCGAGATCGTCTGGCGCAATCGGCTTTCACTCAAGCGGGATACGGGAATCACTTCGCCGGTACCCGTTTGGCGAATCCGCGCCGCATTTCCCGGTTGTTCAAAGGTAATCGGAATCGCCACCAGGGGGACACCATAACTGAGGGAATCGAGAACCGTGTTTAATCCAGCGTGGGTAATCGTTAACCTCGCCCTCGAGATTACTTCAATTTGGGGAGCATATTCAACCACCAGGGGATTCCCCGGAAGTTGTGCCACACTGGCGGCATCCATCCCGCCGCCGTGGGTAATTACCAGTTGCGCGTCCAAACCTTCGCAAGCTGTCGCAATGCAGCGAAAAACATCGCCTTTGGTGTTTTGCACGCTGCCTAAAGAAGCGTAAATTAAAGGTTGCCCGGTTAATTGCTCAAATGGGAAAGAAACGGATTTAGGCGAAGCATTCCGCAACGGGCCAACATAGTGCAAATGCTGCGGTAAATTGGGGATGGGAAAATCAAAAGCTGCTACCTGCTGACTGATGTGGGCAAGTCGGGCATTAGAAGCGTAGATGCGATCGTAGGGAGACAAATTCCACTTTTGCCGATACTGGTTAATCGTTTGCAAAATCGGCTGACAACCTCGATCTAACAGGTAGTATGCGGCTTGATTCCGCAGCCTCGCCCACAAGGTATCTTGGTAACTCCAGGGAGTGAAGAAAGGCGGCACATCGGCACGACGGTGAATCGCCTGCCCCGACGAAATGCAGATAAAGGGAAGTCCCAAACCTTCCGCAACGGTTTCGCCGACAATTTCCAGCTGATCGACTAACAAAGCTTCGATGCCGAGGTATGCGATCGCATTTGGCGCATCCCGACAAATCGTTTCTGCGATTTCCTGACAGAATTTCACCGAATATTCCAACGCTTTTAACTCGCTCAATTTTGCCAGTTCGATGAAAGTTTGCGCCATCGTTCCCGGTTGATAGGTAGATTCCCCAATCGGGTAGAAATTCAAACCTTCAGATCGCACCTTTAATTCCAAATCGGGAATTTGCAGAAATGTCACTCGATGCCCGCGGGATTGTAATTCGCGTCCGAGTGCAGACAAGGGATTCAAATGCCCTGGATAGGGAGGACAGATAATACCAAAATGAGTCATTTTTTTAAGGTTAGGCAAATTAATTTGAAAATTCTGTTCGCTTGGATCGCGATCGCACGCCGGGGCGGGTTTATCAACAAAATTCGTTTAAAATCAAACCCTTTGGGTAAAACCCGCCCCTACAATTAACCATACTCACATCTTGCACCAAGCTAAGCCCAGAAATAAATTTCTGGCTTAAAGCTAAAACCCGTTAAAACGGGTTAAAACCGGATCGTAGTTAGCTTTAGCTTACTTAAGCTTTCAGCCCCAAATTTATTTGGAGGCTGTTTATCGGGTAGGTGCAAGA
>DNGG01000451.1:5336-5919 GCA_003486675.1 Cyanobacteria bacterium UBA11372
ATCGGGTAGGTGCAAGATGTGAACATACGAACACCAAGCACTGCCACCCTCAATGGTGCGGCTATACAAACCAAGTCCGCAAGGCAAGGACTTTTAGCCTGCGTAGGCAGGCTTAGTTTGTATAGCCCTACCCTTCAGGGTAGGAAAAAAGCAATTTGTTGGATAATTATGCTTCTTCTTGGTTAGCTTCATCTTTTTCATTCACTCGGGGATTGAGTGGGGAACTTTGGCGAATTTCCATCAGTTCTTGGCGATCGACAAACCCGGATTCGGGTTGTGGCTCTTGCGGTTCAATATCTTTTTTACCGCTAGTATTAGTGGTAGATTGTGGCTCCTGGGAATTGCTGCGATCGCTCATCATCATCTCTCTATCCTTCGCTGTTGCTTCCAAGTTTATCCTAGATAGCAAAACGATTTTTTCCTTCTAACCAATGAGGTGTGATATCCCCAATACTTCTCTATCGGATGAATGAATTGCTATAAATCCCAGAGTGTTTGTAAATACAACCAGCAAAGATTATTCATACGCTTTTCCCGTCAACACACTACACATAGGGGGCGGGGCGGACACGGGGGTACCGCC
>DNGG01000214.1 GCA_003486675.1 Cyanobacteria bacterium UBA11372
CAAAATATCTCCATCCAAACCAACAAGGTTAATTGTGCCGTGCCCCGACGGGGATTGATTGATATAATGTCCTTAAGATTACCCATAATCATCAGCCGGGACACGGCACGATCGACGTTATCTGTTTGTGCGAGACATCTATGATGCCGTGTCCCTACACAACGACTCTGTGAGGTTTTTTTATTATGGGTAATTCCACGGGCATAATATGACATTAATCGATCGCAAAACGCAAGGTTAAAATACTCATAAATTCACCAGGCTTAGGGCCAGGTTGCAAAGGACTCCAATCCCCCACTTCCGCGACTTTCAGACGATAAAACCGCTGAATCGTGCGAATAACGCCAAGCCGCGATCCGATTAACAGCACTCGGACTGATTCCCTGTTGCAACTTGTTGGGTCAGAAGTATCAATAGATACGCGAACATCAGGGTTTTCGTCGGGATCTGTCAGAAAGTTTGTTTGCATATGGTTTTACCTGTGCTTTACAGAATGGAAGCCTAATGGATAACTATTATAGTGAACCATTAGGTTTTCTGTAAACCACTCGGTATTCGTTTACGAACTCGCGATCCTCTGACACGATGAGGATCATGGGAAGAGCAGGAAAAGCCCTCAAGCAGGTGCTAGAAACTTATGACATTAGCCAATACAGTATCGCGGTGGCTTTGGGAATCGAACGCACAAGTGTATATCGCTGGGTTCACGAACTCAGAGATCCTACCGCTGAGACGGTTGTAGAGATTTTGAAAGCCTTAGAAGGAATTAACCCAGCCGCCGCCGAAACATTCATCAAGCTTTACCTGGTGAACGCGCTTGAGAATAATAAAGAATCTTAGATCCTCACACAAAAGCAGAATATCTCTTATACTTATATTTAGCACGCTAAGCAATCACCTAGCCGCCATGACTTCTGCATCTATTAAGCCAACTTTACCAAAACAGTTGCGACAAGTCTGCGCCCCTTATGGCTTGGGCTACCGGATTAAGCTGCTGTCTCAGCTAATGACGCGCAAGTTTCAAGAACGACTCGATCCTTACGGGCTGACTCCGTTCCACTGGGTGGTATTGTGCTGTTTATGGGAAGAAGACGGTTTAGCTACTTGTGCAATTGGCGAGAAATTGCAACAGGTGGGAGGAACCCTCACAGGCGTACTCGATCGCATGGAAGAACGGGGACTGATTCGCCGCGAAAGGGATACGCGCGATCGCCGCGTCTGGCGCATCTGGCTCACCGACGCCGGGGCGCAACTCCAAGAAATTTTACCCCCAATTGCTCTGGAAATGCGCGAGCAGATTCTGCAAGGCATTCCAGCAGAAGAGCAACAGCGGTTTTCCGAACTTGTAGATATTGCGATCGCTAACCTGCTCCATAGAACTTAGCTAAACTTACTTAAGTCTAACTATTCAACCAAGATTAAAGCTTGGAGGGTCTACTTAGAGCTTCTGCCAAGGAGGTCGGCCTGTTCTTGTCCACGGGCGTCAATTCCGCTCAAGCCGAGCGTACTCGGAAGATCAACAAAAAATTGAGGTTTGGCGAAAAAGGTTTCGCGGTTTTTGTGCCTTGGTTTTCGGCAATCTGTCTAATTTACCACAAAAATCCCTCGTCGCAACGAGGAGGTATGGTTAAGTTTAGTTAAGTTTTTGGCTATTTAATCATGCTCTCCTAGCTATCCCTTTCTCCCTGCGGGCAGAAGCCCATATTCTTAATTTTTGTTAAATGTTTAGTGTACGAAATAAAAGCAGTATAATCTAAACATCAAAGATATTACGGACACGAAATAAATTTTTATTCACCTGCAACCAAATAGACTGCTAAGGAAGGCAAATATGGAACGCACAAATACGGCTGTATTAAATGGAAGCAAACCCCAGGTAGAAGAGGCAGAGGGGCTAGTAACGATCGCACCCGAAGTGATTCCTGAGACAGCACCTGCGGCAGCACCGAAGCGGGCGAAACCGAAACGGCCTGTCAAAGGGATTTTGGCGGTATTGGGAGTGGGAGCGATCGCGGGAGCTGGTACGTTTGGATATAACTGGTGGCAGTATGGAGCGACGCACCAAGAAACCGACAACGCTACAGTCATCGGACACGTTCATAACGTAGCGAGTCGCATCAACGGTACGGTTAGCAGCGTGCTGGTAAACGATAACCAAATTGTCAAACAAGGCGACTTGCTAGTTAAACTCGATCCGCGCGACTACCAAGTTAAAGTACAACAAGCAGAAGCAGCCCTACAAGCGGCAAAAAGTCAAGCCACTGCCGCAAGTGCGAACATCGCTTTATCGGCACAAACAGCATCTGCTAAAACAACACAAGCCCAAGGCGATGTGAGCAACGCCGTGGCGGGGATAGATACTGCAAAAGCGGCGCTGCAAGAAGCCGAATCGGGCGTACCCGCAGCCGTGGCGGCGCTGAATCAAGCCCAAGCGGGAGTACCGCAAGCGCAAGCCGCTGTAGAAGCAGCCCAAGCCGGAGTACCGCAAGCGCAAGCCGCCGTAGAAGCAGCCAAAGCCGGAGTTAGCCAAGCCCAAGCTGCATTGCAAGAAGCGCAAGCCGGAGTACCGCGGGCGCTAGCATCGGTGCAAGAAGCGCAAGCGGGGATACCAGCCGCACAGAGCCAGGTGCAACAAGCGGAAGCGAACTTGCAAAAAGTGCAAACCGACTATCAGCGGTATCAAAGCTTATCCCAACAAGGGGCTATTTCGCGCCAACAACTCGACGCCGCCAGAGCCGCCTACGACGTAGCCGTAGCGCAAAGAAACGCCGCGGTGCAAGGGGTGCAACAAGCACAAGCCCGCGTAGCGCAAGCGCAAGAAAACGTAGCGCAAGCGCAAGCCAAAGTAGCACAAGCAAGACAAGGCGTTACTAGCGCCCAAGCCGCCGTTGCCCAAGCACAACAAGGCGTTACCAGGGCGATCGCGCAAGTTGCCCAAGCACAACAAGGCGTTACCGCCGCGCAAGCGCAAGTGGCAGCAGCTAGAGAAGGCGTGACTAGAGCGCAAGCCAAAGTGGCACAAGCTAGAGAAGGTATTACCAGCGCCCAAGCGAAACTGGCAACTTCTAGAGGTGGATTGCAACAAGCCGCGGCAGGGAATCAACAAACCGAAGTGAATCGGCGTCAGTACGAAGCCGCGCAGGCTGCGATCGCATCAGCCCAAGCATCGCTAAACGACGCACAATTGCAGCTATCTTACACCGCGATCGCTGCGCCTGCGGATGGTACAGTCGGGCGTAAATCCGTAGAAGTTGGGCAAAGAGTGCAAGCGGGAACGCCTTTAATGGCAATAGTTAGCAACGATATTTGGATCGTTGCCAACTTTAAAGAAACCCAGCTACAAAAAATGCAACCAGGGGAAGAAGTAGAAATCAAGCTTGATGCTTTCCCGAAACAAACCTTTAAAGGTAAAGTTGATAGCTTTTCTCCTGCGAGTGGTTCTCAGTTCGCATTGTTACCGCCAGATAATGCCACGGGAAACTTTACCAAAGTCGTGCAGCGGATTCCAGTAAAAATAGTCTTCGATGCTGATAGTGTCAAAGGCTACGAATCGCGAATTGCTCCCGGTATGTCCGCTGATGTAAGCGTCGAAGTCAAGTAGCTGCTAACCTGGTTAATGGCTCATGGTAAAAAAGCAATTACCAATTACCAATTACCAATTACCAATTACCAATTACCCAACCATGAAATACCGTCAATTGGGCAACAGTTCCTTAAACGTTTCCGCGATTGGACTAGGGTGCATGGGGATGTCCGAATTCTACGGGCAGCGGGATGAGCAAGAAGCAATGTCTACCATCCACCGCGCCCTAGATTTGGGTATCAATTTTCTCGATACCGCCGATATGTACGGAGTCGGACGCAACGAGGAACTTGTCGGGAGAGCAATTAAAGACCGCCGAGACCAAGTAATTCTTGCTACTAAGTTTGGCAATGTACGGTCAGAAGATGGTGGTTTTTTAGGTGTTAGCGGACGTCCGGAATACGTGCGACAAGCTTGCGATGCTAGCCTGAAACGCTTGGGAATAGACGCAATCGACCTTTATTATCAGCACCGGGTTGACCCCAACGTGCCGATTGAAGAAACAGTTGGGGCAATGGCGGAATTAGTCCAAGCTGGTAAAGTTCGTTACCTGGGACTTTCCGAAGCGGCGGCGGGAACGATTCGACGGGCTGATCGAGTTCATCCGATTAGTGCTTTGCAGACAGAATACTCGCTTTGGAGTCGAGATCCAGAAGATGAAATTCTGCCAACTTGTAGGGAATTAGGGATTACTTTTGTTGCCTATAGTCCCTTGGGACGCGGTTTTTTGACCGGGCAAATTAAGAGTATTGACGACTTAGAGGCAGATGATTGGCGGCGCAATTCACCGCGCTTCCAAGGGGAGAACTTTCAGCAGAATTTAGAATTAGTAAAAGCAGTGGAACGGTTAGCAGCAGAAAAAGGATGCACGGCTTCTCAATTAGCCTTAGCTTGGCTGCTGGCGCAAGGCGAAGATATCCTTCCCATCCCTGGAACTAAGAGACAGAAGTATCTCCAAGAAAATATTGCAGCGGTGGAAATTAACCTCACGCCTGACGATTTGGCGACGATTGATAGCATAGCGCCGAAAGGTTTTGCAGTAGGCGATCGCTATCCAGAATTTGCCATGCGCGCTGTCAATCTTTAACCGGAATTACGCAAATAAACCGGGAATCTAGGCTTGTGATAGCCAAGTAATTGGTATCCTAAGCGATTAGCAATTAGCAATTAGCAACATGAAATCGAAATCTATGTTGATGCAAGACAGAATTGCCTTAGTTACAGGTGCGAGTCGGGGTATTGGCGCCGCTACCGCTAAACTTTTAGCCCGCCACGGGGCAAAAGTTGGGGTTAATTACAACAGTAATGCAGCGGCGGCACAAGAAGTAGTCAAGGCAATTGAAGCCGAAGGTGGTAAAGCTTTTGCCGTCAAAGCCGACGTGACAAATAACGACGAAGTAAAGGCAATGGTGCAGCAGGTAACTGAAGCACTTGGCGCTATCGATACATTAATATTAAACGCCGCAGGGCCGTTTCCCGTCGTTCCGTTTGTAGAGTATAAATGGGAAGATTTCGAGCATAAAGTTTTAGGGGAACTGAAAAGCACATTCTTTCCTTGCCAAGCCGTCATTCCCTCGATGATCGAACAAAAAAAGGGTTGCATTATTGTTCTTAGCACCGGGCTTTCTCGCCATCCCTCCCCTGGATTTTCAGCTCACACTACAGCTAAATCTGCATTGGATGGCTTAGTAAAAAGCTTAGCACTGGAATTAGGCCCTCACGGCATTCGAGTTAACGCTGTAGCACCTGGTTTAACTATCACAGATGCTACTGCATTTTTACCTCAAGATCGCAAGGATACATCTGCCCAAATGACTCCTTTAAAAAGAAATGGACAGCCTGAAGATATCGCGGGCGCTATTCTACTCTTAGCTTCTGACGAAGCAAAGTTTATCACCGGAACTTATCTGCCCGTCAGTGGCGGAATTCAGATGATTTGATGGGGTAATTGGTAATGGGTAATGGGTAATTGGTCATATTAATTCTGTAGGGTGCGTTATCAGCATCGCGCTCATGGCGGGTTTATCGGTACAATTCGCTTGGTATCAAAGGAAACTTGTAAAACCCGCCCCTACGACGCGATTAACCAATCGTTGCCCCTGGCATCGGAATTACTTTGTCTACAGGCAATTACCAATTACCAATTACCAATTACCAATTACCAATTACCAATTACCAAGTCTCCAGTAGGATGGCAAGAAAAAAACAATTGTGTACAATTATTAAGATAATATGATAAAATCAATCTTAAGGACGATACGGCATGAAAGTAGGCGCGAGAAAGTGGATACCAGACATACCGGCTTTTAGGTCGAGAAACTACCGCCTTTTCTTTGCAGGACAAGGATTATCTCTGATTGGCAGTTGGATGACGCAAGTAGCGACAGTTTGGCTGGTTTATCAGTTAAGCGCGTCGCCTTGGTTGTTGGGAATTGTAGGATTTACTAGCCAAATTCCCAGTTTAATTTTACTGCCGTTTGCGGGTGTTTTCGCAGATCGATGGAATCGCCATCGCGTTATAGTTTGGACTCAAATCCTCTCGATGATTCAGTCGCTAACGTTGGCGGTGTTAGCGCTGACGGGGGTAGTGAATATTTGGCATTTGATTGGATTGAGTTTAGTTCAAGGAATTGTCAATTCATTTGATGCCCCGGCGCGCCAAGCTTTTGTGCCGGAAATGATCGAAAGAAAAGAGGATTTGGCGAATGCGATCGCACTCAACGCTGCGATGTTCAACGGCGCCAGATTAATTGGTCCTGCCGTTGCCGGAGTTGTACTCGCAACCGTGGGCGCTGGTGTTTGCTTTTTAATCGACGGCCTCAGCTACATTGCCGTTATTATCGCATTATTAGCGATGAAACTCAAGCCCCAAACGATAAAACCCGTTAGCGGTAATGCGTTACAAAGATTGAAAGAAGGCTTTGCTTATACGTTTGGCTTTGCACCGATTCGCGCCATCATCTTGCTGCTAGCATTAGTCAGTTTTTGGGGAATGCAATACACCGTTTTAGTGCCAATTTTTGCTACCAAAATTTTGAACGGCGGCCCCGATGCGCTAGGGTTTTTAATGGCAGCATCGGGAATCGGCGCGCTATTCGGTGCGGTGTACTTGAGTACGCGCAAAAGTATCGTCGGAATTGGCAAAATTATCGCCTATTCTCCGGCGCTGTTGGGAATAGCGATCGTTGGCTTTGCTGTATCGCGAGTCATGTGGCTTTCGTTACTGATGATGTTGTTAAGCGGGGTGGGTTTCATTCTGCAATTTGCCTCTAGCAATACATTTCTGCAAACAATTGTGGAAGATGATAAACGGGCAAGAGTCCTCAGCATCTATACAATGGCATTTTTTGGAGTGATACCCTTTGGCAATTTATTCGCTGGTGGTTTGGCGAACTACATCGGCGCGCCGAATACCTTAATTCTCAGCGGCGTTATTTGCATTTTAGGTTCAATTTATTTCGCCCGACAGTTACCGAGTTTAAAACCTTTAGTTCAGCCAATTTATGCCAAACTTGGCATTACTTCTTAAACCAGAAAGAAACCGGGTTTTTGTAAAAAACCCGGTTTCTGAGCCAAGGCAAATTATTAAAAAAAACTAAGAATTAACCAAATCTAAAATCTAAAATCTAAAATCTAAAATTATTGGAGTTTGCTATGACCGACACAGGTGCTGCCAGAGAGCAAAATCAAAAGCCAGCCGCTCCAGCTAATCAAGTTTCCGTTAAAACCTGGATCGGGGTTCTTGGGACAATTTTGGGTGCGTTCATGGCGGTGTTGGATATTCAAATCACCAACGCTTCCCTACAAGATATCCAAGCAGCATTGGGCGCAACCTTAGAAGAAGGTTCCTGGATTTCCACCGCTTATCTCGTGGCAGAAATTGTCGTGATTCCCCTCACGGGATGGCTATCGCGAGTTTTTTCAATTCGCTGGTATCTTTTTGTCAATGCCGCCTTTTTTATCTTCTTTTCTGTCTGCTGTGCTTGGGCGTGGAATTTGGGTTCGATGATTGTGTTTCGCGCCTTGCAAGGATTCACCGGCGGCGTTTTAATCCCGATGGCGTTTACTTTTATTATTATGAACCTACCCCCAGTAAAGCAGCCAATTGGTTTAGCGCTGTTTGCACTGACCGCAACATTTGCTCCTTCAATTGGGCCAACTTTAGGGGGATGGTTAACGGAAAATTACGGCTGGCAATATGTCTTTTATCTTAATATCGTACCGGGATTATTATTGCTAGCGGCAGTTTGGTATGCCGTCGAACCAAAACCCCTGCAATTAGGGTTATTAAAACAAGGTGACTGGGGCGGGATTCTTTCGATGGCGATTGGTTTGGGTTCGCTGCAAGTGGTTTTAGAAGAAGGCAGTCGCAAGGATTGGTTTAGTTCTGATTTTATTGTGCGGTTAAGTATCGTTGCTGCTATTTTCCTCACCATATTTTTCGCGATAGAATTAACGCGCAAGCGACCTTTTATTAATCTGCGGTTATTGTTACGGCGCAATTTCGGTTTAGCGAGTATCGTCAACGTATCTTTAGGCGTCGGGTTATACGGTTCGATTTATATTTTACCGCTTTATTTAGCCCAAATTCAAAGATACAATGCGATGCAAATTGGCGAAGTAATTATGTGGGCGGGAGTACCCCAGTTATTTATCGTCCCCATCGTGCCAAAATTAATGCAGCGAATCGATATTCGCGTCTTGATTGGAGTGGGGGTGAGTTTATTTGCGGTAAGCTGTTTTATGAACTCGAATATGACCCACGATACGGGAATCGATCAGTTGCGTTGGTCGCAATTAGTCCGGGCAATGGGACAACCTTTGATTATGGTACCGCTTTCATCAGTTGCTACGGCTGGAATTGAAGCAGAAAATGCTGGATCTGCTTCCGGTTTGTTCAATATGATGCGAAATTTGGGCGGTTCAATTGGCATTGCCATATTGGCAACCTTGGTGACGCAGCGAGAACAATTTCACTCGAATCGCTTGGGGGATGCAGTTTCGCTATACAATCCAGCCACGCAGCAGCGAATTGAACAGTTGACTCAGTATTTTATCAGTCGCGGAGCGGATTTAGTTACAGCGCAAAATCAAGCACTTCAAGCGATTACCAATATTGTCCGCCGGGAAGCGTTTGTGATGGCATTTAACGATTGCTTTTACTTTGTGGCGTGGACTTTGTTGTTAAGTGGCGTTGCCGTTTTGTTCTTTAAGAAAGTTAAAGCGACTGGCGGTGCTGCTGCACATTAAAATATCGCCAAATACCTATAAATCAATCAATATTGACGAGCGTTATTAACCTGGGTTTTGTTGTCAACGCAAGCAAATAGCTCTTCTGTGTAGGTTGGGTTTTCGTTAAGTGAAACCCAACTAGCCTTACCTTAGTTGGGTTTCGTACCAAGGGCCCAACAAAGCTCGAGTTGACATGCTCCCAAATCCCTCACACTACAAAGATGAGCCGGATGCCACCTACAGCATATATTTAGTTGTAGTGCTAATATTTGCAGGTTCGGTAACGAATGAAAAATAACCAATGGCAATTCTTTATCGATCGCGGCGGTACATTTACCGATATAGTTGCTAGACGCCCTGACGGACAGCTAGTAATTCACAAGCTGCTATCGGAAAATCCCTCACGCTACCAAGATGCAGCAGTGCAAGGAATTCGGGAGATTTTAGCAATTGATGCCGATGCACCCATCCCCTCGGAACAAATAGAAGTTGTCAAAATGGGGACGACGGTGGCAACGAATGCCCTATTGGAAAGGAAAGGATCGCCTACTGTCCTTCTAATTACCAAAGGTTTTAAAGACGCCCTCCGCATCGGCTATCAAAACCGCCCGGATATCTTCGCCCGTCATATAATATTGCCGGAAATGCTCTACGAGCAAGTCATCGAAGTTGAAGAACGCTACAGCGCCCAAGGTGAAGAATTAATTGGAGTTAATTTTGATAGCTTCCGTCCCGCTTTGCAAGCTGCCTACGATGGCGGGATTCGCAGTTGTGCTATTGTCTTGATGCACGGATATCGCTATAGGGAACACGAGCAACAAGTTGCAGCAGTAGCAAGAGAAATCGGCTTTCCCCAAATCTCAGTTTCCCATCAAGTCAGCCCGTTAATGAAACTCGTCAGTCGCGGCGATACCACCGTCGTCGATGCCTATCTTTCTCCTATTTTGCGTCAATATGTCAACCAAGTCGCCACCCAGTTAACAGCAAATGGAGATGGTGTTGTACCCTCCAGGGATGATTCTTGTGGGGTGGGCATCTTGCCCGCCCGGAGGGATGATTCTTGTGGGGTGGGCATCTTGCCCGCCCGCATAATTCAAGAGACGGGCGAGACGCCCATCCCACAACACCAGACGGGCGAGACGCCCATGGCACCAAATCTGACGGGCGAGACGCCCATCCCACAAAACGATCAAAATCCTCGCGCCAATATGCAACGCCATGAGGACGATTACCAATTACCAATTACCAATTACCAATTACCAAAATTGATGTTCATGCAGTCCCACGGGGGACTTACCGACGCACAGAACTTTCAAGGGAAAGATAGCATATTGTCCGGCCCCGCTGGCGGTATTGTGGGAGCCGTGCAAACCAGTTTAATCGCCGGTTTCGATAAAATTATTACTTTTGATATGGGCGGCACTTCCACCGACGTTGCACATTATGCCGCAGATGTGCGGGCGGGGACGCCTACACCACAATTCCCCCAATACGAACGCACATTTGAAACCGAAGTTGCCGGGGTGCGGTTGCGATCGCCGATGATGGCAATTCACACCGTCGCTGCGGGCGGCGGTTCTATTCTATACTTCGATGGTGCGCGATATCGCGTAGGGACGTCATCGGCGGGGGCAAATCCCGGCCCCGCTTGTTATCGCCAAGGTGGGCCGTTGACGGTGACGGATTGCAATGTGATGGTAGGCAAGTTGCAGAGTGAGTTTTTTCCTTGTTCCTTCGGGGAAAATGGCGATTTGCCGCTGGATGCGGCGGTTGTGCAACAAAAGTTTGCGGCTCTGGCACGGGAGATTGCCGACGGGCGCAGTCCGGAGGAAGTGGCGGCGGGGTTTTTAGCGATCGCTGTCGATAAAATGGCAAGCGCGATTAAAAAAATCTCGCTCCAGCGAGGATATGATGTGTCGGAATATACTCTGTGTTGTTTCGGGGGTGCGGGCGGGCAGCACGCTTGTTTAATTGCTGATGCTCTGGGGATGAAACAGGTGTTTGTTCATCCTTATGCGGGTGTTTTATCTGCGTATGGTATGGGTTTGGCGGATGTGCGAGTTATGCGAGAATCTGCGGTGGAAGCGAAGTTAACTGGTGATTTGTTACCAGAGTTAGAGCAATTGTTATCGCAGTTAGCAAGGGAGGCAGAAGAGGAATTGAACCGCCATAGACGCGCAGCGGCTTCCCGTAGGGTAGACGCCAAGGACGCCAAGGAAGAGGAGGAAGAGGAGAAATTGGTGTTGTGTAAGGTTCATTTGCGTTATGAAGGGACGGATTCGGCTTTAGTTGTTGATTTTGGCGATGTTGGGGAAATGCGGCGGCGTTTTGAGGAGGCGCATCGGCAACGTTACGGTTTTGTTGCACCGGAAAAAGGGTTAGTTGTGGAAGCGGTTTCTGTTGAAGTTATTGGGAAAAGTGATATTCCAGAAGCAGCGATTATTGAGCGGAAAAGTAATGAATCTCCTGTCTCTGTGGCAAGTGTGCGAATGTTTACGGGAAATACTTGGCATGAAACGCCGATTTTTCAGCGCTCGGGGTTGCAGTCGGGTGACTGTATTTTGGGGCCTGCTATTATTGTTGAA
>DNGG01000022.1 GCA_003486675.1 Cyanobacteria bacterium UBA11372
GTTTCTGCGCCGCACCAGTTTAGACGAATTACCCCAATTTTGGAACGTGTTGAAGGGAGATATGAGCTTGGTGGGAACTCGTCCGCCTACCGTAGATGAAGTGATGAACTACGAACCCCACCATTGGGAAAGGTTGAGAGTTAAACCGGGTATTACTGGCGAGTGGCAAGCAAATGGTCGCTCTAGGGTTAAAGATTTTGAAGATATCGTCAAAATGGATCTGGACTACCAGGATAAGTGGTCAATTGCCTATGACATCTACCTAATTTTGAAAACTATCCGCGTTGTCTTAAATAAGAGTGGTGCTTGCTAGTTAAGGCAGTTTGGCTTAAGACTACGAGGTACATCAATTCGATCGTCAGTGGTGCATCTACCTGTTATTCAGTGCGTCTGTTAACAACTTAAAGGTTACGAATCATTTAGGAAACTCTCTTCTTGTGGCTTTTTCAACCCCCCTTTTTTAGGGGGGTTGTGTTTTAGGGTTTACTTCTGGATATTTCTGGGAGGGGCGCGGGTAGTGGCACGGCAATATCAAGTTATCGGGCAGTAATATGAGCTAAGCTGAGATTTGATGGCTGATGGCTCAAGATTCATGACCATTCCCAACTGGATTACTTTCTCCCGCTTGCTGGGGTTGCCTTTTATCCTCTATTGGTTGCACAACCCAACGGTGGAAACGCGCTGGATTTGCGTGGCAATTTTTATCGTAGCCGCCGGTACTGATTGGTTGGATGGCTATTTGGCGCGGAAATTAAACCAAATCAGCGATTTAGGTAAGTTTCTCGACCCTTTGGTCGATAAATTGCTGGTTTTAGCACCTTTGCTGGCGTTGATTGAACTGGGGCAAGTGCCAGCTTGGGGAGTGTTTCTGATTTTAGGGCGGGAGTTAGCGATCGCAGGCTGGCGCGTTAACCAAACTACCATCTCCGGGGCGAATATCTGGGGTAAGCTGAAAACGGTGAGTCAGATTGTAGCGATCGCGCTCCTAATCGCTCCTCTCCCTCAAGTTTGGCAAACACCCTCCCTCATCGCTTTCTGGATCTCTGTTGCCCTCACCTTAATTTCTGGTGGTATTTATTTGTGGCCTCAAAATCTATCTAACAAAAATGCATAATCAAAATTAGAATTTAACAGAGATTTGTTTCCCGATTCAGAAACCCGGTTTCTCAAAGAAACCGGGTTTCTATGTCTCAAGTTCTACCTATAAAGGTAATACAATTTCAGTCAAAAGAAGGAAGGAATAAATTGAATATCTATCTAAAGTGGATGCAGAAGTTAATTTAGCTCCTACAGGAAACGGCAATGGCACTGTACAAAATAGAGGATTTTAATCCCAACTACAAGCAAGAGATTTTTGACGGCGAAGATGTCAAAGGGCTTCCCGTCTATGCCGGAAAAACAGATGAAAAAATTGGCACAATTCATAACGTGCTAGTTGATGAAACCGGGCGTTTCCGATATTTTGTAATTGATACTGGGTTTTGGATTTTTGGTAAAAAAGTCTTGCTCCCAGTTGGTCGTTGTAGCGTTGATGTTGAATATCAGCGGATTAATGCTATAGGTATTACAAGCAAAGAACAAGCAGAAAGACTACCAGAATACGATGACAGTATGACGGTAGATTATGATTATGAGGAGCGAGTGCGGCGCGTTTATCGCACTCCAAAAGTTGAAGCGACAGTACCCGTAGAAGCGTCACCGCGTGTAGAAACAGCACCCGCTGTCAGCGCACCTGTGCCCGCTGTTTATGACCGCAATACTTATACTTACGATCGCGATCCTGAATTGTACCAGATGAGCGATCGCGACCATCAAAAGTTTAGACTCTACGAAGAAAAACTGATTGTAGATAAAAACCGTCGCAAGACTGGAGAAGTCACAATTGGTAAGCGAGTTGAAACCGAAACTGTACGCACTGCGGTGCCTGTAGAAAAAGAGCGCGTTATCATTGAGCGCACCACTCCAAAAGGCGTAGATAGTCCGGTTTTTCCAGACAATACTGCTTTTAAAGAAGGCAATGTCGCGCAAATGGCAATCTACGAAGAAACGGCTGATATCAAAAAACAAGCCTTCGTGCGCGAAGAAGTTGATGTCAGAAAAGAAGTGAGGCGCGATACTGTCGAAGCAACAGAAACACTCCGTCACGAAGAGTTAGATGTCGATACTAAAGGATAATTCATCTTGTTTATTAACGAGGCTCCTGCCTCGCTTTTTACTGACGAGGCAGGAGCCTCGTGACTTTCGTACCCAGGCTGGAGCCTGGGCACGAGATCTGCGAAGCTGATTCTAGTTCCCAGGCTCCAGCCTGGGAACTAGATCTGCGAGGCTCCTGCCTCGCTGCTCTAAACTGCTTTAAGAATCTCGTCATCGACTGAGAAATCTACTTCAGCTTTATCGCGCCCAGAGGCGAGAAAATCGTTTTGAAACGAATCTTTCAAACCAGAAATTAAGTCATATTCCGGTTGCCAATTCAGTTCGGTCATTGCTTTATTAACCGACGCGAAAAAGTGCTGCACTCGCATGGGAAATGCTTTGCGCTTGCCAAAGTCGAATTTTTTCGCGTCGTAATGGACTATTTGCAACTCGTCGGCGGATTTCCCCGCAGCAGTTGCACAAGCGCGTGCCAGTCCGTCAAAGGTAACAAATCGCTCTCCCGATATGTTGTAAATTTGACCGATTGCTTGAGTATTTCCCAGTACAGCCGCCATTGCATTGGCTAAATCTTTGCAATGTCCGAATTGGGTAAAGTGCGATCCGTTACCAGGGATGGGGATGGGGCGATCGCGTACAATTCGCTCGAAGAACCAAGCCTCTAAATCGTTATAATTTTGGGGGCCATAAATATAAGTCGGACGAAT
>DNGG01000111.1 GCA_003486675.1 Cyanobacteria bacterium UBA11372
TCTTGGGAAGCTGTCAGAGCGCCTATTTATCTTTACTGGGAATTGAAGGCTGCTGGAATTGCGCTACGGGTGTTGCCGATTGGGCTAAAATTACCTAGCCAATGGTCGGAAATCAAGATGATTGAAGGCGTTGCGACGATCCGATATGGTTATCCACCCATCTTGGGCAGCGATTTTTGGGTGAAGCGTTTTGTCGATATTGTCGCTTCAAGCATAATTTTGTTGCTAATTTCTCCCTTGCTTTTGCTAATAGCATTTTCCATCAGATTCGACTCACCTGGGCCTATATTTTTCAAACAAACCCGCATCGGGTTAAAAGGCCGTAGGTTTAAAGTTTGGAAGTTCCGCACGATGGTGATTAATGCGGAAAAATTAATCAAGGAATTAGAAGCAAAAAATGAGATGAAAGGGGGGGTAATGTTCAAGATGAAAGACGACCCCCGCGTTACTAGGGTCGGTAAGTTTCTGCGCCGTTATAGCCTAGATGAACTGCCGCAAATTTTTAACGTACTGCTGGGGGAAATGAGTCTGGTCGGCCCGCGCCCCTTTCCCTTGCGAGATGTGGAAAAGATGTCAGAAAACCACTTTATTCGCCATGAAATATTGCCCGGAATTACCGGCCTTTGGCAAGTTTCCGGTCGTTCTAACGTGGTCAATTTTGATGAAGTTTTCCGCCTCGATCTAATCTATATTCAAAATTGGTCGCTGGCGCTTGATTTTCAAATCATGCTGCAAACAATTAAAGTTGTTCTGGGTCACGAGGGAGCTTACTAATAAGGTAAGTTGCTAGTTATCTCAAACCTGCGGCTAATGGCTAAACCCATTATCACCTTTGTTTCGACCTAGATCTCTGGTTTCCCAATCAACGATTTTTCATAGAAACCCGGATGGGTGAGGGTAAGTCCTGAACTAGCAACTTGGATTAATATGCCGGTGCGACCAAGGTGGGTGAAGCTCACTGAGGAGGGTAGCACAGGCGTCTCGCCTGTGTGAGCAGGTGAGAGGGGATTTATACTGCTTGGCATTTTTTTGACACTCTCCGGCCGTCCATGCGCGGAGATTCTTAAGACATTGCGGTCTTAATATCCTTGTTACCAAGGTTCCCAGGCTCACCGCCTTTGCCGCTAGGGCGCAGTGATTTCTCCTTACAGTATTTTGGGCGTTTAGCGGCTTTAGCCACAGGTTCCGTCGAGTCCCGGCGTACCATTTCTAATGCTCTGTCTCTGATGTTTTTCGCAGCAGAAATATCAGCATGGGCAAAAAATCCACAAGCCGAACAGATGAACTTTTCACCATCACGGTTCGAGCGGTCAACATGTCCGCAATTTCTGCATTCAGTGCTGGAATGTTTCGGATTAATCTTGATTGCAATCTTTCCTTGCTTTGCAGCGAGATACTCGATCTTCAAGATCAACTCATTCCAGGCAGCATCAGAAATAGCGCGATTTAACCCAACTTTTCTAGATTGTCCATTGGGTAAAAACCTTCCACTCTCCTCATCTTTCTTTGCCCGACATCGACGCAGCATCCCAGAGACGTTCAAGTCTTCCAAGGCAATAGCATCTACTCGTCGGTTAGTGACAGTTTTCGCTACCCACCATTGATGAGCTTGTCGCTTATCCGCAATCTTTTTATGCAGGCGTCCAACCTTTCTGGACGCATTTCTTCGGTTATTGCTACCTTTAACTTTGCGATTAACCCGTCGCTGTCTCGTCTTTAGCAGCCGTCTGACTTTCTTGTTGTTGCCAAACTTAGGATTGGGGAATTGATATCCATCAGAAAGATGCAACAATTTGGTAATTCCCAGATCGCATCCGATAACAGATCTGACTTCGGTTAAAGATTTAGCAACCATGTCCGGTACAGTTTTATCCTCAATTCTGGTAGGGTCGGGGTGTACATTACTGTATCACCCCTCCCATCCGAAACCGTGCGTGCCATTTTCACGGCACACGGCTACTCAGTGTGTTGTCCCTTTGTCACTCCGGACTTCCTAACCTTAAAACCTTTGAAAAACGGAATATCGTTTATCCACTCCCAGTCAATTCTTTCCCAGAATTGAGATAGTTTCTCTAGAAATTTCGAGTGGTCTTTCTTCCTAATTTCCTTCAGGTCAATTGCGGTTTTTTCGTCATGGCAGTGTCGATGCAATAGTTGAAGATTCTTATACTCATCCTTGCCGCCTATAGCTCTGGGGATAATATGGTCTTCTTCAATTACATCCCAATCAAGGAAGCTTAATCCACACCAAGGACATTTACCCTTTTGTTGTTTGAGCAACTTAGCCTTACGATTAGGCAATTGAGGGTGTGTCCCTAGTCTTGAACTCCAGTAAATTAGGTCGCCATCGTAGGGGCTTTTATCGCCTTTAACTTTCACATAGTCGGTACTGCTACAGTTAACCTCACTGTGTGATAGTAACCGAAGGGGGTGAGCTTTTCCTTCTTTGGTTGCGAATACCCAGTTGTTGCCGCCGATGGAAGTCCAATACTTGTTACGGGCTTTCTTGGATTTCTGGCAGCGGCGTTTTGCCCATCTCTGAAGTTTCAGGTATGTGAGGTGGTCTTGTTTTGATAATTCTCCGACTGTTTTAGCGTCGGAGTTTGAATAGTAGGAAGTCCATCCCCTTATAACAGGGTTGAGGTCTTTTATTAGTGCCGCTTGGGGCGATGACCTGTGTTTTCTGATGAGTCTTCCGACCTCCTCTTGATGCGCCTTACTCGCCTTCGCGGATGGGGTGATGAGGGTGTTGAAACCTAATGTTTTACCTTCAGATTTTATGCTTCGGTGTTTCCCGGCAGGATATTGCCGAATATGATGACTTAAGAAGTCAAATCCGGCTTTACCATCCTCACTAAGCGAGGAATTGAATGTGTGAGTTAACCGGGTTTTTTCTGGTTTCAATTCAAGTCCAATGCCTGCTAGCCATTCCGAGATAATTTCTCGGCATCTTTGGACAACGGCTATGTCTTCATGGAGTATCACAAAATCATCTGCATAACGTATGACGTTAGGGGGCTTAAATTCATGTCCCCTTTTGTGAAACCAAGTCTCCCTTCCTGTTTGTGACATTCTTGGGAATTCTTGTTTTATCCTTTCTTCCATACCGTGGAGGGCTATGTTCGCAAGAAGCGGGGAAATTACCCCTCCCTGCGGTGTACCCTCAGATGTAGCGGTAAATGCTCCAGAATCTATCACACCAGATTTGAGCCAAGCTTTTATTTGTTGCCTAACTTTTCCTTTGATGTTAAGTTTTTGAAGCAATACTTCATGGTTGATGCGGTCAAAACAACGGGCAATGTCCGCGTCTAACACGTATTTTGCTTTTTGTTGTATACAGAGTTTAATCTGTTTTATCGCATCGTGGCATGACCTTCCTGGTCTAAACCCATAGGAATTTGGTTCAAAAACCGCTTCCCATTCTGGTTCAAGCGCAGCTTTTACTACGGCTTGTAGTGCGCGGTCGTACATTGTGGGTATTCCTAGTGGGCGTTTTTCATCTTTACCTGGTTTAGGAATCCACACTCTACGTGTGGGTTTTGATTTACCAGTTAGTTTTAGTTGCCCTGCAAGTTCAAGACGTGCGTTAGGAGGTAGTGATTTGACACCATCAACACCAGCCGTCTTTTTACCTTGGTTTTCTTGTGTGACCCTACGTACCGCTAGTACCCTATTAGACCAAGACCTCATCAGCGTCTTTTGGAGTTTGCGGCATTGCTTGACATCACCACGGCGGGAAGCAGCTTAAATGCGTTTTTGCAGCTTAAAAACATATCGCTCGGCTTTCACCCAGTTGATTTGTTTCCATCCCTCAGTATTTATTACTAAATCTGAATTAGGCTTTTCCACAACTACTAACTCCTTTAGCTTTCCCACACTGCGGTTCACGTCTGCTTATCCTGGTTGTTAAACCATCCCTTTTCAGGCGTTACCCGTTATTTCGGGCTAGGCATTTGCTTTTTGAACCATCCCGCCCCTTCATTGCTTGTGGTTCGACTACCTACCTGTACTTTCACAGGAGCATATAAAGGGGTTATTTCGTTCCCACTATTCATTGATTGAGTCTTTAGGGTGTGTCTATCCACCGGGGTTTGGAGAGGTGCGCTATCTCGGTCTCTAATCCTGATAGTCTCTATCCTTGCCAGCTATTTCTGACCCAAGAGGTAGAACAAGTCTACAAGCTTATTTCCCTTGGTGGTATGTAACGATGGTTCAACGACACTTTGCCTGCTCTACCCATAAACTCTTGCTTGCAGTAGGTGCTTTCAGCTATTACCACCTATTCCTGCTTTCACCCCCGCTTTACACCTTTGATGGTCAGTCTCGGATGTAGGGGCTACCAGTTGTCTGGTAGTTTGTGTGCTTTTAATCCCGCACTAGGACAGTAGGACTTGGTTTATTTCGGATTGGGTTATGATTAAAGCTGGTTTTACTTTAACTTTTCCCTTCCTCCTCTAGCTGTCTGAGCAATTGCTAGGCTAGATTTCCACACCTACATGAATAGTGAGTTGTCATTGGTTGAGGATTTTAAGTGCGAACTCTACCCTTAATGGGTTACTCAACCAAAGCCAGTTGTCCTCCTTTTGAAGGTTTAAACTGAACGAATCGCACTAGTGAGACATACCATCCATCTTGTCGCTGCCGAATCGTCGCCGCTTTGATAACAAATCCATCTGGAACAGGTCTGGAGTTGTGGAATCGCATCCATCCCAACTTGGGTAAATAAATCTTACTCCCAGAGGATTTCACTCCCATCGCGTATGTGAACGAGGTGAAGTTGCTGCGATTTTTGAATTTGGGAAAACCCCTACCTTCAAAGAAATTTTTATATGCAACATCCAGACGTTTGACGTTCTGTTGCAGTACCGTCGAATCGATTGAAGCATACCTTGGTCTAGCTGCTTTTAGTTGCGGCAATGCGGTAATTTGAATATCGCCAGCGCTGCGGCGAGGATTCTTGGCACTTTCGGTATCTTTCCACGGTTCTCCTGTAGCGCCATTCTTGCTGACAAAACAGGTTAATGGACAAGCTTCGGCATGGGTTCTGATATCGCAGTAATCCCCTTGGATAAATTGCTGGTTGTACTGCGCTATTCTATCGTTTAAGCACCAATTATAATGGCTCCTTAACATGTTAATCCAGGACGCCATTATCACAGATTGAGTTGTGTTTGGCCTCAGCTTGTAGGCGTAGCATGTCAACAAGAATTCTCAGCTCCTTGTAGATACATTGTACTACTTGACGGGACGTACTTGTCCCGTTCGCACTACATCCCCCCTCTTAGAGGGGGTGCAAGTGCTTCTCGTCATGCTTGATAAGTGCTTGTACGAGTAAGTAGGTAGGTATAAATATACTGAACACCCGACGGCCTCGTGTCGCCCATCCCACAAGAGAGTTGAAAGCTTTGTGGGGTGGGCATCCTGGTTAGCCCTATCTTTATATGACTATTTTCACTTTATTTACCTGCACCTACTTACTGACGCAAGTACGATCCAGACTGATGCAGAAACAGGGTTCTTCGGTTGTTATGCGTAAGTTGATAGGACTTACGCTCATATTCCCGGTTTCTAGGAAAAATCCTTGGGAAAGGGAACCACAGATCAAGGTGGAAACCGGGTTTCTAGCCTCCTTTGAGCGTAAGTCCGCGATGGGAGCATGTCAGGGAAAGCAATTATCGAATCCAAGTAGGTTGGGTTTTCGTTAAGTGAAACCCAACAAAGGCAAGGCTGGTTGGGTAAAGTACCAAGGGCCCAACAAAGCTCGAGTTGACATGCTCCCTGATGCGATCGCCCATCATCTCATCCCCCTCTCTCGCTCTTGCTACCGTATTTACCGATATTCTGCAATCTAAGTATTACTCAAAAAACTAAGTATTTAAGATTAATTCATAGCAGCATTCCGCAGCCTTACAGACAATTAAATCCCGTATAAAACCCATAGGCATTCCCATATTGGTTGAGCCTACAATTGTTTAGACAGTAATAAATGTCATGTCTAAATCGCTGGGTTTAAAGAGTGTAATTGTGAATTGTTAAACGATTTGCATCCAATCTTTTAAAGCCAGCACCAGTGAAGCTTTCGTTGAACCAGGGATAAGCAATTTACCACTATAAAAGGGGATGATGACTATGAAACTTACAAAATATCTGGTTTCCGCTGCTGCTGCAGCCGCCACCGTCGTCGGTGCAGTTTCTTCGCCAGCACAAGCCTTCAGTTTTGGTCCTGGTGGCATCAGCTTTGACAGGGACACGACGGTTGACTTTAGCTTCAAAGAATCTCACGGCTATTTCCGGCAGCGATTTGGCGTTCAAGAAATTGGTGGAGCCAGAACCAATTTACTGTGGGAAAATACCCGTTCTGACAATAATTCTGACGCTAACGATTGGCAAGGAACTTGCGGTACCGCGATTCTCAACTGTAACGTTAGCTTCACGTTCAAAGCAGGCAAGAGTTACTCGTTGTTTCTCAATGCGATAGATAATTTCGGCGGTACTTACGAGCTTGACGAAGCAGTTAAGTTTTTCAACGCTCCTCAAGCCGCAACGGTGCTTGCAGATACTAGCTATCGGAATTACAACACGAGTCCAAACAGTTTGCTGGCTAGAACAGCGGGAACGAATAATGCGAATCCTTTTGCTGGTCCAGTTTTAATTGCCTTCGAGGATTACGGTTTAAGGAATAATGCATCTGATGACCACGTAGACTTTAACGATTTTATGTTAACCGCTCAAGCGAGAAGCGTCCCCGAACCTGCTACTTTGGCAGGGTTGGGAGCGGTTGTTGGGGGGCTGGCTTTTGCTCGTCGTCGCCGCGTTCATCAAGCTTAATTTTAGCTCCCCCCAACCCCCCTTCATATGAGCGTCAGTCCTAACTATGGGTACTCAAACTGACATGATATGAATTGCGAGCTTTAAGTTCAGCACTTACGCTCACCCATGGGGGTTTCTATGAAAAATGGGAAAGGAAACTAAAGATCTAGGTCGAAACAAAGGTGATGGCCTTCTTTGAGGGTAAGTCCTGAAGTTTAATATAGTGTCTTAGTTTAGATTTTCCCGCTTGAGGGGTTGTTTTCCGAACTTGGGGGTCTGGTCTTCCCTAGTTTTTCCCGATTGCCTTTTATTTATAGAACTGTAGGTTGATAGGCAACGAGAAGATGGAAAGTGCCCGATGAGTTTTTAACCGCAACGTCCTAGATATGGGCGACGCCCAAGCGCCTACTAGAAACGGCGCGATCGCTTTCAAGTCCAGCATCAAGCTTAAAGACATAGGGTGCAATCTGGAAAATCATCAATCAGGAAGTTACAGACATGAAGCTAATAAACTTTTTCGAGCGCGTATACGCAATCAATCTGCCTTACAGGAAAGACCGACGCAGGATGATAGTGCAGGAACTAAAGAAGGCAGGAATGCCCTTGAAGCCAAATCATGTGGAAATATTTCCTGCCATCCGACCGGACGACGCTGGGGATTTTCCCAGCATCGGGGCGAGGGGATGCTTTGAGAGCCATCTCGCCATCCTCAAGCAGGCGCTTGCGGATCGGTTGAGCAACGTCCTGATTGTGGAAGACGATCTAATCATCTCCCAACGATTCCGCACAGAGCAGGCGGTTTTGCTGG
>DNGG01000248.1:0-32281 GCA_003486675.1 Cyanobacteria bacterium UBA11372
AGTGCCAACTTAGATGAAACGCGCTTCGCGCCTCCCCATTCCCCACCGTGCGATCGCTCGCCTAATCAAACGGATTTACCAGATTCAATCCATCAATTCTGCTAAAATCATCAACATTACGAGTCACCAACATACAGCCTTCAACTAAGGCACAAGCTGCGATCGCAGCGTCAGCTAATCTTACCCGATAATTACGACGGATCTCCGCTGCACAATCTAAAACTGATTCCGTTAACACAACAGGGCTAAGCATCCTCAAAAATTGTCGCATTTCGTTAGCCTGTTCTTCTGTTATGGCAGGATAGCAAAGCAATTCTATCCAACTCAGCGGACAATAAAATCCTATCGCATCGCCCCGCTCAAGTTCATCAAAAATAGACTGAACAGATGGTTCTCCATTGAAATAGTAAATCAAGATGTTAGTATCCAGCAGATATCTAGTCATCCCATTCTTGTCTCAGTTTTAATTGAAACTCCAAAGCATCGACGCGCTTGGGTAAAAATCCGTACCATCTGTTTAAATTTCGCTTTGGCATTTCTTTGCTTGTCTGTTGCAAAATCTCTTCCGATTTAGTAGCGAGATCGGGAGATCCGGCAAATAAACCGACTAATGGATCGGAAACGACTTCTAGCAAGCCTTGCTTTTCGGATACAATCTGCTGACGAATCAATGCCGCCAAATCTTCTAAAAGTCGCAGTTGTTCGTCAGGGGTAAGGCTTTTAACTTGAATCAATACCTCGCTATAAGTAGCCATAGACCTTAGTCTAGTAATTTTTAAATCTAAGTCTAGTATAGACGTAAAATCCGACAGCATCACCAGCTACGATTTCATCAACAATCGCTTGTACGGCTAACTCACCATTAACATCTGGCATCAGATTTTTAGCCCCACTCAATACCTGGTTGTAAGTATACATGGAATCTTTGGTGCAATGTTTAGGATTGCTGTCATTATAGCAATTTACGCTCTTGACTTAGAGCGATCGCATCACCCCATTGGGAGCGATCGCACTCTCTTTCACGCCCGATTCATGATTTCCATCACTTCGATAATTTTTTGCGCCGTTTCATCTGAAATTTCCAAATCTCCCCAAAGCTGACCTAAAAAATTTCCTTCTTCTTCTGTCACAATTCCATCGGCAAAAACTAGATAAGTAGCCGCCGCAAAAGCGGTTTCCCGTAGTTCCATTGGCAGGGTTTTTTTCACCGCATCAAAAATAGTATCTACGCTATATTGCTCAAAAATATTGCTTGTTCTCTCGAACATTTCTTCTATTTCTTCAGGTGATAAATATTTAAATAAATTCATCCGTTCCAGCGTCACCGCCAGTGCTTGCCTTTCTTCTGGAGCCACTTCACCATCGGCGTCATTCGCTAACAGTAAAATCACCAGAAATGCCTCTTCGAGATCTAAAACAATTTCGTTAGCATCATTTGTATCGTCCCCGTACACTTCATCGGGATTTGCTGTTTTTTTACCTTTGGGCATATATAAAACCTTGGGTTTTCAAATCTTAATATTATATTATTGCCGAGTGTCCTGGTTGACTGGCGTGAGTTGACATAAATTTTCTTAGGCATTTGTTCCTATTTTCGTCCCAGGAAGCTATAGTCAGCTGTTCTCACCGCCTTGTTACCGCTGTCAAAGATGCCACGAACGATTAGTTAGTGCAAGCGATCGCGCACGCTACGCGATCGCGTTAGCGCTTAGCTAGCCCTTGGCATATCGCTCTCAAAGCTTTGATTCTACAGGAATTCACCGACTTTATGCCAAAATCGGATAACTCTAATCCTTAATTAACATCATTATAGATTTTATGTATCCAAATATACCAATTAATATTTTCAAATTAAATACTTTGGAATTAATCAGATAGATTATCTGCAAAGGTTATTTTTATGAGCATCTCTTATCCCGTTAATTTATTTCTAACTATTTGTTTTCAACCGCTGCGCCAGGTGCTTGATGCCGTAGAATTTCACAATCCCAAAGTGGCGCGGTTGCTTTGCAAAATTATACCACCAACTTGTCCTTTTGAGCGAGATATTCAAGTATTTGGACATACGCTATTTCATATTCCGCCTCTATGTAAACTCAATCCTTTCTACGAGCAATTTGTCGGATTGCGCTTTCGGGCTTTATGTTATTTAGCAGATGAATGCGGGGAATATATTTGATTTTGGTAATAGGTAATGGGTAATTGGTAATTGGTCAAAAGCAACTGACAACTGACTAACGAAAGGTTTTTAAAACTGCGCGATCGCGTCCCTGATATTTCGCGTCGTACAGTGCTTGGTCAGCCGTAGAAATTAGTTGTTCAAAAGCAGATTTCGGCGTCGGAACTGCAACCGAAATCCCTAAACTCAAGGTAACGTATTGGCTTACTTGCGAATTAGCATGGGGAATTTGCAACGCTTTTACATAGTTTTGAACTTCTTCCGCCACAGCCAAAGCGCCTTCAGCTTTAGTATTAGGCAATATAATCGCAAATTCTTCACCGCCGTAGCGAGCTACTAAATCCGCGGGGCGCTTTGCCGCTTGCTCGATGGCACTGGCAACTTGCTTCAAACACAAATCCCCCGTCACATGACCGTAAGTGTCGTTATATTGTTTGAAATAATCGATATCGCACAAAATTAAAGCTAGGGGTGCTTGCTCCCTTGCCAAGCGCTGCCACTCGCGGGTGAAATATTCGTTAAAGTAGCGGCGATTTGCCACACCAGTTAATCCATCTAAACAAGCTAAACGCCTTAGCTCAGTGTTGGCAGCTTCCAGCTGTTCAAATAAAGAAGCTTGTTGAATAGCGATCGCTAGTTGCTCTACCAAAGGCTGCAATAAACCAATTTCAAACGGTTGCCACTGTCGGATAGAACTACATTGATGAGCAATCAGCAATCCCCAAAGTACATCTCCCTGAATCAGCGGTGCGATCAGTTTCGATTTCACGCCTAATTTTTGTAACATTTGGGCTAAACAAGGCGATACTTCGGTTTTCACATCGCAAATAGCGCGAATTCGTCCGCTTTTGTATTGTTCGTAGCACTGTTGTGGAAACACTTCTTCTGAGAAAGCTTGCCCTAAAATAGCTTGCCAACCAGGCATGACGGCTTCTGTAATGACGCTGCCTGTTCCTTCAGGCCATACCCGATACACTAACACGCGATCGCATCCCAGCAATTGCTGTACTTCACGGGCGGCAGTGTTCAGAATCTCCTCCAAATTCAAAGACTGGCGAATTCGTTGCGTAATCGTTGCCACTAGCCGTTCTTGTTCAGCCTGACGCCGTAAAGCTTGTTCGGCTCGCACCCGCTCAGTCACATCTTGTGCCAAGCTGGCAACACCGATAAAGTTGCCATCTCCATCAACTAAAGGCGTATTGTACCACTCGCAAATAATAATTCTGCCATCTTTGGTAATATTTTCTGCCGTGCTGCGAGTCCCTCCCTTTTGCGCTCTCAAATCTTGCCAAATTTGGCTGACTTTCTCTGTCATATATTTTGGTACCAGCACAAAGGCACTTTTTCCGATAATTTCACTTTTGCTATAGCCGAAAATTGCTTCAGCCGCCGCATTCCACTCCACAATTTCGCCCTTGTTATTGCCTTCTATTACCGCCAAGGGAGTTTGCTGCACGTGAAGCGAAAGTTTTTGTTCCGATTTCCTCAGTGCTTCTTCGGCTTGCTTGCGAGCCGTAATATCTTTAACAAAAACAGATAATCCTCCTCTACTTGAAGGATAAGCGCTGATTTCAAAAAAGTAGTTGCCATTTTCCAGTTGATACTCGACAATACAACTCTGGGATTGTTGCGTTCTTAAAGCTGAGATATATACCTGTTCTGCTTTTGTTCCTCTCACATCGGGAAACAGATCGTAAAGCGATTTACCAATAGCATCTTTTGCCGCAATTCCAGTTAAATATTCCGAAGCTTTGTTCCAATAGGTATATCTAAAATCTTTATCCATAGCGAAAAAAACATCGCTGATGCTTTCGGCAAGTTCCTTGTAACTTGCCTCGCTTTGTTTCAGCGCTGCTTCAGCTTGCTTGCGCTCGGTGATATCGCGCACGATCGCTAAAACTTCATCTTCTCCACTTTTGACAATTCGAGCCTCGTAATCGCGCTCAATGCCATTTTTCGACAACTCATATTCAAACAATTGAATTTTACCAGTTTTTAATGCTTGCTCGACACAGCGCCTAGTTGGTTGTGATAGTTCTGGCGGCAGTATATCCCAAATTATTTTACCAATAAATGAACTATCAGGCATCAACATTTTGCTTGTCTTATCTGGGTGAAAATCGAGACAAATTCCATCTTTGCTGATGCGAAATATCAGATCTGGTAACGCCTCCAGGAAAGCGCGATTTCTCGCTTCGCTTTGGCGTAATTTTTCTTCGCTTCCCTGGCGATCGGTGATGTCCATCCCGTAGCTAATCGTTCCTGTTGTGCGTCCTTGGCTGTCTTTTAGCAGCGAAAGCTTAAGCTGAATGTATACTTCTTCCCCTGCCTTGTTTAACACCAGATGCTCGATTTCGTGAGTTCCTTTTTCCAGCAGAGGTTGAATTACTTGCTCTTGCATAAACTCGTGGCGATCGTTTGGGTAAATTAATGAGATATGTTTGCCCAAAGCCTCTGATGCCAAATATCCATGCAATCTTTCTGCATTTTTGGCTTCGCTTTGCCGCAACTGCGCTTCTATCTGCTTGTACTCGGTAATGTCATTCAGCGTTCCTACATAGCCAATAACTTTTCTCCGACTATCTTTTTCCGCCACTATTTGACCGAGTACCCAGGTAATTTTTCCATCGGGATGCTCAAACCGATACTCGGTTTTAAATACTTGTAGAGACGTTGCACGCAACGTCTCTACGGCGATCCATTGCTTCCATTCTTCGCTAATTCGCTCTCGCTCCTGGGGATGTATGGTTTGATACCACGTTTTTCCCAGAATCTTCTCAAGTTTTAGTCCCGATATTTCGCACCATTTCGGGTTAGCGTATAAACAGTTTCCATCGATATCGGTGCGGAATATACCAATGGGAGATATTGTGGTTAATGTGTAATACCGATATTCGCTTTCTTGTAGCGCTGACTCGGCTTGTTTGCGATCGCTATTGGCGCGATCGCTGCAAGAGCTGATGTTAAAGATAACTCCTTCTAGGAACAAAACCTTGCCTGATTTGGCAAAAATTCCTTGTCCTTTTTCATACACCCATCTAATGCTACCATCTGCATGGCATAGCCGGTATTCCAGAACGTAGGGACGGCTTGCCCCTACACTTTCATTAACTATTTTCTTGACCCGCTCCGAGTCTAACGGATGGATTATACTGGCAAATGTCCTTATTTGATTTTGAATAAAATCCGACGCCGGGTAGCCGGTAATTTCTGCGATCGCATCCCCAATCGTTTCTATCCTTCGATCCCCCTCCCAGGCGCAGCGATAAATTGCCCCTGGGATATTAGCAATCAGATGTTTAAACCTCTGTTCCCTATCGCTCCATCTTGACTCTATCTGTTCGCAATCTGTGACCCTAGTTTCAAAAATCATAGTTTTATTTGCATTTCTTATGTATTTACCAACATTCAACCAGCACCGCAGTCATAACCAGAGCCTAATCCCAGCTATACTCTGTATTTATCTAATTATTGTTGCACCCAACAGCCCTCACCCTGTAACACCCGTTATCCTCTGCCTTTAAAAGTTTGTTATTATAACATTTATTTTTTGATATGTATAGATTTTACTCACCTGTCAGGCGGTTTACCAACTCGGGGATCGGCACGATCCGATGACGGCGATCGCATCGGGCTATAGCGCGATCGTGTAAATCCTTAAAACCTACTTTCACTTGGCATTCCACCAGGCAAAAAATTCCGTAATATCCTCGATAAATTCGCAAAAATTGGCCTAAATTTTGGGTAATTATACGGAAAGCGCCAAACCTTCCCGAGCCAAAAATAGCCTACCAACTATCGCCGAAACAGTCGCGCCAACAAACCGGGTTTCTATGAAAAATAGTCGATTTAGAAACTAGAGATCTAGGTAGAAACCCGGTTTCTCGTCTCGTCGTGCCTAAGTTTTGCAGCTGCTACTGGCAGCCAAAAAATTACTTAAATTTACAATAAAGGTAACAAAATTTCAAATTCAGTACCGCTACTAGATTGGCATTCTCCTAGTTCGCCGCTACGGGAACGCATCAAAAATCTACCCCCATGCTTAGCAGTCACAATCCGATAACTCAACGCCAAACTCGTCTCTTTTTCAGACCGTTTTGCGATGGAAAAAGATTCCCAAATCTGGTTTTGCGCCTTCGCGGATAAACCGGGGCCATTATCTGCAATACTAATCGAAACCCAGCGAGTATCTGAATCAAGAGAACAAACTTTAGTTGTAATCTCAATTCGAGGTTTGCCACTTGAACTTTTTTCCCCTTCCTCGTTAAACGATCTTGCTAACTTTTGGTGAACCGCTTCATTGATCAATGCATCAACAGCATTGGTGAGGATATTCATAAACACTTGGTTCATTTGTCCGATATAGCAAGTTACGGGCGGCAATAAACCGTAGTTTTTCACAATATCAATCTCGCTGGTTAAGCGACTTTTCAGCAACAGCACGATACTATCTAAGCAGGCATTCAAGTCTGCCGGTTTGGGATAAATTTCATCGATATGGCAAAAATTTTGCAGACTCGTCGCCAGTTTTTTTAACCGTTCTGCCCCCGTTTTAATACTCCCAATCGCTTGGTACATGTCTTGTTGTAAAAAATCAAATTCAATCTCTTGCTTGAGGGCGTTGATTTCGTCTGAACCATCGGTTAGTTTGGCTTCATAAGCCGCCATCAACTCTAGCAAACCCTCGCTGTAATTGTTCAGGTGGGTTAAATTCCCCCAAATAAAGTTAACCGGATCTAAAATTTCGTGTGCCAATCCATCCACCAAACGCCCCAAGTTAGCCATTTTCTCGCTTTGAATCATTTGCGCTTGAGCGCGTTCGTAACGCACTTGGGTTTCTATGCCGCGAATTTGCCAGTAGGCAATATTCAATTCGTGAATATCTAATAATTGATAAGTTTTGCTTGCAGTTTGGACGACAACGGGTTCGGCTAACAGTTCGCGCGATCGCCTCAGTGCCTGCTGCGCCGCTGTTAAAATTGGCTTGCTACCAGGCAGCACTAAAACCTCTGTGCGCGCATAACTGTAAAGCACATCCAGCGGTTCGTGCAAAAATATCTCCATCCCGTGGGGACGCAGCAAGTACTCCAATAACCGCTGCCGCGAGATCATGCCCACAAATTCGCCTCGATCCAGTAAAATCGCTCCTGGCAGTCGCGGATACTTCTCAAACGTGCGCGCCACTTCTACCCCTAGAGTGCTGCTCTCGACGCTAAAATCGTATAGCGGTAGTTCATCCAGGGTGGACTCTAAAGAAAGGTCTTGATTGCTCCCCTCAGACAAGTGTGGCACTGACAGAACTCTTTTTGGCACCATGCACCCGACTTGTATCTATCCCGTTATCGATCTGAATTTATTATTTCAATAGCTTATCATCTTCCCTTTCCCTGGCCTATCCGACAGGCAGGATGCCTATCCCACAAGAGTTTTTTTCTTGTGGGGTGGGCGTCTCGCCCGCCACAGGCAAAATGCCGATCCCACAACAAAACTACTCTTGTGGCATCTTGTATGGTGGGCATCTTGTGGGGTGGGCATCTTGTATGGTGGGCGTCTTGTGGGGTGGGCGTCTCGCCCGCCCACTCCATTGGTGCAAGATCTCAACTTCTTCACTCCAAAGGCAGCAGAATCTCAAATTCCGTGCCGACTTCAGCCTGACTTCGCAAGTTTAACTTCCCTTTGTGCTTTTCTGTCACAATTTGACGGCTAATTGCTAACCCCAGCCCCGTACCTTTACCCACTGGCTTCGTGGTAAAAAATGTTTCAAAAATTCGCTGTTGAATTTCCGCCGGAATACCGGGACCATTATCGGCTATGCGAATCGTAGCCCAACGGGTATTTTCAGCTTCTACAACGCAGGTGCTAATTTCTATTCTCGCTTGCCATTTACGGGCAGATTTAGCCGCTTCTTTCAGCGCTGCCGATTTCTCCATCAGCGCATCAATGGCATTGCTGATAATATTCGTAAAAACCTGACTCAACTGCCCAGAATAACAGGGTACTAGCGGCAGTTCCCCGTAGTTTTTCACTAATTCAATACTGTATTTAATTCGGTTATTTAAAATCAACAGCGTACTATCGATACACTCGTGCAAGTCTGCTGGCTGGCGACTTCCTTCCCCCATATGGGAGAAATTACGCATACTGTTGATAATCTTGATTAATCGTTCTGTTCCCTGCCTCATGCTATTAATAATTACCAGCAGATCTTCTTGTAAATAATCAAATTCAATTTCTTCTTTAATTTCAACCACTCTGGGCGGCGGTTCGGTAACCCCCTCTTCGTAAGCTACGATCAAATTAATCAGATCCTCGCTATACTTTGACAAGTAATCTATATTTCCTGAAATAAAGTTAACTGGATTTAAAATTTCGTGGGCTATCCCCGCCATCATTTGACCTAAGCTAGCCATCTTTTCTGTTTGGATTAGGTGAGCCTGTGTTTGCTCGTTTAACAGCTGGGTAGCTAGCTCGTGGATGTGGGATTGAGCCACCATTAACTGATGTACATCTAATAATTTATAAACTTGCGGTTCAATTTCTACTACCAATGGTTCGTATAGCAAATGAGCCGGTCGCTGCAAAGACTGCCGAGCAGCATTCACAATTAACGTACTGCTCGGTAACAATAAAGTTTCTGCCCGCGCTAATAAGTACAAACTTTTAATCGGTCGCTTCAAAAACAGTTCTAGTCCATAAGGGCGGCTCATGTATTCTAAAAACCGCCGCCGCGAAATCATCCCTAGTAACTGTTGTTTCTCGGTTAAAATTGCTCCTGGCAGTAGGGGATTGCTATCAAAAGCCCTTGCCACTTCTATCCCCGTTCGATCGGCTTCTATTTGAAACTCGTAAAGCGACAAGTCTTGCAGGGTAGACTCTAAATTTAGCCTTTCCCATGCCGGTAAAACTGACATTTGGGGAGATACTTTTGGCAAAGCCATCATAGCAGTAACTCTTGAGCGATATTATAGTCGGTCTGTCGGCGTCATTTAAACTATAGCACCCAATTCTTTGGCGGTCTAAATAAAAAATAATAATCTTTTTTAAAAAAAAAATCTAATATAAAGTTTAACCCAACCTAAAACTTGAGTTAACTTTGAATTAACCTGAAGCATTAGATTTAGTCAAAGTTGGGAGTTTCGGGGGTATAGAAAGCATAGCGATCGCGTCCGCTTTCTTTAGCATGATACAGCGCTTGGTCTGCCGCCGCAATCAACTCTTCTGGGGAAGATTCTAAGTGGGGAATCGCGCTACCGACACCCAAACTAATGGTAACGTATCGGTTAACAGCAGAATCAGCGTGGGGAATTTCTAGCTCTTTGACGGCGACGCGCATTTTTTCTGCCACGTGGATGGCGCCAGCGCTGTCAGTATGGGGCAAAATTGCCGCAAACTCTTCGCCCCCATAACGAGCAACCAAATCTTCAGGTCGCTTTGCTGCACCGATCAGCGCGCTGGCAACTTGCTGCAAGCAGACATCTCCGGCTTGATGACCGTAAGTATCGTTGTATCGTTTGAAAAAATCAATATCGCACAAAATCAAAGACAGGGGCGCTTTTTCCCTTGCCATCTCGCGCCACTTGATATTCAAATATTCATCAAACTTACGTCGATTTGCCACTTGAGTCAAGCTATCAACTGCCGCGAGGAATTGCAATTCTCGGTTAGCTTTTGCCAGTTTTTGATTCAGTTGCTCGATTAGTTCAATTGCCATTTGGTGAATGCGCGACTGAGCCACCAATAATTGATGCACATCGAGCAAGCGGTAAACTTGAGGCGCAATTTCCACTACAATTGGCTCGTAAAGTAAATCGGGGCTAGCCGTTTTCCCCGTTGGCTCTTGGTTGTAATCTATCCCTTGTGACGCCCTTGAGCGATCGCCCATTACACCAACACCTGCCATCCCGTAGCTGCGCTGTAACGATCGCTGGGCGGCTGCCAAAATCGAAGTATTGCCGGGGAGAATCAAAATATCGGTTTTGGCAAACTGATACAAATCCTCCAGCGGGCGCTTAGAAAATACTTCTAACCCAAAAGGGCGGCTCATATACTCCAAAAATCGCCGCCGAGAAATCATCCCCGCAAACTTTCCCCCCTTGGTTAAAATTACCCCAGGCAGCATCGGATTTGCTTCAAATGCCTGGGTTACTTTCCTCCCAGGTTGAGATAATTCCAGGTGAAAATCGTAAAGAAATAATTCTTCGAGCGTGCTGTGTAAACCGAGTTGTGGGTGAATAATTTCAGACACATCTGCATCCAATAAACTCGGTTGTGACTCGATTGCGTTAAAACCCAACGAACCCATAATATCTCATTTGGTTGCATCCCCATTGTTACTACAAATACTAAAGACACCCCAAACCGGGCGAGGCGGTGGACTTTTTCTCATGGGCTATTAAACGCTCTTTATATAATCTATTCTCAAAGTAATAAAACCATAAACGACTATCTTGAGAGGGAGATGTTAGTAGCTCCGAGCGTTAGCAGTTATAGCACCCTTAAAATAAAAATCCTTGAGAATAAACGGCTCGCTAGAGTGAAACATTACCTTAGCAATACCGGATCGATTCAATTCTAGCTGCTGCCACGAGCAACTGCCTTTTGTTTGGCTCGCTGCAACGTTAGAGCTAGCTTTTGTGGTAACGTGGGCGAGGATTTTTCCCGTTTGGTCAAAAGCCGTTAAAATTACAGATCCAGCACCGCAGACGTAAGCACCTACCCAGGATGTGGGCGAGTCAAAACTGGCATTCAGAATCATTTCTTGTCCTAAAGGCATGATGACGAAAGAGCCGGTTTTGGGCATAAAGGCTGGGTTAGAAGGCTCCAGAGCGATCGCATCGCTAAACCTCACGCCCAAGTGACAATACTGCTCGGTTACGCGCTCAAAAGCAGTCAGAGCCTGAAAATTAAGCCGGATCGCTTTGGTACTGGTTGGTATCCTTGGGGCTGTTTGTAACATAGACGACTTGCTCGCTGACTAACCTATTGATAAATACACCCAGGAAGTTATAAATTTCATGTGATCGGGATCGAATTTTTTAGCGATCTAGATCCCCTGTTCACAACATGGCTGTTCCTTCCTTAACATTGCTTCACCCTGGTGGGTGAGCCGCGCCATCGGGAACCCCGAATCATCAACTAAATGTAACGATTAATTACAATTACTTGACAAAAAGCCAACGTAGGGTATGCATTCTCGGATATAATTTGTCGGTCAAGTCAAAATTGTTCTGGGGGAATGCGATCGCCCCTACATTAGTGGGTAAACTGTTCCCTATTACCTATTACCGCCAAAGTTTGAACAGATCCGCACTAGATTGTGGAATTTTAGCGAAATTGCCCCTCACCCGATGACTCAATTCAACACTGGCTTTACCCTATTCCTGAGCTTGCTGGTAGAAGCGATCCCTTTCTTGCTGCTGGGGGTTTTGTTCTCAGGATTGCTGCTGTTGTTTATAGACGAAGGTAAATTAATTGCAGCGATGCCTAAAAACCCTCTGCTGGGTGCTTTCGCCGGGAGTTTGATTGGATTTTTGTTTCCCGTGTGCGAGTGCGGTAACGTGCCGGTAGCGCGGCGACTGCTGATGCAGGGAGTACCCGCCCCCGTGGCGATCGGATTTTTATTGGCGGCGCCGACAATCAATCCGATTGTGATTTGGGCGACATGGACGGCGTTTCGCGATCAGCCGGAAATAGTCGTGTTGCGGGTATTGTGTTCTTTAGCGATCGCTACCATTATTGGTTGGGTTTTCAGCGCTCAAGCCGACCTACGACCGATGCTACACCAACTCGTCGCTTGCTCGATACCCGCACCCAAGTTGGGAAAAAAGGAGTACTCCCCAGCTTTATTGCAGTCGGGGACTTTTATGCTGGGCGGTAAGGGTACTTCGATTCGCATGGATACGCCAGAATTTATCGCCGCCGCAGGGTCTATTACCAGTAAACCCCTCAAAGACCGCCTGGCTTTGTTCCTAGAAAATACAGTACAAGAGTTGCGGGAATTAGGAGCGGTGTTGGTCTTGGGAAGCGCGATCGCTGCTACCCTACAAGTGGCTGTTCCCCGCGAAATTATCCTCAGTCTCGGTCAAGATCCAATTACCTCGATTGTGGCAATGATGGTGTTGGCGGCGGTAGTGTCGATTTGTTCTACAGTCGATTCGTTTTTCGCCCTCTCGTTTGCTTCTGCTTTTACCAGCGCTTCCTTGCTCGCTTTCCTAGTATTTGGTCCGATGATCGACCTCAAAGGTATTGGCTTGATGCTCTCTATCTTTAAAGCCAGAGCAGTATTTTATTTATTGGCTTTAGCAGCGCAATTGACTTTTCTATTCACTTTGATTTATCAGATATCTTTGGGGTAATGGGTAATGGGTAATGGGTAATAGAACAACAGAGATGACCATTACCAATTACCAATTACCAATTACCAATTACCAATTACCAATGACCATCCAAAATCCCAAATCTCAAATCCAAAATAGATTAATGCCCTGGCTAGATGTAGCGGCGATTCTCGCTTGGGGCATTTTGATGCTGAAATATTGGCTGACTGGCAAGTTAAGATTGTTGATTCACCCCGATTACTTTTGGTTAGTCATCAGCGGAGGATTCGGTTTGCTGGTGCTTGGTACTTTGAGGGCGCAAAGCCTTCTACCGACGCTGCGTCGCTCCAAATCGTCCCGGATAATTTTGCCCCAGACGGTTCAACACATCACTTTATTTCCTCCCGGTTGGAGCAGTACGTTGCTGTTAGTAACCGCTCTACTCGGTTTTATGATTACCCCCCGCGTTTTTACCAGTCAAACCGCCATCGAACGGGGAGTCGCCGATACTTTATCGATGACGCGCAGTCATCCGGGCGCCTTCCGCAGCGCCAAACCCCCCCAAGAGCGATCGCTGATCGACTGGATACGCACTTTGAATGTTTATCCCGAACCAGATACATATACCGGGCAAAAAGTCAAGGTGCAAGGCTTTGTTATCCATCCGCAACACATGCCGGATCAATACTTTATGCTGGCTAGGTTTGTGATTACCTGCTGCGCCGCCGATGCCTATCCAGTTGGATTGCCAGTAAAATTAACCACTAGCCGCACCGCCTATGCGCCGGATACCTGGCTAGAAATAGAAGGAGAAGCGATCGCAGAAACTTTGGCAGGAAAACGCCAATTAACCATTAAACCAACCTCGATAAAACCAATTCCAGAACCTAAAAACCCATACGATTATTAGGAGGGGTAATCGGTAATTGGTAATCGGTAATGGCGTTCCCTGGCTCTGCCAGGAAGGGTAATGGCTAGTAAGAAAAGGCTGTTGTAGTTAGATAGCAATTACCAATTACCAATTACCAATTACCAATTACCAATTACCAATGAACAAATCATTTCTTCAACCCCTTGACCGCACGGCGATCGCATTAATACTGATACTGAGCGTCACGATTGGAATGCTATTGTGGAGTGGCGATCGCTCTAGTTCGCGGGTGCGAGATTTTAGCTGGGAAAATCAACAAATTGGCGCAGAAGATCGGGGGTTTGTCCTCACTTTTAGTCGTCCGATGAACCATACCAGCGTCGAACAAAATTTGCGGATCGATCCGCCCTTGCCAGGAAAATTTAGTTGGGCGGGAAGACGGATGGCTTATACTCTAATTTCCCCCGCCCCCTACGGCAGTGAATACCAATTAAAATTGCAGGGAGCAAAGGATAAATTCGCCAAGGATAACCAACCAGAAAGGCAAATACAGCCTTTTACTGCTAAGTTTAAAACGCGCGATCGCGCGTTTGCTTACCTGGGAATTGAAGGCAACAACGCGGGACGGTTAATGCTGGTAAACTTAAGTGCCAAAGAGCCAAAACCAATCACCCTCACGCCACCAGATTTGGTCGTGACAGACTTTAAGCCATATCCATTAGGCGATCGCATTTTATTTTCGGCGAATCCTCGTTCGTTTCAGCGCCAAGGTTTGCTAGAACAAAGTCTATATGTTGTGACGACGGGTATTGCTCCCCAATCTATCGATGCGCCTTCCCAGCGCCCCGAACCCGCAGGCAAAATAACCCTGGTATTGGATAATAAAGATTACCAAAACCTCAAATTTGATTTGTCCGCCGATGGTAAAATTATTGTCGCCCAGAGGTTTTCCCGGCGCAATCGGGCAGATTTTGGCCTTTGGATAATTAAGCCCGATGGCAAGGCTAAACCGCTAAAAGGACAACCTGGGGGAGATTTTAAGATCGCGCCAGATAGTAAAGCCATAGCCATTGCCCAAGGTGAAGGATTAGCGATCGTACCTTTAGACAATCCTGACGATAAACCCCTCGATTTTCTGCCCAAATTTGGCACAATTGTCGGCTTTGCCCCAGATGGATCGGCCGCAGCAATGGTAAAATTTAACACCGATCGGACGCGATCGCTATATCTTGTAAACAACGTCGGAGTCGAAAAAGAACTTTTCCGCACCACCGGCTCAATTATCGACGCCCAATTCGATCCGGGGGGAAAAACCCTTTATTGCCTGCTGACTCAATTGATACCGGGAGACGAGTTTATCGAAGAACCCTATATCGCCGCCATCAACTTGGAAACATCCCAACTGCGAACCCTGGTGGTGTTAAAAAATCAGCGACAAGCGCAAATCAGCTTATCCCCCGACGGTATAGCCTTGTTATTTGACCAACCCGTCACCACCGTGCAACCCGCCGCCGCTCAGTCGGATGCCCCCCGCACGGATTCGGGGGAAGCGATACTCACTAGCCGTCTCTGGCTAGTACCCCTTCCTAATGCATCGGGGGAAGCCACATCTACCCCAGTACAACCAGAGTCGTTGTCCCTAGCAGGTTTAGATCCCCACTGGCTGCCATAAAAACGGGTTGCTGGTGTCGGGGAGCGGGTGAGCAGGGGAGCAAGGGAGCAGGTGAGCAGGTGAGCAGGGGAGAATTTAGATTCAAATTCGCCTGAAGCGCCTGAAGCGCCTGAAGCTCACCCGCTCCAGCAGTCCCCCTTTGGCGATGCAATTTTGCAAGCGTGGGCGCCGCGCAATTCTCCAAAGAAGACGCTTCGCCAACTCAATCTGCTAAAACGGAAGCAATGCGGTTATCATCCTGCCCCAAGGGCTTGAATGCAAATCCAAGATCTTTTAGCCAGATACAGACAAGGAGAGCGGTATTTTGCCCACGTTGACCTCAGTGGAGCCAGTCTCACAGGGGTCAATCTCCAAGATATCGACCTGACTGGCGCTAATCTCACGGGTGCAAATCTCAGCTGGTCTTTTTTAAATCGCGCTCAGCTTAGCGGTGCCGTACTGCGCCAAGCCGATCTCCGCCACGTAACGTTGGCGAGTGGCAAGCTGAATCAGGCGATTTTAAGCGGTGCCAATCTCACCAAAGCGGATCTGCGCCTCGCCGACTTACAAGAGGCAGATTTGAACTGGGCGGTGCTACAGGAAGCCGATCTCAGTACTGCCAACCTCCAAGGCGCTAAGTTAGATCAAAGCAATTTGGAACGGGCTAAGTTAAATAATTCCCAGCTGATGGGAGCAGAATTGATGGAGGCAAATCTGCAACGCGCTAGTTTAATTAGCGCTAATCTCACCGCTGCTAGTTTGCGGGAAGCGAATCTAGACTCGGCGAATTTGCGCGGCGCTATTTTAATTCGTACTAATCTAACCGAAGCCAACCTGAGTGGTGTTTGCCTGCGTTCGGCAAATTTGAGCGAGGCGGACTTACATCGGATTGTTCTATCCGGCGCCGATCTGAGTGAAGCTATTCTCAACGGTGCGGACATGAGTCGCGCTAACCTCGCCGGGGCATATTTACTCAAAGCTAGCTTGCGGAAAGCTTATTTATTGCGAACCAATCTTCAAGATGTGTTGCTGCTGCGAGCCGATCTCAGCGAGGCAAATTTGCGCGGGGCGGACTTGCAGCGGGCAGATCTCAGCGGTGCTTACCTGAGCGAGACAATATTGAGCGAAGCCGATCTGGGCGGCGCTTATTTATTGGAAAGCCATTTAATTCGCACGAATTTGGATCGGGCGCAAATGACTGGCTGTTGCATCCAGCGCTGGCATGTTGAAGATGTGGACTTGTCCAGGGTTGAATGCAGTTATGTCTTTACCGAGTTTGATTACGCGACCAAAAGCCCAACCGAGCGCTATCCTGGCAATGGGGATTTAAAGCCGGGAGAGCTAGCAGGACAGAACTCGGAAGATAGCTCGACGATTTTAATCGACTGGAAAGAGGTTCCTAACTGGGAGGCTTTGACCTACACTATTACCCACATCGAGCAGGAAGAAGCCCAGCTGAGCTTGACCATCAAGTCTTTTGACTCCCAGTCAGAGCGCTATCGCCTGCAACTGATGGCGAGTCATGTGGTGAACGTGCAAAAATTGCGCGATCGCTTGTTAACCCTATACCCACAAATGCTCCAACGCTGTCAGGCGAAACGGCGAGAAATTCTCAAACTGCTTGACATTCCCCAGCGTCAGGACGAAAAACAGCAAGCAACAGAAGTCGCCGAGCAGAAAAAGCAGCAGGAACAGCAGAAAAGACGGCAGCAAATTTATCAAGAGGTGGTGCATCAAATCGAAGCGATCTTAATGTCTCAGGCGCCGGAAAGGTTTGTCGAGTCGGTGCAGCGGCTGCTAATTTACCTGCATCGCCAAGGCTTTTCTACCGAAGAAATTCAACAAAAGGTAATTAGTACGGCGATCGCCAAACGCGCCAAGCGAGATCCCTTCTTTACCGAGCAGCTATTGCGCTGGGAAAAAACTGCCCCAGAAGCTGCTCGCTTTTCCAGTGTTGGCTCGGCAGTTAGGTTGGCGATCGCTTTGATGTGGCAAAATTAGCGACTGGAGCTTTCCGACGCCGATGCGATCGCTGGCGACAAGTACGCCACTAAAGCACCAATCATAAACCCTGCTACGTTCCGCACTAAGGGCAACCACTCCGACGTGCGCGTCACCACCGGCCCAATCCCGAAGGAAATAAATAATATCCCCCACAACGGCGATAAAATCAACGCCCATTGCCATGCGATGACTTGTCCCGGTTTGCGGGGTACGGCAGCTAGTCCAAACACTACGCCGCCGACAATTGATGTAATTAAGGTGAATATCCATTGCTCGTGGGGCAATCCCGGTACTACGTTGCAACCGCCTTGCCGCAGGCAAGTTTTAATCGATTCCAACGATTGCAGGATCGATTGGTCTTCCCCGTTGTCGCGCACGAAGTACATATTACCGTAACGAGTTTGCAGCTCGATCCAAAAGGTTCTTGGTAGCAGCTTGTAGACATCATCCCCGACGCTGAAGTTGAGGATATTGCCCCCCCGCGAATCCGCCACCAGCAGCACGCTTTTATCATCTAAGCCCCAAAAGCCTTTCACAGCACGACCGGGCGTGCGGTCGTATTGCGTCAAAACTCGCAGTTTGAAGCCGGTTTCCGTTTCAAATTGGTCGATATCCTTCGTTAGTGCTTCTTCCTGAAAGTCGCTGAGGGATTTCGCCAAGTCGATAATCGGAGTCGGCTCCGTGGGCAGTAAGTCGGGATTGTCGTATGCTATTGCGGCGGGCGCTTCAGCCCAGATCAACACAGCGATCGCGATCGCCAACACCGATACCAAAAGTCTTTTCATTCGTTGATAATACTGCATTGCCTGTTTTACCAGAATTTCAACCGCGAACTTTATCAGATCGCTTTATTCATAAAACGATAATAGAATCATAATATTTTTTTACATTTCTTTACTTTCCACTCATCTGCGCCTCTGACCAGATCAACCCAACCGCTCCCTCCCGATCGACTCGCGTCAGGCAGCAGGTTCGCCAGCTGGGAGGCGCAGTCACTTAAGTAAAAATTAATACATTAACTTTCCTTGTTTTTACTGAAAAAGCACTTCTGAGGACTCTTCCTACCTACCACGATTAAAACTTTTTTAAAGCAAGGCTAGTTGGCTGACCAATAAACAAGTATATTTATTAAATAATATCTGTTTTCAGTATTATTACGGTTGGTTTTTCCGCGAGCAACGTATAAAAGTTTTGGTAAATCCAAATTACATCGCTGATTTGTTTCTAAAGTTGTCTCGGTTGAGCGTTGACGTAGGAGACTCCACAAGGGCTAGATTAAAAGGGTGCAGGAAATTTATCTAACAAAAAACATTTTTGATCGATATTCCACGCTGCAAAAATCTCACCCACGATCCTCAAAGTGACTAAAGACTTAATTGCCAAAGTTTCTGGAAAATTTCCTTTGCGAACTGTCCTAATAGTTCCTTTTATCCTGCAAATTATTGCCGCAGTGGGATTGGTAGGATATCTCTCCTTTAGAAATGGACAGCAGACAGTTAATAATTTGGTCACCCAGTTACAACAAGGAGTGAATTCCCGCGTTAAAGAAAAAATTCATACTTACCTGGAAGTTGCCGATCAGGTCAACAAAGCGAATATCAGTGCCTTTGACCGGGGAATTTGGAATTTTAACGATTTTTCCAGTCAAGAACAGCAAGCTTGGGAGCAAATACAGATAACCTCTTGGTCGCCTATGACTATTGTAGGCTTTGGCAATACAAGAGGCGGACATAGAGCTGTCGAACGACTCCAAGACGGGACTTTAGTGATTCGCGCAGCTGCCGATAATGGGGGAATTTATACAACCTATGCCACCAATTCTCAAGGGCGTCCAACAAAAGTTATCAGCACTTCCAATCCGTTTGATTCTCGCACCCGACCTTGGTATATTGTTGCCGTTCAAGCTAGACATTCCGCTTGGACTTCAATTTATCCGCATATTTTTACTGGGGAACTGCTGTTAGCATTGTCAGCACCTATTTATGACAAAAATACAGACAATTTACTCGGCGTCACTTATATTATTCGCAGTCTAGATGATATCAGTAAATTTTTGAGGCAGATCGAAATCAGTAAATCAGGAAAGATATTTATTATCGAGCGAGATGGGTTACTGGTAGCAACTTCAACCACAGAAAAACCTTACATCCGCAACTCTAACGTTAAAAATCAAAAACGCCTAGCAGCAACTTCGAGCAGCAATAGGTTAATTCGACTAACAGCTCAATATTTAAACGATCGCTATGGCAATCTAGCCTTTGCTAAATCCGAACAACTTAACTTTACAAACAAAGAGGGGCGATATTTTGTGCAAGTAACTCCTCTATATGACGAACGCGGCTTAGATTGGCTGATTGTGACGGTGATTCCAGAAGCAGATTTTATGCAAGAAATCAACGCCAACAATCGTACAACTTTGTTACTGTGTATAGCGGCTTTATGCGGGGCGATTCTGGTGGGAATGGTCACATCTCGCTGGATTGTAGAGCCAATTTTGCGTTTAAACCTAGCTGCTAAAGAAATAGCCAAAGGTCATTGGGATAACACGGTTGAAATTAAGCGAAAAGATGAGGTAGGTCAGCTAGCTATATCCTTTAATAGAATGGCGGATCAATTGCAAGGCTTTTTTACAACTCTAGAAAATCAAAATGCTCAAATGAAACGCTTAAACGAGGCATTATCTGCTAGTGAAATTCGCCTCAAGCAATTATTAGAAGCCGTTCCCGTTGGCATATTTGTGGTGGATACTAACGGCAAACCTTTCTACATCAATTCTCGCGCCCAGCAGTTGCTCGAACAAGCCATCGTTAGCAATGGCACAGGGGAACAATTGCGAGACGTTTATCAAGTTTATCTTGCCAATAGCGAAGATAGCTATCCCCCAGAGCGCGACCCGATTTTTTGTGCCTTGCAAGGACAAAGTATCAACGTTGACGATATGGAAATTCGACAAGAAAATAAAATTATCCCCCTCGAAGTTTGGGGCAGACCGATTTATGATGAAAAGGGCAAAATTAGTTATGCGATCGCAGCTTTTATTGACATCACCTTCCGCAAGCAAGCAGAAGCAGAACGGCAAAAGTTGATTGAAGAATTATTTGAAGTTAATTGCACTTTAGAAGTAGCGTTAGAAGCTGAATTAAAATTAACCCATGCGGCAAGACGTTTTGTGCCAAATGAATTTCTTTCCCTCTTGGGGCACCAAAGCTTAGTTGATGTTCAATTAGGCGACCAAGTACAGCAGGAAATGTCGATTTTATTTGCCGATATTCGCGACTTTACTAGCTTTTCTGAAGGCATGACGCCAGAAGATAATTTTAGATTTATCAATGCCTATCTTAAGCGCATGGAACCAGCGATCGCCGAAAATAATGGCTTTATTGATAAGTATATGGGCGATGGAATTATGGCACTGTTTAGCAAGGGTGCAGATGATGCCGTTCAAGCCGGAATTACCATGTTACAAATTCTTGCAGACTATAATATGCAGCGGATTAATTACGGCTATATACCTATTCGCGTCGGCATTGGCATTAATACAGGATATTCAATGCTGGGAACAGTAGGTGGAAAAAATCGCATGGATGGTACGGTAATTAGCGATGCAGTAAATTTAGCTTCACGAGTTGAAGGACTGACGAAATATTATGGCGTATCGATGTTAATTACTCAACAAACTTTTTTACATTTGAACGAACCGATCTATGCAATTCGCCCCATCGATCTGGTGCAAGTTAAAGGAAAATCAGAATCTGTAATGGTTTATGAAGTATTTGACGCAGATCCGCCAGAAATTAAAGCATTAAAATTAGCAAATATCCAGATATTTATATCTGGTTTATATAATTATAGATTAAATAAATTTAAGGAAGCAGAACAACTGTTTACCGATTGTCTGCGGCAAAACCCGATGGATAAAGTCGCTCAAATTTATCTGAAACGCTGTCAACAACATGAAGCGGGCACATCTATTTTCGGGTAAATAGACTAGATTCAGGAAAACTTTACCAACTGGTGCGCGATCTGCCAAGGCCACGCTGCCCTAACCCACTCGGTTTCTCCTGGCTGCTATTCTCAAACCAGAATTAGGGGTTTTGAGCATTTTTACTTATCAAAATCCAGCGTCATAAAAATTTTTAACTCAATCTAAGCAAAGATAATTTGCCTCTAGCTTGGAGAATAAAATCTTTTCATGCGGCTGTCAAATCTATCACAACTAAGTGTATGATGTAACAAAAATATCCAGTTTAACAAACCTTCAGCCGGATGGGATTTGCCGGTATTTTCACCCTGGGCAAAAAGATAAAAAAGTTACACAATATTGTTAACACATACAAATTTTAAAAGTAAGCTAAGGACAAGCAATGAACCTGAGCAGCCTACAAGACGATCAGCTAAGGCTCGAACCAGAAAATTTGCTACGCCGTATCGCCAATATTATCCGTCGCTCGCTAGAAATAGAAGAAATTCTTAGCGCCACCGCAGCAGAAGTGCGTGAGTTTCTGGCAACGGATCGGGTTAAGATTTATAAATTTCATCCGGATGGCAGCGGTCAGGTCATTGCTGAATCAATTCGCGATCGCACTCTACCATCTTTACTAGGATTAAATTTTCCCGCAGATGATATTCCGCAATCCTCCCGTCAATTGTTTATCGAAGCGCGGGTGCGTTCAATTGTCGATGTAAATACCCGTCAGTTAGGTCAGAGTTTATTGCGAGATCCGGAAAGCGGACTTCTTGTGTGCGAAAATATCCGTTACCGTCCAGTAGATCCCTGTCACATAGAATACTTAACCGCAATGGGAGTTAAGTCTTCTTTAGCTGTGCCGATTTTTGATCGCGACCAACTTTGGGGGTTATTGGTATCTCACAACGCCCAACCGAGGTCTTTTTTAGAACCAGAACTCCAAGTTGTTCAGATGGTGGTGGATCAGCTATCGGTAGCGATCGCTCAATCGATCTTGCTCGCCTCTGCCCGCGAACAAGCCACCAAACAAGCCACCATTAACCGCGTCGCAGTCCTCCTCGATTCCCTCGACCGCATCGACCTTCAGGCAGCCTTAGAAGAAATTGTCCCATCCCTGGGAGGATATGGTGGCAGATTATACATAGATCGACAGAGTAGCAGGGGAGAATTACCAATTACCAATTACCAATTACCAATTACCAATCAAAGCAACATCGAAGTTTATACATGCGGTACGCAGCCGGTAATGCCAGAACAGGCAAAATTTAACCTGATGGAACAATATAGCGTTTGGCAGGAACGCTTCCAACCTGGTGGAGAGAAAGCTTGGGCGATCGCGGATTTATATCACGTTCCAGGAATGCGAACCTTACAACCCGCATTCCGGGCGACCAAAATTCGGGGGATTTTAATCGTACCGCTTTGCCATAGCCAGCAGTTGCTCGGTTACCTCAGCATTTTTCGCCATGAAATAGAAACAGAAACCCTGTGGGCAGGGGAATTCGACTCGGATGGACGGCAAGTGCAACCCCGCAATTCCTTTGAAGTTTGGCGCGAATCCAAAAAAGGACAAGCTTGCGAGTGGACAGAGGCAGAAATTGAACTGGCAATTGCCCTGGGTAGTCGCTTGGCAACTGCGATCGGGCAGTATGAAATGCATCAATCTTTACAGGCGTTAAATGCCAATTTGGACGATCGCATCCAGGCAAGTGCGGGAGAATTGCAATTAGCGGCACAACAGCAGCAGATATTATATGGAGTCATCGCTAAAATTCGCGAATCCCTCGACCTGGATACAATTTTTACCACGACGCTACGAGAACTCCGCTATTGCTTAAATGCCGATCGAGTGGCAATATTTCGGTTTGACAAGGGTGGAAATTTTAGTCGGGGTGAGTTTATTGCAGAAAACGTCTTACCGACATGGCCTGGTATTTTGGGGGTAAGAATAAGCGATCGCACCTTGGGCGAACATGCCATCAGCTACCAAAAAGGACAAATTCAGGTGCTAGCTGATATCCACAACGAAGGATTAGGCGAGTATTGCATCCCACTGCCAGCAGAATACCAAGTCGCGGCGCAAATTGTAGTACCTTTAATCAAAGGCTATGAATTATGGGGCTTGCTATGCATTCACCAGTGCAGTTCTACTCGCCAATGGCAAGCCAATCAAGTCCAATTTGCCGCTAAAATTGCCCTAGCGCTGGGTGTAGCCATCGGGCAAGCTGAATTACTCGAACTTTCCCAGCAGCAAGCGATTGCCCTGCAACAAGCCGCAGAACAGCAATGGGCATTGTTGGAAGTCGTGGCTAAAATTCGCGAATCTCTCGATTTAGAAACTGTTTTTCAGATAACTACCCAGGAAATCTGCAAATCCCTACAAGCGGATCGCGTGGCAGTTTATCGCTTCAATTCTAACTGGGGCGGAGAGTTTATCGCCGAGTTTGTCACCCCAGATTGGGTAAAGCTAGTAGGAGAAGATATTAAGACAGTTGTAGAAGATACTTACTTGCAGCAAACCGCTGGTGGGCGGTATCGCAACAACGAAACCCACTGGGTGGATGATATTTATCAAGCCAATCTTTCTGAATGTCACATCGCCATATTAGAGGAATTTCAAGCTAAGGCGTATGCGATCGCTCCCATCAAAGTCGGGCAGCACTTGTGGGGTTTATTGGCAGCATATCAAAACTCCGCCCCCCGTCACTGGGAACCCGAACAAATTAAATTTATCACTCAAATGGGTTCTCAGTTGGGAGTCGCAATCAAGCAATCGGAATTACTCGTCCAAACGCGCCAGCAAACCGCCGATCTGCGACGCGCCGCCGAACGACAGCGCGTTTTATTTGAAGTCGTAGCTAAAATTCGCGAAACCCTCGATCTTGATGCCATTTTTAAGGTAACCGCAAAAGAAGTGCGGCGATCTCTCAATGCAGATCGCGTTGCCATGTTTCAGTTTCATCCAAATTCTGGCTACGATAGCGGCGTATTTCTATCAGAAGATGTCTTACCGGGGTTTCCCGTCGCCCTGGAAGCCCCCGTTTATGACCACTGCTTTGGCGAACAATATGCCATCCACTACCACCAAGGGCGCGTTCAAGCAGTATCTGACATCTACACGGCGGGATTGCAAGATTGTCACCGCGATGTTTTAGCCCACTTTCAGATTAGAGCTAATTTAGTCGTACCCTTGATGAAAGGTGGCGAACTTTGGGGCTTATTGTGCATCCATCAATGCGCTTTTCCCCGCAATTGGGAAACCGAAGAAATTCAATTTGTCAAGCAAATAGCCGCGCAACTCGGCGTCGCACTCCAGCAAGCGGAATTACTCGCCATCTCCCAACAGCAAGCCGATCAAATCTCCCAGACGCTCAGGGATTTACAAGATACTCAAACCCAGCTAATTCAAACAGAAAAAATGTCTAGTTTGGGTCAACTGGTAGCGGGAATTGCTCACGAAATTAATAACCCAGTTAACTTTATTCACGGCAACATCTCTTATGTCAGAGAATACGCAGAAAGCTTGCTGAATTTGTTAGATCTTTATCAGCAGCACTACCCCAATCCCGTCGAAGAAATTCAAGACTTAGCCGATAGCGTTGACATCAATTTTATCGCTGAAGATTTGCCCAAGTTAGTATCTTCCATGACCATGGGTACGGATCGCATCCGTCAGCTAGTTCTGTCTTTAAGAAATTTCTCGCGGCTGGATGAAGCTGAGATGAAACCAGTAAATATTCACGAAGGTTTAGAAAGTACCCTGTTAATTTTGCAGCCTCGACTAAAAGCGAAATCAGATAGCCCCAACATTCAGATAATTCAAGAGTACGGCAACCTACCCCTAGTAGAGTGCTACGCCGGACAATTGAATCAAGTATTTATGAATGTTTTAAGTAATGCTATTGATGCAGTAGAGCAATCAGCGGTAAATCAAGAAACAAATTACACTCCCACAATTAAGCTCCAAACTTTTGTTTTTAAAGCAAGTGCCGTTATTTGTATTTCTGACAACGGTTCCGGTATGCCAGAAGCAGTCAAAGCTAGAATTTTTGACCCGTTTTTCACCACTAAACCTGTAGGAAAAGGCACCGGATTGGGGCTATCAATTAGTTACCAAATTGTCGTAGATAAACATCACGGTGTCTTTAAATGTACTTCCCAACCCGGACAGGGAACAGAATTCTGGATTGAGATTCCCATTAAAGCAGGAAACTAAGACGCGGGGAGAGGGAGACAAGGAAGAATTCTTCCCCATCTTCCCCATCTTCCCAATTACCAATTACCAATTACCGATGACCAACCGTATGCAACGCTACCGAAACTAGGGTTAAAAAGGTTAAAAATCCCACCGCATCTAACATCGTAGTCAGCAAGGGACCGCTAATTAAAGCCGGATCGAGATTAACTCGCTTTAACCCCATAGGTAGTAAAGTTCCTAGGGTAGCAGCAATGAATACGTTAATCGCCATCACCATTGCGGCAACTAACGCTACCCACCACTCTTGTTGGGAAGACCAAATTAAGGAAAGAATTCCTAGTGCCAGTCCCAATGCCAAGGCCGTCCCCAACCCTGCTAGAATTTCCTTGCGAAGTATTTTGAGAGTATCTTTGGGCGTGACTTCTCCTACGCCGAGTCCCCTAACGGTTACCGATAGGGCTTGAATTGCCACATTGCCGCTAGTATTAGACAAAATTGGCATAATCACTGCCAGTACCGGCACTAGGGAAATAACTTGCTGGAAGGGTGCGATCGCGCTCGCCGCCCCAATATACAATCCAATATTACCCAGCAACCAAGGCAGTCGCTTGCGAATCGTTACCTGGGGAGGCGATAGCGCTGCTTCATCCCCGCCGCTGACACCTGCCAGTTTTTGGATATCTTCGGTCGCTTCTTCCTCTAAAATATCTACTACGTCGTCAATCGTGATAATGCCCACGAGTCGGTCTTCCCGATCCACCACCGGCAACGCGATCAAGTCGTAGCGCTTCATCAGTTGCGCTGCTTCTTCCTGGGGCATTTCGGTGTAAGCTTTAATCACCCGACTACTAGCAATATCGCGAATTCGCGCCTCCGGCAGCGAAAACAGCAACTGCCGCAGGGATACTACCCGTACCAGCTTGCGGTTGTTGTCGGTGATGTAGGCGTAGTAAATTGTTTCCTTATCGCCGTCGGCAAGGCGGATCTTGGTTAATGCTTCGCCAACGGTTAAGCCTTCCCGCAGTCGCACGTATTCCGTCGTCATCGCGCGACCCGCAGTGCCTTCAGCATACCCCAAAATCGTCGCCGTTGCCTGCCTTTCTCCGGGTGAGAGTTGCTGTACTAATCGCTTGACAATTCCAGCAGGTAGTTCATCAAACAATTCTGCCCGATCGTCAGGCTGCATCGCTTCGATAATTTGAGATACTTGAGTATCTTGCAGCGAATTGATCAATTCTTGCTGGACTTCCGGCGGCAGATATTCAAAGACTGCGATCGCCCGATCTTTGTTGAGCAAGCGAAATGCGATCGCTCTTTGTTCTGGGGGCATTTCTACGATGCAATCCCCCACATCCACCGGCTGAAGCCCATTGAGTTCCGACTTCAGCTGGTTTAAGTCAGTAACATCGGCTACTTGCGCAGAGCGTTCCTGTGTGAGCATTATACCTCCTAGTCTCCTCAGTCCTGGGAGACTTGCGCTCACCAGGCTAGAGGAGTTTGATACTTCGACTGGATGGACTTCGGTCCATAAAATCCAACAAATTCAACATCGACACCAAATAGAGGTATCGCTAATTTATATGCTAACCCCTTCAGTGTTTTAACGGTAGAGGTTTTCCCCAGGTATTTTGTCCCCAGCACCTGCAACAATGATTACACGCCAAACTGCCATCGCTCCTGAACTATAAAGAATCTGTATGCGATCGCCACAACCTTTGGCTACAGACATAAAATCTATCTAAGTAAATTCACTAGCCTAATGCCACCAACCGCATCAAAATATATGCGACTCCCTATTACCGCGGGGATGATTCTCGTCAGTCTCACTACTCCCGCCAGCAACAACTCAAATTTCCTCGCCAGCGCAACGCCGCTTCTAACTCAAACCGCGGGGCGCTTGACAACAGTTACAATCTATACCGCCAACCCTGAGTGTCAGTCCTTGATTCCACAAAGGGTGAGAGTTAGAGCTGACCAACCCATAACCGCCGCCGTCGGTCAGGTGATAATGCGGGTGCGTATCCCTGGGTTTAAACTAGCCGGATACAGCGTTAATTTCAAACGCGATCGCGGTGAAGTCACCATCGATTTCAGACGCGCTGCCAACTCCAAGCGTTTTGTCTCTTTTAGCAGTTGCGAACAGTTTATCCTTTTTGGCAGCCTGCGCCAAACCCTCACCAGCAATACCCAATGGCGCGTCAAAACCGTTCGCTTCACCGAGTTGGGAAGAGATATTCGCCTCTAGAATTGGATACCGACTCACCAATTCTGGTTAAATGTACTATTATCAAACAAGACGAGAAGCATAAAACCCCCATCGTTTACGTGGGAGATGTAGTGCGAGCGGGACTTTTAAGTCCCGTCAAATAGTACAATGTAGCTACAAGGAGGTGAGAATTCTTGTTGACATGCTACGCCTACAAGTTGAGGCCAAATGTAACTCAATCTGTGACAATGGCATCGTGGGTTAATATGTTGCGAAGCCATTACAATTGGTGTTTAAACGATAGGATAACGCAGTACAATCAGCAGTTCATCCAAGGGGATTACTGCGACATCAGAGAGTAGACGCTATTGCTTTGGAAGATTTGAACGTCTCTGGCATGTTACGTCCCTGTCGGGTGAAGAAAGACGAGAAAAGTGGGAGGTTTTTACCGAATGGACAATCGAGAAAAGTTGGGTTAAATCGCGCTATCTCTGATGCTGGTTGGAATGAACTGAGCTTAAAGATCGAGGATCTAGCTGCAAAGTTAGGAAAGGTCGCAATTAAGGTCAATCCAAGGTATTCCAGTACTGAATGCAGAAATTGCGGACATATTGACAGTAGCAACCGCGATGGTGAAAAGTTGATATGTTCGGCTTGTGGTTTTTTCGCCCATGCTGATATTTCTGCTGCGAAAAACATCAGGGAATTAGCATTAGAAATGGTACGCCAGGACTCGACGGAAGAGAGCGGGTAAAGCCGCTAAACGCCCAAAATACTGTAAGGAGAAATCACCGCGTCAAGTGCGACAAAGGCGGTGAGCCTGGGAACCTTGTTACCAAGGATATTAAGACCGTAAGATCTTAAGAATCCCCGCACCTTCAGGTCGGGGAGTGTCAAAGTCCATCAACACTTAACGGGAGAATATCAAACCAATGGACGTTAAGCTGATTTTAGTGGGATTAACCTTTGTATTTATCCTTTCAAGCCTGTTTTTTGGCACCAAAAACGGGTTTTACGACACAGACAACTATCACGGTAACGGCTCTGCTCACTAAAGCAACTGGCAACTCTGGGTAAGGCTCGCTGATAACCAGCAAGCCTTACCCAGCATAAATTTAAATTTTCCTCTGTAAGCGATTTTTTCAATCTATGTTTCAGGATGCCCGATTCCCGTTTTCTGGTGTTTTGATATATACCAGTTCGATTAATAAGCAAGCCTAGATCTGCTACTCTAATTTCAATCGGGGCGCATGAACGCCTAGATGAATTATATCCCAACCCATTTGCCTATCACTCAATTAAAATATGGCAGGAGCGGGGAGTTACCGCGTTTTTTCGTTTTGTGCAAAAATACTATATTTCTGTAAACGGTGATCGAGCTGGAATGCTTACCTTATAGCGTCAATCACGAGGATGAAGGGGTTTGTCTGCTAGTGCGGATGGGGCCATACCGCATTCTGTTAGACTGTGGCATGGCAGACATATCGCCGCTCACACCAGGTTTAGATCGGGAACCACCAGCGGATTTGGTGCTGTGTAGTCACGCTCACCCGGATCATGCTAGGGGTTTATTGGCGCTGCATCAGGCTTTTCCCCAATTGCCAATATACGCTAGCGAGGCGACGACCTACCTGTTGCCGTTAAATTGGACGAGTATAGACCCCAAAAAAATCCCGAATTTTTGTCAAGCTTTACCATTAAGAAGTCCGGTAGAGTTTGCCGATGGGCTGTCGTGCGAGTTATATCCAGCTGGACACTTGCCCGGTGCGACGGCGATCCGGCTGACCTACACCACAGATCGGCGCAGCTATAGGCTACTTTACACGGGAGACTTTTTCTTATCGAACTCGCGGCTGGTGGAGGGGTTGCCCCTAGAAGCGTTGCGGGGATTAGAGCCTGAAGTACTGATTATAGAGGGGACTTACGGCACGGCGCGCCATCCCCATCGCCGTCAGCAGGAAAACCAGCTAGCCGAAAGAATGAGTCGCGCGATCGCCAACGGGCAGTCTGTTTTGCTACCAGTACCAGCTTTGGGATTGGGGCAAGAAATACTGATGTTGCTGCGAAGCCATCACCAATTTACAGGTCGCAATATCGATATTTGGGTAGATGGCAACGTTGCCGTCGGGTGCGATGCTTACCTGAACTTACTGCCCCACTTACCCACATCGGTACAAAATTTTTCCCGCCATCAACCTTTATTCTGGGATGAAAAAATCCGTCCCCGCGTGCGGCGGCTACCACCCGAACTGCGTCACAGTGTCGGTCAATCTGCCTCGATCGTTATCGTCGATGAAACTGCCGATTTAAGGGAATACCTTTATCCAGACCCCAGTTCTTGGTTAATCTTACTGCCCCAACGACCCAGTCGTTTTGCCAGCAACCCTGAATCAGCGATTTGGGCAGATCTAACTCGCGACTGGTTTCCAGATGCTGCCAAACAATTCAAAACCGACATCAAAACCGGGCGTTTGACGGTGGAAACCTATTTACTCGCCCAGCATTGCGATGGTCCTGGAACAACCCAGCTAATTCACAATCTCCGTCCCCAGCACGTGGTGTTTATCCACGGTAATTCTACTTATTTGGCGGATTTAACCGGGTTAGATGAGTTACAAAATCGCTACCACGTCCATTGTCCTGCGGCTGGTACTTTAGTCGAACTCCCCATCGGCGAAACTTTTCTCCAACCCGCCGCACCCGAAACCAACTACGAGGGCGAGTTGACTGAGTTAGGCACGATGGTGACAATTACTCTACCCGATGCGATCGCTGCCGATCCGCGCTGGCAAACTTTTGCCGATACGGGTTTGGTAGAAGCCCGCTGGCAGGGTGAAGAATTAGTATTGCGCGGCTTATCCCAACGGGAACTGCTGGCTGACAGAAGCGATCGCCCCCTACCCGCTGACCTCGCCTGCTGCGGTAATTGCCGCCATCAGCGCGGTCAACGCTGTTGGAATCAAGCGTCGCCCCTATTTGGCTTCAAGGTGACGCCAGATGGTTACTGTCCCGTATTTGAACCGGCTGCGGGTAAAGATGAAGCTAAAAAATAGTCTGGCATTGGGCAAGGCCAAATTTAGATCAAAGAATTGCCGATTTCAGATTTTCTGCCCATCTGAAATCTTCAATCGGCAATTCTTTTATTCAATGCCTTACCCTTCCGAAGAGTCTGAGTAGCGATTGCGGATTTGTTCTGCTTCCGGACAATCGTCCGAAACCAGGGGTTCTACGTTTCCTCTGGGGACTGAAGCCAACTTCTGACTCACAGCACCTATGCTTTCTAGGCGCACCATCTCTTCCCAAGAAGAAATTTCGTCTTCTTCATCGGTTTCATAGCGCAGCGTCACTAAATCTCCTTCTATGTCAATGATGCGAGCGCGTTCTATCCAGCGTTGCTGGTCCCGCAAGAAAACACAGACTTCACGACCATCGCAACAGAGTTGATATATCTTGCGGTGTAGCATGTGTTCCTTCTCCTAACCAGGGAACTCTTTAAATGATGAATCAAATTTTTCACCAGAATTGCAGGTGAGTGTAGAAATTGTTCTGCGTTAAATGGGTACTTTTTTACCTCGTACCCATGATAGAGGCAAATCTGTAGCTATAACCACATCTTTGTAAATCATCACCTTTTGCAGACAGCATTCTATTGCTGTGGCTAATGATTTATTCAGAGAAGGTTTCGCGCCAATTGAGCCGCAGATAGTTGGTGTAAAATTTCTTTCGAGCTTAAAAGCAGCCTGAGCATTTGTCATTTAGGGTTCGGTGCATTCAGGAAAACGAGCATTACCTGAGGGCGATCGCGTTGCTCTACTTATTATTCTATTAACAATTGTCTTTGTCTCACAAGTCCGTAAGCAACTTTATAGGATTCTACTCGAAACTAGAATGCTTTATTCATAAATTTCACTTAACATATCAGGTTATCGCCAACGTGTCAGAAGCGATCGCCTCCCAATGCTTCGTTTCAGGTTTGTTCCACAGGACTAGCTTTTGAGAGCGCTTCGGACAGGGTATTGGAGGCTCGCTCTCTTTAAAAGCAGCATTACTTTTGCTAAAGCTTCATGCCGCCTCGCGTCGGAATCCATGATTTGGAACCTACCTGCCGGTATCCTAGCACAAAGTTTACCCTTTCATCGCTTTTTCCTGACATTGCTTGATTTTTCTCACATCAGGATTTTGTCAAAAAAACGGATCGGGATTGAGGCACGAGGACTCTAGAAACCGAGTTTCTCACTCAAACCCGGTTTCTTTGCCGGATTTTGTCAAAAAAACGCAGAGCTGACCGCGCATCAATACCCCCCCTTCCTGGGAGTGGCGATGATTTGGCGACGCACAAGGCGCTTCCCTTTCCGGAAAGCGCCTTCACAACTATCAAATCAACAGACAGTAAGTTGATGAAACTGATACCTGACGCTGTTGACAAGACTCGGCTAATCTTTGGATCGCGTCAGAGCGCGCCTCTCGGTGAATCTGACCTGAGTTAAGCGCATTGTAAAGCGTAACTAGAGCTTCTAAGTCGGCTGACTGGTAGCCTTTCGTCGCCAGAACTTGACCGATCAGACCTTCTGAAGCGACACTGAGGCACCCCGTTTGAAAAGCAGACTCTACCAGTGAGCGAATCATCACGATAAAGCTTCCTTGATGCACGAATAAATTGTTACCCTTAGCCTAAAACATCTGTCTAGCGCCGTAAATAATAGATCGGTTCCGCCAATTTTGATATAATTGAGGGTTAACCCTCATGGCAAGGACTCCAATGGCGAAATGTTATGCTCAAACGCTCAAATTTAGTATTTTTAGGGGTTGTGGTTAATGCCAGGAACCAGACTTGAACTGGTGACACGAGGATTTTCAGTCCTCTGCTCTACCAACTGAGCTATCCCGGC
>DNGG01000248.1:32476-34885 GCA_003486675.1 Cyanobacteria bacterium UBA11372
CTACCAACTGAGCTATCCCGGCGGTTTTTTCAGTGCTTAATTAATCTAACAAACCTTTGGCAGTTTTAGCAAGCCCCAATCGAGAGAATCCCTAAAAATATTTTAACCGGGCTTCCAACTGCCTCTGTGCTTGGACTCACGGTTTTGTAAAGATTTGACTCGAATGATATGTGAATAGTTGTTCATACGTTATAGTAAAGAAGCAAGGATTAGGAGATTGCCATGACCACCGTAACTTCGATGAAATGTGCTTGTGAGTCCTGCGTGTGCGTTGTTTCTCTCAGCGACGCGATTGAAAAAAACGGCAAGTACTATTGCAGCGATGCCTGTGCCGACGGTCATCCAAATGGCAAAGGCTGCGAACATCACGGTTGCAGCTGCGGCTAAAATACCCAAAACCCCACCCGCAAAGTGTGTTTTCGGGTGGGGTTAAGTTTCAATTAGCTGGAATTTTCAGCTTGGTGATGGCGATAACGGCTAGAAATATCAAAAACTGGACTAACACGATGCTGGGACCAGAAGGCCAGTTTAGCAGAGGTAGCCCAGACAAAAGAATGCCGACAATGCTGCTGGTAGCGCCAATCATCACGGATAGTGCCAGAAAGCGGCTAAATCGGTGACTCAACAATTTAGCGGCGGAAGCGGGGATAACCAAGAAAGCATTTACTAATAAAATTCCTATCGCTTTAGTTGCCAAAGCAACGGTTAAAGACAGCAGTACGACAAACCAGTAGCGGTGAAGTCTGACGGGGATGCCTTGAACTTTCGCCACTGCTGGATTAAGTGTGAGTAGGATTTGCTGCTGTAGGGTGGAGAACAGATAAATGCTACCACCCAGGATTAAAACGCAGGTGAGTATTAAGTCTGTGGCGTCGATGGCAAGAATATCCCCAAACAGCACATTCATCAAACCGCCTCGATAACCTCTCACCAAGCTGCTGAGGATAATGCCAATTGCTAAAGTTCCCGATAAAACAACGTTGAGGATGTTATCGCTGGCTAAGTCGGTTTGGTCGATCAGATACAGTACGACTAAACCAAACGCGAGGGTAAACGGTAGCAGCATCCAGGTGGGGTTTAACTGTAGCAAAACCCCTAAAACAATTCCCACTAAAGCCGAGTGACCTACGGCGTGGCTAAAAAAAGATAATTGCCTGAGAGTGACGAAGCTGCCGAGTAAGCCTCCCCACAATCCCATTAATATACCGCCTGCGATCGCCCGCTGCATAAACGGAAACTGTAGCAGCGTTAGCAAGTCATTTTCCACCGCGATCGCAAACAAGCTAAAATTATTCAGTAAGTTAAGTAAAATCATTTTTACACCACTTATACCAATCCATCTCCAGAATTATTGTCAATTGTAAGTTTAATATGTCAGCAAACCCGGCTGTTGAAGCAAATATAACCAATTCCCTTGAAGATTCAGAACACCTGACCTGCAATCCGCCACACTCGGTCGCGATTTCACAAGTTCATCAACTCAAAGAGCAACTTCTTAATACCGAAAAAGCTCAACGCATGGCAGAATTCTTCAGTCTTTTGGGAGATGCCAATCGTCTGCGGATTGTTTCAATTTTGGCAATAAAAGAACGCTGCGTCGGCGATTTGGCAGCAGCACTAGAAATGAGCGAATCGGCAGTTTCCCATCAAATGCGCGTCTTGCGTGCCATGGGATTGGTAAGCTACCGCAAACAAGGACGTCATGTTTTCTATCGCCTTCAAGATCGCCACGTCCTAGACCTTTATCATGCCGTTGCCGAACATTTAGATGAAGCAGGTTAAATTGCAGATTGCAGATTTAAGATCGCAGATTTAAACTTTCCATCTCAAATCTGCGGCTAATGGCTAATGGCTAATCGAATGATATGAGTAAGCTCACAATTAGCAATTAGCTATTAGCAACCCCATGTCTATAAATAGCAACTTGAGATAAAATCAATGGTGGTGTTGATAGCGGCTGAAAGCAGGGCCATAGGTTGCTAATAAATTTTGGGGTGAAAGGATAGTTTCGGGTTCTCCGGAACATAACAGAGTTTGGTTGAGACAAAGGACGCGATCGCAATGACGATTCACCATATCGATATCGTGGGAAACCTGCAATACCGTCCAACCTTGTTCGCTTTTAAGTGCGTGCAGCAAACTGTAAAAATCTGCTTCTCCCGAAACATCCAATCCCGCAAACGCTTCGTCTAATACTAACAATCTGCGGGGACTTACTAAACAGTACGCTAATAACACCCGCTTCAGTTCTCCTCCACTTAAAGTGCCAATCGCTTGACTACGCAGGTGATACGCACCTACTCGTTTTAGAGAAGATGCGATCGCTTCCTCTTTTCCCCTATCTTTCTGCCAAAACGGCTTAGTTTTTCCTCCCCTACTCCGATCGTTCCATCCCAAAGCTACCAATTC
>DNGG01000250.1 GCA_003486675.1 Cyanobacteria bacterium UBA11372
TGTTTGGGAATAACGAGGATGTGAACTGGTGCTTGGGGGTTAACGTCTTTGAAGGCAAGGGCGAGGTCGTCCTCATAAACAATGTCGGCGGGAATTTCCCGGCGGATGATTTTGCTGAAAATTGTTTCTTTAGCTTGAGTCATGCTCGATGATGAATTCGGCTAGCAGCATTCTACCTGTTGGGCTACTTCAGGACTTACGCGCGACGAGGTCAGAAACCGGGTTTCTTCGTAGATCTGTAGTTTCCTTGCTCAACGATTTTTCAGGTGAAACCCGGTTTCTTTGGGTGAGAAACCGGGTTTCTTTGTGGATCTGTAGTTTCCTTGCTCAACGATTTTTCAGGTGAAACCCGGTTTCTTTGCGTAAGTCCTGTGTTTGTGGGAGAGACTTCGCGGGAATCCTAAAAACAAACCAAGTCATCGAGAATGCCATGTTAGCCAGAGTTTGGAGTGCAACTATCGTCGGTATCGACGCGGTCAAAGTCGGGGTGGAAGTTGATGTATCGGCGGGAGGGCTGCCGGGAATTGTGGTTTTAGGACTGCCGGATGCAGCAATTCAAGAGTCGCGAGAACGGGTAAAGGCGATGCTGAAAAATTCTGGATATGCCTTTCCCTTGCGTAAAATTGTTGTTAATTTAACTCCTGCGGATTTACGCAAAGAAGGGCCAAGTTTTGATTTGCCTATCAGCGTAGGCATTCTAGCAGCATCGGAACAAGTGAGCGCTCAATTATTGGGGGATTATTTATTCTTGGGTGAGGTTTCGCTCGACGGCACCCTGCGCCCTGTTGCTGGGGTTTTGCCGATTGCTGCTGCTGCCAAACGCATGGGAATTGCGGGATTAGTGGTTCCTGCCGACAATGCACAAGAAGCTGCTGTAGTTAAGGATTTGGCAGTTTACGGCTTTAAACATTTGGAAGATGTAGCTAATTTTTTGAACCAGCCAGAACGTTACCAGCCAGTGCAATTGGATGGCATCAAAGAATTGGCTAAATCTCAGTTTAGCGGGCCAGATTTAAAAGATGTCAAAGGTCAAATACACGCTCGACGTGCGTTAGAAATTGCTGCTGCTGGCGGACATAATTTAATCTTTGTTGGGCCTCCAGGTAGCGGGAAGACAATGTTAGCCAGACGCTTACCTGGAATTTTACCGCCCCTGACGTTTGAAGAAGCTTTGGAAGTGACGCAAATTTATTCGGTTGCTGGTTTACTTAAGAATAGAGGAACTTTGGTAAGCGATCGCCCGTTCCGCAGTCCTCACCATTCCGCTTCTGGTCCTTCTCTTGTCGGCGGTGGTAGCTTCCCCCGTCCAGGTGAAATTTCTTTAGCTCATCAAGGTATTCTTTTTATGGACGAGCTAGCGGAATTTAAACGCGATGTTTTAGAATTTTTACGTCAGCCATTAGAAGATGGTATTGTTACTATTTCTCGCACCAAACAATCTGTTAGCTTCCCGGCTCAGTTTACCTTAGTAGCAAGTACTAATCCCTGTCCTTGCGGTTATTTTGGCGATCCGATTCAACCTTGTACTTGTACTACTAATAAACGCGAGCAATATTGGGCGAAACTTTCTGGCCCTTTGATGGATAGAATAGATTTACAAGTTGCCGTCAATCGTTTAAAAGCTGAGGAAATTACTCAACAACCACAAGGCGAGCCATCTGCACCCGTGCGAGATCGGGTACAAGCAGCAAGAAATCGTGCCAGATTGCGATTTAAAGATGAACCAAGTGTGCGCTGTAATGCCCAAATGCAAAGCCATCACTTACAAAAATGGTGTCAGTTGGATGATGCATCTCGGATGTTATTAGAAGCTGCAATTAGGAAATTAGGACTTTCGGCTAGGGCGAGCGATCGCGTCTTAAAAGTCTCCCGCACAATTGCCGATCTCGCTGGCGACGATCCGATTAAATCCCACCACGTAGCCGAAGCAATTCAATATCGCACTATCGATCGAATGCAGTAATTTAACGCTAATTGCTAATTGCTAATTGCTAATTGGGAAAGATAGAGAGCTTCACAATAATATCTTTTCATTAGCCATTAGCCATTAGCCGCACCGTTGAGATAACTAGCAACTTCAGTTATTATTACTGCGAGCGAAGAAGCGCTCCGCGTGGGAAAGTTGCCGATATGAGAGCGTTTGGGTTGGAGTTTACCTAAGATTTCAGCTACAATGAGAATAAATTTGTCAATGACTGGTGGTAACTTATGAGTTACACACAAACAAAATTAGCAACCGAATTAGCAACCGACGAATGGGTAACGGCGACTTGGGATGAGTACATACAAGTTACTGGCGATCCGCAATTAGAAAACGCCAAATGTTATTATTATAACGGACACTTGCGAATTGAAATGACTCCTCAAGGCTACGACCACTCCTACGATAACTTTTCGGTTGGGACGGCGATCGCTATATTCAGCGGTTTCAGAGTTATTCCCATAAGTGGACTAACCAACTGTACTTTTAGGAAAGCTAATGAAGCGGAAGCTCAACCAGATTTAGCTTTCTATATTGGCGAGAAGGCTGAAATTATTCCGCCCGATACATCTGTGGTTGATTTGGATGTTTACCCGCCTCCCGATCTCGTTATTGAAATAGCCAAAACTTCGCTTTCAGATGATATCGGTAGCAAGCGAATGCTCTACGAACGATTAGGAGTAGGTGAATATTGGGTAGTAAACGTGCGCCGATGCTTGTTGATTGCTTTTGCTATTGCTGATGGTGGGAGTAGGCAAATAACACAATCTCAAGTTTTACCGAATTTACCCTTTAGTTTACTCCAAAAAGCTTTACAACGGAGTCGTGAAACTGGTAGAAGTCAGCTATACGCTTGGTTAATTAATCAAATACAGGCACTTGGTAATTAGCAGCAGCAAAGTAAATGCGATCGCTACGTCAAAGAACCAAAGTAAAAAGTATCGCTTGCGGGATCGAAAGCAAAACGGATTCTTTCTAAAAAACCACCCAAGCCGATAAAATAAGGAAAATTGCCCCATAATTCTTCTCTATCGGGTACAAAAACAGTCGCTTGTACATCTACTTGTAAAAAAATGCGATTAGTGCTTTCATTTTCGGTAGCTGGACGATACTGGTAACGAGTAGCACCTGTAGCAAAAGCATTGCCATTGTCAAAAAACAGAACCATTAATAAAGTACAGTAATTAAAGTATCTTTTGTATCATCTATCTGAGCCACTAATTCGTCAAGAGAAGCTGCATCTGCTAACAACTCACCGTTGCGAACTGCTACCCAACGATTCAGATACTTGATTCGATTTTCCCTTAACCAATCCTGATTAGCTGCAACCATTTTACGACGCTCAGGGTTGCTAGGAACAACAGTAACTTTGGGAGGTGCGAGAACATAAGCGTAATACTGGGTTTGTTCGTGGTCGGGATAAAGTTCAACGGCTCGAAAAGCCAGTTGACGTGCTATATGTAAACCACCGCGCTCAAAATCAGATTTAATCCCATTAATAAAATCTTCGGGTGAATTATAGGTTGTAGGTAAACCTCTTGCTGCCAGTTCGATCTGAAATTGTTCCCAAGGTATAATCTCTTCTTTTGCAGGCTGATGGGTTTTTTCATCTTTGTCTACATTTTTGACAAGGGTGAGAATTTTCTCCCAAACTTCCATACTGAGTAAGACACCCGTTCGCTTTCCCTCGGCGTCTACAATAAACTTTACCTGCTGGAATAGCTCTTGATCGTTCATAATTGTTTCACCATCGCACTTCTTGCCGGATCTGACTCGATTATAATTCGCTATGCTTAGAATAAGTAGTTAAAAAGGAGTTGTCGAGATGACAAAGGCAGAAAAAACTTTAGAGAAATTAGAGATTTTGCAAAGAATCTACAGTCAAGCGGGATATAGCAGCGATATTGTAGAGCGGATCTTGGATAAACTGATTGCCCATGAAATAGCGATCGCACAAAAAGAAGCAGCAAGCTTACAAGCAGAATTACAGGCATTTGAAGCACAGTATCAAATGTCATCAGAGGATTTTTACCGACGCTTCCATCTTGGTGAAATGGGGGATGGAGTCGATTTTGTCGAGTGGAGTGCTTTTTATAAAATGCGGGCATCTGTCCAGAAACGGCTAGAAATTCTGCGATCGCAATCAGCATGACACTGCCAGAACAGTATTTAACTGAAATTAAAACAAAATTGATGGCAAGTTTGGCTGTCGATTCTATTACAGTTGTCAAAGAACGCACTTTGGTCGAGCAAGGGTATTTTCGAGCGCGGCTAACCCTGAGCAACGGTGACTTCCTGGAAGTGGTAGAATATTTTGTTGTGAAAAATGGAAGCTGCGTCACAGAAAGTTATCGACATCAATGGATGGATCAAACGCAACAAGTATTAAAAAAGCGCTGGGATAACGTGGAGCATTTTCCAAATCTGCCAAATTTTCCGCACCATGTCCATGTCGGTGATGAATTTAATGTAGAGCCGAGTCAATCTATAAGTATCTTAGAGTTAATAGGAATTATTGAACAAGAGCTTGGGGTTTAATATACAAATATTAAAATAATTAGATCTAACAGTAAAATCGTGCAAATATAAGTTGTACAATAAGACGGTTGTAATCTGTGGCGGACTGTGATTGAGCGATATACGTTGCCTGAAATGGGCAACCTGTGGACGGAAACTTATAAACTGAAGACGTGGCTGCAAGTAGAAATAGCCGTTTGCGAGGCGCAAGCGGAACTGGGTTATATCCCTGCTGAGGCGGTTGAGGAAATTAAGGCGAAGGCGAATTTTGACCCCCAACGGGTGCTGGAAATTGAAGCAGAAGTCCGCCACGATATGATTGCGTTCTTAACCAATGTTAATGAATATGTGGGGGACGCGGGGCGTTATATCCATTTGGGATTGACGAGTTCGGATGTGCTGGATACGGCGTTGGCGCTGCAACTGGTAGCCAGTGTCAATGTATTGTTGGAACGGTTGGAAGATTTAATTCAAGCGATTCGCTACCAAGCGCAACAGCATCGCAATACAGTCATGATCGGGCGATCGCATGGTATCCACGCCGAACCGATTACGTTTGGGTTTAAACTAGCAGGGTGGCTGGCAGAAGTATTGCGTCACCGCGATCGCTTGGTGCGCCTGCGCCACGATATCGCCGTTGGTAAAATATCCGGTGCGGTGGGAACTTATGCCAATATCGAACCCCGTGTGGAAGCACTCACTTGCCAAAAACTCGGACTTCAACCCGATACCGCATCTACTCAAGTAGTATCGCGCGATCGCCACGCCGATTTTGTCCAAACTTTAGCATTAGTCGCAGCTTCTATCGAACGCTTTGCAGTGGAAATTCGCAACCTGCAACGCACAGATGTTTTAGAAGTCGAAGAATTCTTCTCGAAAGGACAAAAAGGCTCGTCGGCGATGCCGCACAAACGCAACCCGATTCGTTCCGAAAGATTGACGGGGATGGCAAGAATTATCCGCGGACACGCAGTGGCTGCGATCGAAAATGTGGCGCTTTGGCACGAAAGAGATATTTCTCACAGTTCGGTCGAACGGGTAATCTTACCAGACGCCTGTATATTAACGCACTTCATGTTAGTGGATATTACCGATTTGGTGAAACACCTATTAGTTTATCCGGAAAACATGAAACGGAATATGAACGTTTACGGCGGCGTTGTATTCAGTCAGCGAGTGTTATTAACCTTGGTAGCAAAGGGAATAAGTCGCGAAGAAGCCTATGCAATTGTGCAATCTTGCGCCCATCAAGCTTGGAATCAACCCGATGGTAATTTCCACGATTTGATAGCAAAAGATAGTCGCGTCACCCAGGTATTATCGCCAGAAGAAATAGAAGCTTGCTTCGATCCCCAGCATCATCTGAAACATTTGGATCAGGTGTATCAGCGCCTGAGCATTTGAGTAGGGATAGGCTTTACTTACATCATGTCTGGTTAAGGTTGTTGTAGGGGCAGGTTTTACTCATAAAATTTGCCTCCTACAGTTATATAATAAAAACCCGTCCCTAATTATCGGATAGCAAAGCGGCTAATAGATCAATTAGGAAAAAAGCAATTACCAATTACCAATTAGCAATTAGCAATTAGCAATTAGCAATCTCTACTTATTTAGAACCTGAGCGATTAATTTCGCCTATTTTATGCAACTCCTTCAAAGGTTTTACGTCAACCGATCTTACCGCAAAAGGATCTCGGTATAAGTTTAACTTTTGCTGCATCAGCAACCAGAAGAAGGGGATATCGTCTACTAAATATCTTTTCCACAAACGCCTTGGTTCAGATAGAAGTCGATACAACCACTCAAATCCTAGCTGACTCACCCATTTAGGCGCTCGTGGTTTGGCACCAGCTTCAAAGTCAATGGTTGCACCAATTGCTAAAAATATTTTGATATTTTTTAACTTTTCTTTGTATTTAAATATCCACTTTTCTTGTTTAGGAGATCCTACACCTATCGCCAGAACTGTGGCTCCCGATTCCTCGATCATATCAACTATTTTTTGACATTCAATTTCATTCTTTTCAAAACCAAAAGAGGGAGAATAAGCACCAACAACTATTTCCCGGCCTACCTTTTGATTGATTTTTTTCTGAGCCTTTTTTGCCACTCCTTTATCAGATCCTAACAAAAAAATTCTCGGATCTTGATTGGTTTTATTAAAGTAATAAAAGTCCGATAAGAAATCAGATCCAGAAATCTTTTCTTTTAGGGGATATCCCAAAAACTTGGAAGCAAAAAATATAATCTGGCTATCGCAAACACAATAATTACATAATTGGTAAATATGATAAAAAACTCTATCTTTTTGGAGTTTCATCAAACGATCTACGTTAGGTGTTATTAAAATTCCACCCTGTTGATTCAGTTTTTCTAGCAACTCTTGTTTGGAGATGTTGTCGATAGATGCATTGAGTATATTAACCTTTTTCATGATTGCCGATCCATGTGAAAAATTATTGACGACGCGGTTGAATGAAAATCATCATTCGTTCTCGATTAATTCAAGACTGTTGAGCGGGGTTAAAATTGCGGCATCAAGCCCTAAGTTATTTTTCCATATTCAGGCCATAGATAGTTAGCCGTGAAAAATAGCCGCAACGTATAGTTCAGTACCAGAAAGATCGCTGTAGTCCAAATCCCGATTATCAAACATTCCGACTACCTGGAAACCATTTTTACTTAAAAGTATTTCTAGTTCCTTAGACGAAAAAAAACGATATCTACAGTAATCTTCTATTGCTTCTTGTCCCGGAAAGCTCCAAATTCGCTGGCGATCCAGAAAATGTTGGCGCTGTCGGAAAATAGACTTGGCGATCGCTCGTCCATAAAATTTTTCTGAAACGCTCTTCAATGGCTTTTTATTCAACCTCTTTTCAGGCATATAAGCGTCAGCATTCAAAGCTTCTAGGATCAGCAATGTTCCCGTTTTTGCGTGGGCGGCATAGCTCTGTAACATCCGATCGAGATCCCGATTGGTCAGCGCATTATTGATTGCCCATCTTAAGGATAAGATCCCATCGAAGCGCTGCTGCAAGCGGAACGAACTTGTATCGCCTACTTTAAAGGTCACGTTTGGATATCTATACTGAGCAGAGCGAACTATTTGCAGTCTATCGTCAATCCCCACACAGTTTGGACAGATCCGGGACAAAGCATTCAGTTCGCGACCCAGACCGCATCGAATATCCAAGATCGAGGAAGGAACGCGCTGCAAGTAACGGAAAAACATCCGCTGACACATTTTGGACAGTTCAATGTCCAAGGCGGAATAAATCTGTTCGTGAAGTTCAATTTGAGAATACAGTGCCCGATTTAGTCGATCAGTTATTAACATGTAGTACCTCTGTGAATATTTTTCAAATTCCCCTGAATATCCTGTAATTTATTCGCTCTTAATTATCAAAATCGTCCTACTCTAGATCGCAAATTTAGCAGGCCACTTAAAATTAGATCGATGCGCACTTGTTTGACTTCCCATACTTTCACCCCCATGCAACATCCTCATTTTTTTCCGCTTCAGCAAATATTTTTGTAGAATTTGGGCAAATTAATTGTGGCTTTGCCCAAATTTAGATTTCTTTAGATTAAAACGGTAGCGCATCCCATAAGTCTGGTTACAGCTATAGGCAGATATATTCCTATACTTGCCCCCGTTGTAAAATTGCTTCCGAACTAGACAAAGAGTTGTTGATTTTTTTTAGCGCATATTCTGAGCGTTTTCGGGCGATAATTTCTTGTCTCAATTTGGCATTTTTTTTAGCCAATTGAGTCTGCAATTTTTTGATGGTCAGCTGATAATTAACCCGAACTAAAACCTCTTCGACTTTAATGGGTTCAGTGATATAATCGGCTGCGCCCACAGCAAAAATTTTGACAACATCATCGAACTGAGTAGGAACATCCATGAAAATGATTGGAATTGAGCCAGTCCCTGGATTTTCTTTCAGAGCAGCAAAGACTTCATAACCAGTCATATCTCGCAGATGCAGATTGAGCAAAATTAAATCTGGTGGCTGCGTTTGCACGGATCTGATTGCTGCTGCTCCACTTAATGCCTTGCAAACTTTATAACCTTGTTTTGTCAGTAATGTGGATAAAAAGAGCAGGTGATGTGGACGGTGATCGATAATTAACAGGGTGCTGCGAGTTATACTGACTAAATTTTCATTCATAGTTAATTAACCCCTGGTTACATTTGCTACTGATATCGCCCCAAAGTGTACAGAAAGTCATTGTTGCCAAGCTGAACAATGGGCAGATGCTTTTCTGATAGGCTGTATAAATACTTTCCATCCATTGCCAGATTCGTGCAACTCAAGATCGCAACTTAAGCACGCAACTTAAGATTATTTCTGTCTGTGGAACGATGCGATCGCACTTACTTGAGTTCCAATACTTCCATCCGCAGAGACAATCCTCAAGTTTGTCGGATGCTTAAGCAAATATTTATGCAAAATTTGTGTAAATTAAGCGCAGCTTTACAAAACTTTACATTTCTTTACATTGAGCCAGAAACCCGGTTTGTTTGCGTCAGTCTTGGCATTTTTTCTATCCTGGGACAGAGGCCAAGGGTAAACTGTTATTCTAGAAGCAATGTTGGTTAAAAAGTTGAGACCAACGTGCTTACCTTGTAGGGTTAACGATCAGAAAACCCAACTATAGCACTTGGGAGGCTTTATTTTAGTGTCCGCAGCAGATCAGCCACCAAAGCGTAAGCGAGGTGTTATCCTCACCCCTCAAGGTTGGCAGCGCTTGCAAGCAGCAAAGCGGCAGTCAGAAATTGAAGAAAATTCTCGCAAGCCCTACACTTTGGAAGAATTGAGCGATCGCACTTCTTTGAGTACCAATACCCTCACCAAAATACACAACCGCAAACTTGCAGTAGATCGGCAAAGTCTGGAATATTATTTTGCCGCGTTTAATTTAACTTTGAATGAGATCGATTGTACTAAACTTTCCCCTGAAAGTCTAGAGAGTCCGCCAAAAATCTTGCTCAAAGGTCAAGTACCGCTCAATTCCCCTTTTTATGTAGAGCGTTTCCCCATCGAACCGCTGTGTGACGAAACTATTTTGCAACCGGGGGCGTTAATTCGGATCAAAGCGCCCAAACAGATGGGTAAAACCTCTCTGATGGCGAGGATTCTCCAGCAAGCGAGAGCGAAAAATCTAACAACGGTAACTTTAAGCTTGCAACTGGCGGATGCTACGGTTTTTACCGATTTAAATCGCTTTCTCCAGTGGTTTTGTGCGATTGTGACTCGGGGTTTGGGACTGCCCAATCAAATTTCCCAGTATTGGGATGAGATTTTTGGCGCCAATTACAACTGTACGGACTACTTCGAGAATTATTTGTTGGCAAACATTGAAACTCCGCTGGTTTTGGCATTAGATGAAGTGGATGTAGTGTTTAATTACCCGGAAATTGCCAGCGATTTTTTCGGCTTACTGCGAGCTTGGTATGAAAAAAGCAAGTATGGCGATGAGGGTAGCGATGTTTGGCAAAAATTGCGGTTAATAGTGGTCCATTCTACCGAAGTTTATATGCCGCTCAATCGCAATCAATCGCCTTTTAATGTGGGGTTATCGGTTGAGCTGCCAGAGTTTACCAGCGAACAGGTGCTTTATTTAGCCAGTCTGTACCAATTGGATTGGCAGCACGAGGAAGTAGAACAGTTAATGGCTTTGATTGGCGGGAATCCTTATTTAGTGCAGATGGCAATACATCGCATTAGCTGTGAAGAGATGACGCTGGAACAGTTATTAAAAACCGCAGTTGCAGAACCGGGAATTTATAGCAATTATCTGCGCCGAATTTTGTGGAATCTCAAACAGTATCCGGAACTGATGAAGGCGGTGACGCGGGTGGTGCTGTCACCCAATCCGGTGGAATTGGAGCCGGTGCAGGCGTTTAAATTGCAAAGTATGGGATTGGTAAGGGAACAAGATCGGGGATTCGTACCCAGTTGCGATTTGTATCGTCAGTATTTTCGAGAATGCTTCAGCAGATCCCAGTTGAACGCCATCGAAGAAAGTCGCCTCGCCACGATTGTTGTCACCCATGCGGTCAATTTTGCGGCGCAGGTAAAAGCCAATTCAGAAGAAACGCAAAATCAACTTTACCAAGACTTAGAGTTTATCTCCCAGCTATCTATGCAGTTTGAAGGTCAGGTAATTAAATCTATTGACGCTGGGTTAGCGATATACTTTCCTAATGCGATCAATGCAGTAAAATGCGCCCGAGAGATTCAACGGACATTCAATCATGCGGCGGAACTCGAGAAAGAACCCGTGCTAATTTATCGCATTGGTATTCATTTGGGAGAAGTTATTTTCAATTACACCGATATTACCGGAACTGGGGTCAAGATTGCGGAGCGCTTGCAAGCGGAAGCTCCCGCTGGAGGGATTTATATTTCCCATGCAGTTTATCAAGCGGTCAAACCTTATCTTCCCCTGGAATTGCTCGACTTGGGAGAACAGAAATTTGAGGGAATTGAAGAACCGATATGGCTGTATCAAGTTGAGCTGGATTTTGAATTCAATAACTTGCAACTGCCAAAGTAAGGTGCCCAAATGCTGACTGCACAAAGCCCCTCTTATGAATATAAGGTTGGTGGAAGTTTACCGCTTAATGCCCCTAGTTATGTGAGGCGTCAGGCGGATGAGGAGTTGTACCGGGCGCTGAAAAACAGTGAGTTTTGCTACATCCTCAATTCGCGACAGATGGGCAAGTCGAGTTTGAGGGTGCAAATGATGCACCGCTTGCGTCAGATAGGGATTCGCTGCGAGTCGATCGATTTGACATTAATTGGTACGCAACAGGTGACGCCAGAACAGTGGTATGCTTCGTTGGTGGGTTTTTTAGCCCACAGTTTTCGCCTCAAGGTGAACGTGCGATCGTGGTGGCGCGATCGCAATCATCTTTCTTTAGTAAACCGCTTGAGCGAATTCCTCCAAACAGCACTGCTGGGTGAAATTGAGCAAAATATCGTCATTTTTATCGATGAAATCGATAGCATCCTCGGTTTAAACTTCCCGATGGATGATTTTTTTGCCCTGATGCGCGCTTGTTACAACAAACGGGCGGAAAATTCAGCCTATGAGCGCCTTACCTTTGTGCTGTTGGGAGTTGCCACACCCGCAGATTTGATGCCTGACAAAAACCGCACCCCATTTAATATCGGACGGGCGATTGAACTCAAGGATTTTGATATAGAGGAAGCGATGCCTCTATTGCCGGGATTAGTTGAATCTCTGTCTATAGAGAATAATCGATTAAGCGATGATAGCCAGCCTGTGGCGGTGTTGCAGCAAATATTATACTGGACTGGCGGGCAGCCATTTCTCACCCAAAAGCTTTGCCAGATCGTGGTTAATTATTGTCGAGGTAGGGGTGAAGAGATCGGGAAAATTGCTCCTGGAACAGAGGCATTTTGGGTGGAGGAGTTGGTGCGATCGCACATCATCAAAAACTGGGAAAGTAAAGATGAACCAGAGCATTTAAAAACCATCCGCGATCGCATCTTCAGAAACGAGCAACGAGCAGGGTATCTGTTAGGACTTTATCAGCAAATTCTGCTCGAGCTTGAAGCTGGCGAAATCGGTATCGCCGCTGATGACAGTGCTGCACAAATCGAATTATTGCTATCTGGGTTGGTAGTGAAACATGAGGGTTTTCTTCGGATTCGCAACCCGATTTATCAAGCTGTATTCAACCTCAATTGGGTAGGCAAGCAGTTATAAAAACTACGCCCTTATGCCCCGATGCTCAGTACTTGGATAGCTTCTGGGGGTGAAGATGATTCGCGACTGTTGTGAGAGGCATCTCGTCAATTGAGCAACGATTTGTGCGATCGCATCCAAAATTAGCCAAATTTTTAGCAATAAAAACCGGGTTTCTTTCTCTTTTAATATAAACCCGCTTTCTTTACGTAAAAAAATTATCCAAACTTTTAGCAATGATTTTTGACCAATCCGAGTTTGATTTGCGTTGCGAGTGGGGAGAATGGGGAGTTGCTAAACTTGCCCCGATCAGCGATGTGGTAATCATTGTCGATGTTTTGTCTTTTTCAACTTGTGTAGAAATTGCTACAAACAACAAAGCAATTGTCTTTCCTTATCCCTGGCGCGATCGCTCAGCCGCCGAGTATGCTAAATCTGTGCAGGCAGAATTGGCAAGTAGCGATCGCCAACCAGGATATTCGCTTTCCCCGGCATCCCTGCTCAATATTCCTGCCGCAACTAGGTTAGTTTTACCATCTCCCAACGGTTCAAATTTAACATTGCGGACTCTTAACGCACCCGCTTTGGCGGGGTGTCTTCGCAATTGCGGTGCGATCGCTCAAAATGCCCCTGACTACGGTGCTAAAATTGCCGTCATCCCCGCAGGAGAGCGATGGGAAGATGGCAGTTTGCGTCCAGCGTGGGAAGATTTAATTGGAGCAGGTGCTATTCTGAGTTATTTGCCAGGAAAATTTTCACCCGAAGCGGAAGCTGCTGTAGCAGTATTTCAAAAGTGGCATGACTGCCTTGATGACGCTTTGAAACAATGCATTTCCGGTAAAGAGTTAATCGCCAGGGGATTTACACTAGACGTGGAAATTGCCGCAGCTTTAAATGTTAGCAATTGCGTACCCGTATTCGCGAATGGAGCTTATATAAATTCCGCTTGCATCTGAATCATATCATGTTCGTTGAATTGCCTATAATAAAAAACCTCACCCAGTCGTTGCGTAGGGACACGGCATTATATATATCTCGGACAAACAGATAACGTTAATAATGCCGTGTCCCGGCTACCGATCGTGGGTAATCGACCGGACATGATATCATTAGTAGGAACACGGCGTTAGCAAGTTTTATCGCCAGCGCCAAGGTTTTCGGATGCCGTACCCCTACAACTATATTATTTCGTTTACTGGCATATTTTTTCCACATAACTAATAACTTCTGGAAAAAAACTGACAAAATCAGACTCTATTCCAGAGTAATTATTCATCAGTTCATCGATTGCTGTCGCCAAAGTATTTTCTCTTTTCAAGCGTCTGGATATACGCGCAAAGGCTAACCCAACGCCTTCGGGTGTTCTGTAAGATCCTAGCCAATCTTCAGCAATCATTCTGGGTAGTGCTTTCTGTAAATTAACTGGCAAAATATTTTGATAATTTTGTAATTCTCTATAAGTATTACCGACAAAGTTATCTAAACTTTCATCAGAAAACCTATCCCAATGCTTTGCTAGAAAATGGTCGTAACAAACATCGATAATAATGCCGGAAAATCTTCTATTATCAACGATTCTCTTTTTACTGCTAATAAAAATTTGGTGCGTATCTGTAAATTCATCAACTTTTCGATGTAGCTTTATCCCCTTGATAATTTCTCCACTATATTGGTTGTTATATTTTTCTAAATTGCCCTTGACAAAATCGCCCATTATGTTTCCAATTCGGGATTCAGCGTGGTTTTCTGCTAATAGTAAATGAGCGAGATAGTTCATAAACGAGCGATGGCAAAAGAAACCGGGTTGTTTAGACAATACCTTCGCCAAAAAGCCGATACCCTAAAGGGTATCGCTATACAAACA
>DNGG01000117.1:0-4234 GCA_003486675.1 Cyanobacteria bacterium UBA11372
TTATTTACCTGCACCTACTTAGCAATTAGCAATTAGCAATTAGCAATTAGCAATTACCTAACGATATCTACCTACAAATTCCTTAATTTTTTTCAGTTTAAACCCGCGTACTAATTCTTTAACTTCTGACGTAAACGGCAGATATTTATCATCGATTTGCTCGATGTTTTGTAACTGTTTATCAATCCCTTTCAAATGGCCTCTAAGGACTAAATCGTAAAGTTTCTCTAGTTCGGATGCTGGAGGCGGAATCACTTCTAGAATCGCTGGTTTGCTTGCCTCTGACTTCCTAGCAGCGTAAATCCATTCCAACTGCAAATACTTTTGTAACTTCTCAAATAATATCTCTGCTTCGATCGGTTTAGCTAAAAAGTCATTACTGCCAAAATCCATACATTTCTGCCGGTCATTATCATACACGCTGGCTGAAGAAGCAATAATAATCGTGTCTTTTAATTCTGGCGTTTTTCGGATGCGACGAATTAGTTCAAAACCATCTATTTCTGGCATCACCAAGTCAGCAATTATCAAGTCTGGTTTCAACTGTGTGAGAATTTCTAAAGCTTCTTTTCCGTTGGTCGCTTCTGTCACTTCAAATCCTAAAGGCACGAGCAAATTGACAATTACAGAGCGATTTTCATCACTGTCATCGACTACGAGGATTTTCGGCGATTTCCCTGAAAAACCAATAATTTGTTCTGTTTGATTATTGGAGGTAAAAGCGACGGAATCAACCGCGACGGGGAAGATAAAGTCGAGCCAAAATTCGCTACCTACACCAATTTGACTCGTCACTTGAATCCTACTGTCCATCATTTGAACAATTTTTTGGCTAATTGCTAGTCCCAGTCCCGTTCCTTCGGCTCTAAATTTATTGTCTCCCACTTGTTCAAAGGGCAAAAATATTTTTTCTAATTGTTCCGGAGTCATGCCAACGCCGGTATCTTTAATCGCAAAACGAATTTGATAATTTTTAGGCTCCCTATCTTGTTTATCTGGTAATTCTGATTGCATGACGCTGACGCTAAAGGTAACCGAGCCAAGTTTGGTGAATTTAACCGCATTGCCTAATAAATTTAGCAAGACTTGTCGCAGGCGTTTTTCATCTGCACGAATGCCAATTGGTAAATTGGGGTCGAGTTGGCAAATAAAACTTAAATCTTTCTGTTCGGCACGGATGCGGCAGATCTGTGCAACACCTTGTACAAAGGACGGAAAATGAAAATCGCTTGGGAATAATTCCATTTTCCTCGCTTCGATTTTAGATAAATCCAAGATATCGTTAATTAAGGTCAGCAAGTGGGAGCCGCACTGGTAGATAATCTCGATGCCGTTCCGTTCTTTTTCTCCTAGTTTTGCTGAATTTTGCAGAATTTGAGCGTACCCTAAAATCCCGTTGAGAGGCGTGCGAAGTTCGTGGCTCATATTGGCGAGGAATTCACTTTTTGCTTGATTGGCAACTTCAGCCACTTCTTTAGCTTGTTGCAGCGCAATTTCTGCTTGTCGGCGATTTCGACTTTCAATTGCAAGGGAAACTAAGTCGGCAATGGAACGAGCAAAGCTTTGTGCTTCTAGCGTCCAATTATGGGCAAATCCCACTTGTTCTAGGCAGACAACGCCGATTATTTCCTCACCGCGCTGAATCGGAACATCTAACAGGGAATTGATGTTTAAAGGATTTAAATAAGATTGATTAAATTCTCTCGTTCTCGGATCTGTTAGGGCATTATTGGCACAGATGAATGGCTCGCTTTCCAGCGCTCTAAAATAAACTGGATAGTCTGCCACTAATATTTGAGTTTCCGCTTTATGCTGTTTTGAACTTTGCTCGAAAAGATCGATACAAACCAAGTTCGCTTTCGTTTCATCGTAAAGCCATACGCTGACTCGTTCTACTGCTAAAGTCGTTGCCGTTGCCTCAGTTAATTTCCTCAAACTCGCTGGTAAATCGCCCTGATGCAAGGTAGAATCTTTCGCAAGTTCTGTTAAAACTTGATATTGGTTGCTCAGGATATTTGCTCTTTCCCGCAAAGCTTCTTGTGCCAGGGTGCGATCGCATATTTCTTGTGCTAGTTCTTCGGTTCTTTCTGCAACTTTTTGCTCTAACTGAATGCGGGATTGTTTCAGTTGTTCCCCCATTTGATTGAAAGCAATCCCTAAAACCCTCAGTTCTTCTACCCCGTTGATGGTAATATTTTGCTCGAGATTGCCAGCAGCGATCGCTAAACTAGCATCCCGCAATTTCAATATCGGTTTGCTAATCCAACGCGAAGTAAAAATTCCCAATCCAGTCGCTAAACCTAACGCCCCTAAACATAGTAAAATAGTCGTGCGAGTATTGGCGTTAATTTTCTCCATAAAGTCAGATTCTGGCACCACTACCACTATTAACCAATCCAAACCTTGAGAATTTCCGAAAGGCGTAACTTGTAAGAATTGCCGCTTCCCTTCCCAATTAAAAATGGTTTGTTTGGTATTTTGAATCAGAGTTAAATCGCCAAATTCTTTGAGCAAATATTCCCCGCTATATCCCATCAGCGGTTCCCGACTTTCTGTTACTTTTAGTCGCTGACATTTATTGCTTCCCCTCAGTCGCGGTAATTTTTTCTTGTCTGTTATTGGCGGCAATACTGGACGACAAAGTTTCTCAGCAATAGAAGTAGCGACAATCAATCCAGATCGTTCGATAATCACCGTTTGTCCCGATTTTCCGATTTTTAAATTACTGAGGAATTTACCGATTTCTGAGAGAGTCAGAGAAGCTGATAGCACTCCCTGCAACTTGCCTTTATTGTAAACCGGAGTGACAGAATCAATGCCAATTTGTCCCGATGTCCAGACATAAATAGGCGTCCAAGTTGTTCGACCAGCTTTAACGGCTGTTTGATACCAAGGACGAAGCCGTGCGTCATATTTTACCACCGATAAATCAGCTTTTAACTTGCCGCGATCGCCCAGACTATTCACTTGATAACTCAGCAAATGATAGCCGGTATATTTATCCGATACGCCAATAATATTGCTGCCATCTAAATCACGTCCTAACCCAATAAATTCCCCTGCTTTGTTGGCAAAACTAAAATAGGTGACTTGTTTAAACCATTTAGTTTGCTGCCAAAAATGACGCTGCATTTGGGGAAAATTTTGTATATCTAACTCACCCAAACCAATGCTATCGGCATTAATTTGATTCACAAGTTGGGGCATTGCCAGATAAGTTTCAAGACGTTCTTTAATTCGCGCAGTGACTTCGTGACGCAATTGAGTCGCCACATCGTTAACTGCCTTGGAGCCATTCCGTAATGACAAATATCCTGTTATTCCTACAGCCGCAAAAATTTGAAAAACAAACGGCACGACCAAAATCAGACGTAGGGGGACTTTTTGAATTAGAGGAGTCTTCCCTGTTTCAGACATAACAGGCAAAATCGCTTTTTCGCCGTTGACTCGCAGATTTTGGGGCGCTTGCATGACAGTTTGGTATAGTTATATTATCCCATAATTATCGAATTAATTAAAGCAATTTGCTAATTGCTAATTGCTAATTGCTAATATAGCATTTTTACCAATCTCGCCATTAGCCATTAGCAATTAGCTGCTACTTGAGTTAATTATTTGTGAGTTAACCTCCCAATTATCTTCCTATTGAACCTAACCAGACAAATACAATCAAACCAATTGACAACAAGCTAAATAATAAAAGTCCGAGCAGGATAAAACTAACAATTGCCCAGGCTCTTTGATGGGCACGAAAAGCAGCAATGCTTTCCCACTTGCGACTTTTCCACGCCCATTCGTTGCCTTTAGCGCCTAGAATAACTCCCATAAACAACCACGGCAGCGCTAAAGACATTATCAAAGTTGGGTCAGTCCAAGCAAGCAGTCCAATCCAAACGCGATTGGTGATACACCAAACACCCGGTAGCAGAAAAGCACCCCAATTCCAACCTTGAATTTCCGGCGGCACTTTAAGCGAATTATCTAAGAGCGCTCCTTGACCGGAATTGTTAGTAAATATAGTTTTGATTTCAGATACGGCAACTAATTTTGGTTTCTTTGGCGCTACAGGTTCGTCTTCATAATAGGGGATGCTCGAATACTTTGAAGGTGCTACAACTCCACCTGATTCTATTATTTGTAAAATTTCATCTGCCGATTGAAACCGCTTGGCAGGTTGGTTCGCTAACATGCGATTGAGAATGCGCCGCGTTTGATAACTTATGCTTAGCTGCTT
>DNGG01000117.1:4451-5654 GCA_003486675.1 Cyanobacteria bacterium UBA11372
ATTAATTCTTGGGGTTGTTTACCTGTCATTAAAACAACAGCAGTAACGCCCAAAGCGTATAAATCGCTATAAGGTGCGACATGTCCCAATCGCATTTGCTCGTCAGGCGCATAGCCAAGTTTACCCAAACGAGTGTGAGTGCTGGTAGTGTGTCCAAGAGCTAATTGATAAGCTACGTTCATCGCTATTTGCTTGACGCCACCCAAATCAATTAACACGGGAAGCTTGTCCTGCGATCGCAAGATAATATTATCCGGAGAGATATCGCGGTGAACCACGCCGCTGCGATGCAGATAGCTTAAGACGGGGAGTAAATCGCGCAACAGTTGCATAATTTCTGCTTCGCTAAAGCTCGCGCCGCGTCCGGTTCGCTGCTTTAATAAAGAATGGTAGGTTTCGCCTTCAATATAATCTTGGGCTAAAAACAGCCGTTTATCTTGGCGAAAGAATTCCCAAAACCGGGGAATTTGGGGATGATTAAGTTTGTAGAGAATTGCCGCTTCTCGCTCAAACAGTTCTTCTGCTTTTTGCAAGCTAGTAGTTCCTTGGGCAAAGGGCGTCAGTTCTTTAATCGCGACAGGTTCGTTGAAACGCCCGATATCTTGAGCCAGGTAGGTAATGCCAAACCCTCCCTGTCCCAAAACTCGCTCAATTATATAGCGATCGCGTAACCTCGTCCCCGGTGGTAATACCCCCCCTTCTGGCGTACTCATAAAATCCCCTTTCCCCTGACCCCATTGCTTACTCTATTCAATATTGGGAATATGATTACAGGTAAAACTAAATTACTAGGCATCATTGGTTATCCAGTTGAGCATTCCCTCTCACCAGTGATGCAAAATGCCGCCCTTGCCCATATGGGGCTAGATTATGCTTACGTACCTTTTCCGATTAAACCGGAAAACTTGCCACATGCGATCGCCAGCTTCACCGCTATCGATAACCTTGTAGGCTTTAACGCTACCATCCCCCATAAGCAAGCGATTATCCCTCTATTATCTCAAGTATCTGATATTGCTCAATCTGTAGGAGCCGTCAACACCGTTTGGCGTAACGAAAATGGTGGTTGGAGTGGTACAAATACCGATGTGGAAGGGTTTCTCGCACCGTTAAGGAACCTCTCCCCCCTACCCCCCCTCCTGCAAGAAGAGAGGGGGGGGGAGGAACCCCCTCCCCCCCCCCCCCCCCCCCCCCATACGAGAG
>DNGG01000425.1 GCA_003486675.1 Cyanobacteria bacterium UBA11372
CTTGTAGGGGCACGGCGGCGATCAATTTTGATTTTACCCAAAGATGGTAAAATGCCGTGCCCCTACAACCGGAAATTTATCGACAGAATTCCCCGTGTCAGTGCGTTACCGCGTCTTCCCCTGCTGGCGCTCCAGGTAGGGTATGATTTTCAATGCAGATAGGGGCACGGCGCCCAATAACTTTTGATTGCTACCAAAAGATTTAAAATGCCGTGCCCCTACTGCTATCGGTTGCACCATTCCTGAAAATGTCAATGGATATAAAAGAAAAAGAGTTACCTGAAACGCCGCGTTGGGTGCGCTTGGGAAATCAAGTGCGGGAAAATGTTCAAATTCTGGCGATCGCTTTGAGTCTGGCGCTGCTGATTCGCATCTTTGTCGCCGAGCCGCGCTACATTCCCTCGGATTCTATGCTACCTACGTTACAGGTGGGCGATCGCTTAATCGTGGAAAAAATCTCCTACCGCTTCCATCCACCCGCGAAGGGCGACATCATCGTTTTTGAACCTCCCGCACCTTTGCAAACTCAACTGCAACTTCAGGGATACGCTAAAGATCAGGCATTTATCAAACGCACCATTGGCGAACCCGGACAAGAAGTAAGCGTCAAAAACGGCAAAGTTTATATCAATCAAAAACCCTTAGATGAAAAGTATATAGCCGAACCTCCCAACTATCAATGGGGGCCAAAACAAGTACCACAAAATGAACTTTTTGTCATGGGTGATAACCGAAATAATAGCAATGATTCCCATATTTGGGGCTTTTTACCGAAAGAAAATGTGATTGGTAGAGCCTTTTTTCGCTTTTGGCCTCTGAATCGGATTGGTATAATTTAATATTTAAGATTTTAGATTGCAGATTTAAGGATTTAAAGAGATTTTGGATTGGAAATTGAAGGTTTAAAACTGCATCAAATCTGCAATCTGCAATCTCCCATCTTAAATTTATTAAAATCTCAGATAGTGCATCAAATTGCCGATCGTATCTCCTGGTAAAGATAAACGGCGTTGCAGATCTGCTAGATTGCGATATTGACCACCGGCAGATCGATTTTGCACGATCGCTTGAGCCAGAAATATGTCAATAATCGGAATTTGGGTCAGCATTTCTACCGAAGCGGTGTTAGGATTGACGCGCCGATTTGTTGTGTAAATACTTTCAGCGTCGTAGTAATAGAAGCTTAAAACTGGTTCTAGATATTTTAAACTGGCGACGGGCAAGCCCAAGGCCGCGGCAACATCTTCTAGTGAGTAAAAAAAAACACCATTGTTACTGAGTTCAACGAGCGATCGCGCTTGATGAATCGACAGTCCTGGTAGGCGCAACCAATCATCCACCGTCGCTTGATTGGCGTCTATTTTGATACCTAAAGACGAAGCGATCGCCACTTCTTCCAGCGACTGCATTCGGTAGTAGGGATCGTTAAGAAGGCGATGGCGCAAAGACTGCCAACGAGGTATGTTTCTAAAAGATCCTAGCCAGTTAAACAATGTCATAGTGGGTAATTGGTAATTGGTAATTGGTAATTGGTAATTGGTAATTGGTGGGAGAGGTTTTTGCCTTCGAGTACAAATATTAAACCTGAAAAGGGAAAATGCGTATAGTACTTTTTTCACTACCCATTACCCATTACCCATTACCCATTACCTATTACCTAATCTAAAATCTTTCCAGCAATTGTCGGCGTTTTTGTTCAAATTCGTATTCGGAAATCAACCCTTCTTGACGCAGGCTTTCCAACTGGCGCAAACCATCCGCAAGTGCATTCACCCGTTCCGAGTCAAGGGTTGATTCAATAGTATTACCTCCACCATCGAGATTGAAATTGCGGTCAAACTGCTCCCAAGAAAGGACTAAATACCAAAATCCTTCAATTGCACTGGCGACGTGGGGAATGGGCGTCGGGGATAGAAGTAAGTATAAAATCCCCCACAGGGGTTGTCCTAGATAAAACTTGTGGAGTCCCGCTATCGGGATGAATGTCCCGGCGAAAGCCAGAATGGCAGCAACTTTTCGACTTTTGGGCTTACTTAACATGCTAGGAGCGCACTTTTAACTCTAGAGGCTGGTTGGCAGGGGGAAGGGGATCGGTAATAATACCTGATTGAGGAAGGACTGCTGCGATCGCGTTCGCTAAAGTTTGCGGATGCGCGGATTCGTGCGGTAGGCGCGATCGCTCCTGACCAACCCAAGAATAATTTCAACCCCGATCGGGGCTGGACTAGAATGGTAGCAGAAGCCTTTGAATATAGACCAATTGATAATATTTAGTTAAATGGAAGCGCAATGGGATTTTTTGACTCTGAGATTGTTCAGCAAGAAGCCAAACAGCTATTTGAGGATTATCAATCCCTCATCCAACTAGGCAATAACTACGGAAAATTTGACCGCGAGGGCAAAAAGCTGTTTATCGAGCAAATGGAAGCCATGATGGAGCGCTACCGCGTCTTCATGAAGCGCTTTGAACTTTCCGACGACTTCATGGCGCAGATGACAGTACAGCAACTCAAAACTCAACTCGGTCAATTCGGCGTCACGCCCCAGCAAATGTTTGACCAAATGCACTCAACCCTTGAACGGATGAAGTCGGAACTAGACAAACAGTCATAGATAGGAGCTAGGGAAGATGAGGGATTAGGGTAACAGCCTAGAGGACAAAGACTAGCGCTGGCTCTATTCCCTAGCTCCTAGCCCCTGTTCTAGCGACGAGGACGCTTAAAGTCCGACGCGGGTCGGAAATATTCTACCGGAACGCCATCCAACGCTCGGTACATAAAATTGCGCCAAATGGGTGCAGCATATTGACCGCCCGTCACCCCATACGCCAAGCGTCGGTTGTCATCTCGACCCACCCAAATCGCCACAGATAGCTGGGGTACGTAGCCAACAAACCAAACATCGCGTTCAGACGAAGTTGTCCCGGTTTTGCCAGCAGCAGGACGACCGATTTGCGCCTCTTTCCCAGTCCCTGAAACCACCACGCTCCGCAGCACACTATTCATCGAAGCAGCTGCCCAAGGATCGAGTACCAGTTTAGGTTTCGGCGTATTATCCAGAATCACCTGACCCTGAGTATCGGTCACCTGAACGATAAACGTCGTATCCGACTGCCACCCATTCGCGGCGAAAGTAGCATAGCCAGATGCCATTTCTAACGGCGTCACCCCAATCGCACCCAGGGGTAAAGAAGTCACGGGTTCCATCGGACTCTTAATTCCCAGAGTCCGACAAACCTCAATCACTTTATCCAATCCTACGGCGCGTCCCAGTTTCACCGCCGGAATATTCCGAGAAACTTCCATAGCAGCGCGAATGCTCATCGCACCGCCGAAGGAATTGTCATAGTTTCTAGGTCTGTACCAGCCGCCCCCATCCCGGTAGCTCACCGGCGTATCGTAGACAATAGAGGATGGCGTATATCTGCCCGTAGCGAAAGCCGCATAGTAAACAAACGGCTTAAAAGCAGATCCGGGCTGCCGTCGGGCTTGAATCGCGCGGTTGAATTGGCTCTTTTCGTAATCCGAACCCCCTACCATCGCCTTGACAAAATGGGTGCGGGGATCGACCGCTACCAGTGCTAGTTCGGTGCCCCAGAGTCCGCGACGTTGCAGTCTCCAGTGTTCGCGAGCGATAAATTCTTCCGCCATCCGTTGGAACTTTGTATCGATCGTAGTTTGAACCCGCATCCCACCTTTTTGCACCGTATCGCGACCAAAGCGTTGAATCAACTCCTGCTTCACCGCATCGGTGACATAAGGGAGCTGGGAAGTCTGGAATGAAGTAACTTTACCGAGTTTCAGGGGTTGTTTGCGGGCAGCCGCTTCTTCAGCAGGCGTAATCCACGCCAGTTCTCTCATGCGGCTCAAAACCAGCGCTTGTCGCTGTTTTGCCACCTTATAGTTGACGAAGGGACTGTACTCTTCAGGCGCTTGAATCAAACCCGCCATCATCGACGCTTCTGCCAAATTTAAATTGGCAGCTGGCTTGCCAAAATAGCTTTCGGCGGCAGTTTCCACCCCATAATTGTTATGACCCCAATAAACCTGATTGAGGTACAACTCCATAATCTGGTCTTTGGTGAGAATTTGCTCCAAGCGTATTGCCAGGACAGCTTCCGCTACCTTACGGCTAAAAGCGCGCTTGTGAGACAGAAACAGGTTTTTCACCAACTGCATCGTCAGCGTCGAACCGCCTTCTACCACATCGCCCTTCTGCCAGTTGGCTTTCAAAGCACGACCAACGCTGCTGGGGTTAATCCCATGGTGGAAGTAGAAGTGACTATCTTCAATTGCCAGCACCGCGCGCTTGAGTTCGGGAGAAATTCTATTTAGGGGCACCACTTCCCGGTTAGCTTCGCCGTGGACGCTGGTTAATAAGTCCCCCTTGAGACCGTAAATGTGAGTTGTTTCTGTGGGAGCGTAGGTACGTAGAACTCTCACATCCGGCAGGTTGCGAAAGCTAATGGCTAAGCCCACCAATCCCCCAGCTACAATCGAACTGGTGAGCATGGTAATGCCCAAAAGAGTTCCGCCTGTTACCTTGGCAACGGTTTGAACGAACTCAAAACCAGAGGCAATGTTGCCGGATTGCTTTTGTCGGAGCGTGTTAGACGACACGGCGATTTGACTTCCTCAACGAAAACAACCAAAAATGAAATAAAGCGTAACTTAGTAAGCGATTTATTATCGTGACAGCAAGATTCTAAACGCTGTTTTGGTCATGGGATTAAAGACTAGCACCCGGATACGAGTTATATTGCCAAAAAATTATAGTCATCTGCCTCAGGATATATTGGGGAAGAGGCACATTTGGCAAATTTGGTCGCAGTGGCATGGATAATAGGGCAACGAATGCAGTTATAGTAGTCTGGCTGTTACTCAATTGTGATGTCAACCTCTAAGGGTGAAATTAACCAGACAGTCGTTGAGTTTACCAGATATCTGGCTAAATAAACCCTTGCAAACCAAACTTGGCATTTTTCAACTATGGCCTCCCGTCAATCTACAAGTATGAATGAAAACTTCTCGTGGCTGCATCGGGGCGTCAGCGAGATTTTTCCCGATAAACCCGATACTGACAATCCTGATGAGAACTTAATTCAACGTTTAATTCAAACCGACCGACCGCTGCGGGTCAAGTTGGGAATTGACCCCACGGGTAGCGATATCCATTTAGGTCATAGTATCCCCGTCCGGAAAATGCGAGCATTTCAGGATGCCGGTCATACAGCTGTCCTTATAATTGGGGATTTTACCGCACGCATCGGCGATCCGACCGGAAAATCAGAAGTGCGCCAGCAACTGACGCCGGAACAGGTAGCAAAAAATGCCCAAACTTATCTCGCTCAAGTCCGCCCCATTTTGGATTTTGACACGCCAGGGCGTCTGGAAGTTCG
>DNGG01000123.1 GCA_003486675.1 Cyanobacteria bacterium UBA11372
ATTTCTGAAGTAACTCGCGCCCATAATTTAACCTTACATATGGATGGCGCGCGCTTTGCCAATGCAATCGTAGGGGCGGGTTTCACCAATATGTCTTCGGAGGCGTCAGATAGTCTGTTAAACCCGCCCCTACGCTACACACCTGCCGATATTACTTGGCGTGCAGGTGTGGATATCCTATCTTTTGGCGCGACTAAAAATGGCGCAATGGCAGCAGAAGCAGTTATCTTTTTTAACCGCAATCTAGCCGAAACATTTCACTTCCGGCGCAAGCGGGGCGGACATTTATTCTCGAAAATGCGTTTCTTATCCGCGCAGTTAGAAGCTTACATTACAGATAATTTATGGCGGCGAAATGCTAGTCATGCTAACAAAATGGCAGCTAAATTAGCAGATGGATTAAATTCTATACCAGGAGTAAATTTACTTCATCCAGTTGAAGCTAATGAAATTTTTGCGGAATTACCAGAAGCAGTAATTCAAGGATTGTATGGTGAGGGGTTTCAATTTTATCGCTGGGAAGGAGAAGGTTCGACAATTGTGCGTTTAGTGACTGCTTTTAATACTAGGGAAGAAGATGTTGCGGCGTTTATAGAAACTGCGAAAAGATATTCAACTCCCGCTTATTCTCCGGCAATGGGCGAATTGACTGGTGTTTGAGGTAGGCACCTCTGCAACTACGTATTGGACGATTGCGCGCTAGGTCTATCCTATTTCGCAGACTTGTGGTAGAGTTGGCATTAACCAAATAGTGCGCCGCATCGCTGGTGTACCAGACCAACGATACGACGACTTCCCCCTATCATGGCTAGGAGGCTCATTTTATCATGGCAGAAATTGGGAAATTAAAATGCTTTCTTCCGCTGGAAATTCTGACTGCAAACCCCTTTGCAGACACTTTGCCTGGTCATAGCAACGGCAGCTTTGAACAAGTCAAGGTGCTGGTAATTGGATCTCGCTACGGGGTCACTTTGACTATCAACACCCTGCACGTGTTGCGTTTTGCCGATGTTGGTCAATGGAGTCGGTTGCTACCTGCGCCTACTCCGGGCGAAGTGATGAGCATTTTGATTCGGAGGATTGCTAGTCCCACTGTCTAGACAGAAACCCGGTTTCTGCCCAGAAACCGGGTTTCTGTGCGCGTCAGCTACGCAAGCGCCAGTTTCCCCGATCAAGCAGTGAGAAAATACCATGACCAACGGTAACCAACCCAACGGCGACACGCCTCAACCAGATCGGATGGATACGTTAGAGAGTTTTGTTGAAGCTTTGGATATATCGATCGAAAATTTAGAGAACAGAGCGAATTCCAGTGAAGATGATATTGACCAGCTGAAAGAGCGGGTGGCAAAGTTAGAAAAGCAAGCTTATGGAGATGAGGATGACTGGAAAAAAATGTCTATCACCTGAGCGCACCGCGCAGCGCCTTGCAAAAACCGAAGAAAGGACAAAAGCTTCTCAGGAGCGTAGGGAGAAACTTAACACCGAATTCGCTCTCTCGCGCAACCTTCGCTCTCCCCTGCTGGACTTCGTTGACGATTTGGTGCATCGTCCTCCCAATACCGAACAGATGCGCCAACTCAAGGAACTGCTATTACAAGAACACAAAGCGATCGCTCAACTGATTACCCTAATCGATCGGTATTTGGATAGCGTAAGCTAACAGTAACACCAGATGCTTTCCGCGAGTGCTAGGGGTGTGCATATCGCTTACCTACATAAGTTGCAAGACTTGCGATCGCCTGTTTCTCCCATCAAGGAGGAAAATCAATGACCAATCGAAGCAACGGTAACCAACCCAACGGCGACACGCCTCAACCAGATCGAATAGATACATTAGAGGGTTTTGTTGAAGCTTTGGATATATCTGTTGACATTCTGGAAAACAGAACCGACGATCTAGAGGACAAAACTAACTCTCTTGAAGCTCAAGTTGGCAGACTGACTGAGGAAATAAACGAGTTAAAACGGCAACTAAGAGAAATTCGCAAACAGGAAGATGACTGAAGAAGAAAAATGTCAAAGACTCAAACTTCTCACCGAAAGGCGTCTAGCAAAAGCCAAGCAACAGCAAGAAAAAGCCATCTTAATGAAGGAGAGATTTGAGGTTACCAAGCAGCGCTGGGAGAAACTTAACACCGAAAATGCTCTCTCGCGCAACCTTCGCTCTCCCCTGCTGGACTTCGTTGATGATTTGGTGCATCGTCCTCCCAATACCGAACAGATGCGCCAACTCAAGGAATTGCTGTTAGAAGAACACCAAGCGATCGCTCAACTCATTACCCTAATCGATCGGTATTTGGATAGCGTAAGCTAACAGTAACACAACATTGTAGGGGCACGGCAAGAGAAAGCCTTTGAGCTGGCGACAAAACTTACTGATGTTCCCTACTACCCCCGATTGATTTGACTGACAATGGCTATAACAGGACTTACACAGCAACACCATATGTGGTGGTTGCGGTGCGTTACGCTAAAGCTAACGCACCCTACATTTAGATCCTTTGCGTAAGTCCTGTATAAGTGTATTGCACCAAGTTGCAAACCGCTATAATTGGGTGAATTGAAAAAATCAGTTCATTTAGGTAGTTTCAACTCTCCAAATTTAGGCGACCACCAGTTGCCTTGCTTCGTTTTAAAGAATGCTACATCTTTACACTTACTCGGTCTAGTTTTGGGATTACAACATCGCAACATCACCTTTGCTTGACCGTCTTTACTATACTCGTAAACTTCCAGAGGATTGTGACAAACCGGACAAGAATACTCGCTCAGCGATTTAGGACTAGATCCAGATTTACGCTCGGATAATGGTAGTTCGTAATTCCCACTTTTAACATTTAAAAACATCACCGTTCCACAACCGCCTGTCTGGCGATCGCAGCTGAGGAAATGGTCAGCTTTTAGCTTTTGAGACTTGGAGGAAACTTTGGTCATTTGACTCCCGCAGTTGGGACATTGAATATCTGCTTGCTTTTGGGAAGATGCTGCTGAACTTTTCCCAGTATTTTGATTAGGTAAGTTCCGTTTTACCTTGGCAACTTCCCCGACAGCTTTTGCTAAAGCTGGGGCAAAATAATCGCGGTTCCAACTGGTTAGATAGCGCTCCCAGTTGAGTTTTCCCTGAGCGATCGCATCTAATTCCTGTTCCATTTTGGCAGTAAATTCCGCTGCGATTAAGTCCGGTAAAACCTGCGCTAAAAAAGCATCCAACTCCATCCCTAATTGAGTCGGTTGCAATTTTCCCTTAGTTAATTCCACATATTGACGATCTTTCAAAGTCTTAATTGTGGGAGAATAAGTACTAGGTCTACCGATTCCTTTACGCTCCATCAACTGCACTAATTTAGGTTCGGTATAGCGAGGCGGTGGCTGAGTTTGTTTCTGATCGGATGCTGCTTGTTTAAGATTTACCACCTGTCCTTGCTGCACGTTTGGTAACTCGCTATCATCGCTGATATTGTTCCAATAAACGGTATAACCGGGAAAGATTAAAACTTGTCCCCTAGCTTCCCAAAACGCCGTTCCAGATTGAGTAATAATTCGAGTTTTCGCAATTTGTGCTGCACGACATTGGGAAGCAACGGTACGATTCCAAATCAATTCATAAAGTTTAGCTTCGTCCCCATTCACTCGCGAGGAAAGTTGCTCTGGTGTGAGATACACATCCGTCGGACGAATCGCTTCGTGCGCTTCCTGTGCGCCAGCTTTGGAACGATGTCGGGTTACTTTAGCGGGTACGTTATCTGAATCGTTTTGCTCTAAATACTGACGCACCGCAGCGCAAAATTGGTCAGATAACATTACCGAGTCGGTTCGCATATAGGTAATATAACCCGCCTCGAATAAAGATTGGGCAACCTTCATCGTAAATTCTGGGGCAAAGCGCAATTTTGCTCCCGCCGCTTGCTGCAAGCTAGAAGTAGTAAAAGGTGCAGGTGGCGATTGGTTTATCGTCTTCTTTTCAACTTGAACGATCTGATGCGGATTCGATTTAGCGATCGCAACCAAGCGATCTGCTTCCGCTTGGGAAGTTACCCAGTCTGATTCCGGTAAGACATCGGTTTTAGTCGCTGCATCATCGGGTTCTGAGGATGTTTCATCTTTCTTTTCGTTCCCTTTTGCCCGATAAAAAGCTTTAAATCCTTCTACATATTCAACCCAAACCGACCAGTAATCTTGAGGGACGAACGTAATAATTTCTGTTTCTCTTTGGCACAGTAAATGCAGGGTAGCACTTTGCACCCTTCCCATTGATTTTGCCCCATTATTCAGCGCCCATACTAAATGCTTGCTGCCTTTATATCCGACCAATTTATCTAAACAATCTCTAGCACGTCCGGCAGCGATTAAATTTTGGTCGAGGGTTTTTGGATGGGCAAGCGCTGCCATGACGGCGGGTTTGCTAATCTCGTTATAAGTGATGCGAAAAGGTTGGTTTAATCGCAATTCTTGCGCTAAGTGCCAACCAATGGTTTCCCCTTCCCTGTCGGGATCGGTGGCGATGTAAACTTCAGTTACTTGCTGGACAACTTGCCGCAGTTCCTTGAGGATAGAACGAGCGCGATCGCTTCTGGGAGTGTAGCGACAGTGAATGCGATCGCCCTCTAAATCAAACCCTAAAGCATCTTCCCCATCGTCAGCTAACTCTCGAATATGACCCATGCTAGCTTTGACAATCCAACCTGTTCCGAGAATTTGGCCTAACTTTTTTAATTTACCGGGAGATTCAATTAGTAAGAGCTTTGTCATATTGCCTGCATTAACTTAATTTTAAATCCCTCGTCAATGCTGGAAACATTTTAATATAAAATACCCAGCCGTAGGGGCACGGCATAGACAAGATTTCCCTCTCTCCAAAAGACTTTCTCTGCCGTGCCCCTAGGACAAAACATCTGTATTCGGAGCAGTAGGGGCAAGGCATAGACAAGATTTCCCTCTCTCCAAAAGACTTTCTCTGCCGTGCCCCTAGGACAAAACATCTGTATTCGGAGCAGTAGGGGCACGGCATAGACAAGATTTCCCTCTCTCCAAAAGACTTTCGCTGCCTTGCCCCTAGGACAAAACATCTGTACGGATAAGCTGCGGGAGCACCTAATTTGAGAGCCAAATTTTACCTTTTTCTTGTGGGGTGGGCCGAAAAGCCCGCCTCTTTATTGGATTTAAATGCTCCCGCAGCTTATTACGTACCCACTCCATATATGGTGGTGGCGGTGCCGTACACCGCTGAAACGCACCCTACATCTATAATTAATTCGTGAAATTGTAAGATACTTGCAACAATCCAGAGTCAAAGGTTTTAACTTCTTTCAACTCAAGTTTTGTTTCCAAACTTGCATCTTTCACAATCAATGGAATGCCATCCCCTAAAATAATTGGGTGAATTGAAAGAATCAGTTCATCCAGCAAACCAGCTTTGATGAAATAATGAATAATCTCTGCTCCCCCAACTAACCAAATATCACCACCGGACTGCTCGCGCAGCTTGTTGGTAAAGTCTTTTATATCTTCCCCCACAAATTCCACGTCGTCATTTTTACCTTGCATAGTTTTGGAGAAAACAAAAACTTTCTTCCCTTTGAATGGATACTCCTCAAATTCAAGGCTTTGGCGATATGTCTTACCACCCACGATTACGGTATCAATAGAGTCAAAAAACTCAGCATAACCGTAGTCAGCGTCGGTGAATAGCCAATCTACCTCTCCTGATGTCCTCGCAATGTATCCATCAAGACTAGAAGCAATGAACAAGCGTATTTTTCTCATAATTTTAGTATTTACTTTTCCTTCAAATCGCCTCAATACAATCCCGACTATCATTTTTAGGATTATTCACTTTTGCGCTTACCGGATAGGCAGTCATCACATCTGAACGATAAGGTTGCAACAAAGATTTCAGCGCTTCAGGTTTCTGCTTTGTATCTAACCATTGTTCGTAGTCTTTTGGGTCGATAATTACTGGCATTCTGTCGTGAATTGGACGTAAAATATCGTTGGCTTCAGTTGTTATAATTGTACAAGAATCTATCGCCTCACCTTCAGGACTTGTCCAATGTTCCCAGAGTCCGGCAAAAGCAAACATTTTACCATCTTCCACCCGGAAATAATAAGGTTGCTTTTTGCCGTTTTGCTGCTGCCATTCGTAAAAACCATCGGCTAAAATCAAACAGCGCCGTTTCTTAAAAGCCGAACGAAAAGCTGGCTTTTCCTGTACCGTCTCCGCCCTGGCGTTAATTAGTTTAGCGCCCATTTTGGGTTCTTTTGCCCAAGATGGAATTAAACCCCAGTGTAATAATTTAAACTCGCGATCGCTCTCCTGAGAATTTTGCAATATTGTGGCTACTGGTTGGGTTGGGGAAATGTTGTAACGCGGCGACAGTGGAGGAACTGAGGTGAGGTTGAATGAATCAGCGATCGCTTGCGCTAACTGAGTAAAGCTAAATCGTCCGCACATATTTTTATCCTCCCGATTTCGCCACAGGTTAAAATGTTAAACTAATGATTTAATTCAAAAATGACCATGTTTAAATTATACGACTTTTTGCCTTCCGGTAACTGCTATAAAGTCCGTCTTTTATTGACCCAAATCGGCATTCCTTTTGAAAGGATAGACGTTGATATCCTCAAAGGAGAAACCCGGACGGCAGAGTTTATAAGTAAAAATACCAACGGGCGCGTTCCGGTTTTAGAAATAGACTCAGGGCAATTCCTCGCCGAATCAAACGCCATTCTATTTTACCTCAGTGCGGATACAGACTTTTTCCCTAACGACCATTTTGAGCAGTCGCAAGTGTTGCAATGGTTATTTTTTGAACAGTACAGTCACGAGCCTTTTATTGCGACTTCCAGATATTGGATTTCTATCTTAGGAAAGGCTGAGGAATATCGAGAAGCACTCAATCAAAAACGCGAACCTGGATATGCAGCACTCGCCGTAATGGAGAAGCATTTAACCCATCATAATTTTTTCGTTGCAGAGCGATACACGATTGCCGATATTGGCTTGTTTGCTTACACTCATGTCGCCGATGAAGGCGGATTTGATCTATCTCAATTCCCTGCTATCCAAGCTTGGATTAAACGAGTTCAAGCGCAACCACGACATATCAGCATTACTCAAGTTTAAAAGCTAACTTTTTCCCCGATCTCGTTCCCAGGCAAGAGCCTGGGAACGAAACAACGAGGCTCTGCCTCGCTCGACTGGCAACTGGTGCATCTGAGTTAAAGCACCCTACAAATCCGTATCAATTTCAACCAGTTTAGTTTTTGACGCTAAACCTGACTTAATGCTAATTTTTGATTTTGACACCTTAAACCTTTCTGCCAACAGTGCTATTAACTCTTCATTCGCTTTACCATCCACTGGCGGCGATTTTAAATGTACCGTAAGGCTACCATCGGGTTGTTCTTCGATACTTTGACGTTTGGAATTCGGTTTAACCTTGACTTGTTTTTTCATAGCTTATCTGCCAAATTTGCCGCAACCATAACCAACCCAAAAAGCTGCCTATAACATAGGCAATAAAATCCCAAGCGTCAAATTGACTGCCCAAAATTAGTTTGCCCAGTAAGTTAGAGCGCAGCAGTTCTAAAAACGGCGGATGCCAAAGTTGCAAAACTTCGAGGATGCAGGTGAGGATGAAAACCCAAATCGGAATTTGTTGCACCGCCTTGCGAGTGGGAATCAACCAAAAGAACAACAAACACCAGCAAGTTTCGTAGGGAATGCTGCTGACATAATTATTAACCAAAAACTGAGCTGGCCCAGTGTAAAACTTAGTCAGCAA